>NZ_JBEPAP010000021.1:100679-125325 GCF_040298665.1 Streptomyces sp. NPDC001508
CGCGTGGGGTTTGGGGGTGCCCTTCCCGCTGCGCTGGGGTTCGCCCCTAAAACCGGCCCCGGGGGGGGGGGGGGCGGGGGTCCCCCGCCCCCCGGCCCTTCGGCGTCGCATGAACACCCCTGCATCCATAGCGCACTTGTGCCCCACGGACAGCAACAGGCACCTCAAGACACATGGGACACAGGAGACCGACCAGGCATCGGATCCACCCGACTCGCCGCAGACGCCGCGGTTACCGTGACCACATGTAGCACAAGGGCGGGGCCCCGGATCGAGATCCGGGGCCCCGCCCTGTGAACGCTGCCGACGCCTACGGCGTACTACTTACCGTCCGGCGGCCCTCAGTTGTCGTCCTCGTCGATGAGGAACCCACGCATCGGCGAGGGGGCCTGGCCCATCGGGGACGGACCCTGCGGACGGACGGGAGCCATCGGCTGGGTCATCGCCGGGGACATCTGCTGCTGGCCGCCGTAGGACGGGGCGGGAGGCGCGGGCGGCCCACCCATCGTCTGGTTGCCGCCGTACGACGGGGCACCGGCGCCGGCCGGGGCCATGGAAGGCGCCGGGGACGGCGGCAGGGAGGCGGCGGCCGGAGTACGCGGCGGGGCCAGCGAGTCGTCGGCCTGGGTCTCCAGCTGACGCAGCTGCGACTCCAGGTACGACTTCAGGCGCGTGCGGTACTCGCGCTCGAAGCCGCGCAGGTCCTCGACCTTGCGCTCCAGCGTGGCGCGCGCGGACTCCAGGGAGCCCATGGCGACACGGTGCTTCTCCTGCGCGTCCCGCTCCAGGGCGTCGGCCTTGGCACGGGCGTCACGCTCCAGACCCTCGGCGCGGCTGCGGGCCTCGCCGACGATCTTGTTGGCCTCGGAGCGGGCCTCGGCGATCGCCTGGTCGGCGGTCTGCTGGGCCAGCGAGAGGACACGGGCGGCGCTGTCGCCACCGGGGCCCTGACCGGGGCCGCCCATCGGACCGCCCATGGGGGGGCCGCCCATCGGACCGCCCATCTGCTGCTGCATGGGGGGCTGACCACCCATCGGGCCCTGGCCCATGGGGCCCTGACCCATAGGACCTTGGCCCATAGGACCCTGACCCATGGGGCCTTGACCCATCGGACCCTGACCCATCGGGCCGGGGCCCTGCGAACCGCCCTGCCCGCCGGTACCGGCGGGCAGCTGCGGGGCACCGCTCGGCAGCTGGGGCGGCCCACCCATGGGGCCACCCATCTGCTGCTGCGGCGGGCCCGATATGCCGGCGGGCACCGGAGCGCCCGGCCCTCGCATGCCCTGTTGCTGGTCCTGTTCCGGGGGCTTGCGCATGTTCTGCTGGTTCTGCGCGGCGGCCCGCGTGGCGGCCGCCAGCTTGGCGCGCAGGTCCTCGTTCTCGCGGAGCAGACGGGTCAACTCGGCTTCGACCTCGTCGAGGAAGGCATCGACCTCGTCCTCGTCATAGCCTTCTCGGAGGCGGACGGTCGTGAACTGCTTGTTCCGCACGTCCTCGGGGGTCAACGGCATCTCTTCACCTCAACGTAGTCGTCGGCATTCGGCAAGACGGTAGTTCACATCGCTCACACCTGACTCACGATCGCGATCAGGATGTAGACGATGATCATCAGTACGAAGAAGGACAGATCGAGCGCCACGCCCCCGAGACGCAGCGGCGGGATGAACCGCCGCAGGAGCTTGAGCGGTGGATCGGTGACAGTGTAGGTGGCCTCCAGAACGACCACCATCGCCTTGCCGGGCTGCCATGAGCGGGCGAACTGGAAGACGTAGTCCATGACCAACCGGAAGATGAGCACGATGAGGAAGCACATCAGCGCGATGTAGACCACGTCCAGGAACACGCTCATGATCCGTGCTTCCCTCTCCCCTGTTTCCGTGCGATGTCCGGTGTTGCGTCTCAGCTCTGGTTGAAGAACCCGCCCTCTGCGATGCGGGCCTTGTCCTCCGCCGTGACATCGACGTTAGCAGGCGACAACAGAAACACCTTCTGCGTCACCCGCTCGATACTGCCATGAAGTCCAAACACCAAGCCGGCCGCAAAGTCGACAAGTCGCTTCGCGTCCGTGTCATCCATCTCGGTCAGATTCATGATCACCGGAGTGCCCTCACGGAAGTGTTCCCCGATGGTACGGGCCTCGTTGTAGGTCCGGGGGTGGAGCGTGGTGATCCGGTAAGGCTCTCGTTCGGACACGACCTTGGGCATGATCACCGGTGCGCTCTTCTCCAGGGACTGACGTTCTTGTGTGATGGATGCCACGGGCGCGATACGCGCGGGGCGTCCGGATTCCGCGGACAGCGAAGCGGGATGGGACACCGGTTCGCGCGGGGCCGGTGGCTGCACCACCCGTACCGATTCGCCCCTTTGGGGCTGATGTGATCCCTGCGGCTGATGTGACGGCTCATGCCGTCGGTGGTCGCGCTCGGGCTCCGGGTCCAGTTCGGGCTCGAAGTCGTCGTCGGGGTCGAATCCGCGGCCGTCGTACCCATCGTCCTCCACGAGGCCGAGGTAGACCGCCATCTTGCGCATCGCGCCGGCCATGCTCTGAGTCCTCCGCTCTGTGGTGGATCGACTGTGCCAAGTGCCCGCGATCCACGAGGTCGTTGCGCCACCTTTCGGCGACATTGACCATATTTTCTGCTGTGGTCCGACTTCTTGGCGACGTTACCCGAGCCTGGGGCGGACTCCGAGTACCGCGGTGCCGACGCGTACATGTGTCGCTCCGGCCGCCACGGCCTGTTCGAGGTCCGCGCTCATCCCTGCGGAGACCATGTTCGCAGCCGGATGGGCTCGGCGCAGGCCGGTCGACAAATCCATCAACCGCTCGAAGGCGGCCCGTTGACGGCCGGCGTACTCACCGGCGAGCGGAGCGACGGTCATCAGCCCGTCGAGCCGCAGCCCCGGCGCGTCGGCGACGAGGTCGGCCAACTCTTCGATTCCGCCCGGCGGCACGCCGCCACGCTCGCCTCCCGGGGCCCCGCCCGGCGCCGAGTCCGCCGGGTCCGCGGGCTCCGCCGCGCCGAGGGCGACCTGAATGAGGCAGCCCACCTCGCGACCGGCGCGTACGGCCTCCTTGGAGAGCGCCGTGACAAGCCGGGAACGATCGACGGACTGCACGACATCCGCATAACCGACCACGGAACGCACCTTGTTGGTCTGCAACTGACCGACAAAGTGCCATACCAGAGGAAGATCCGAGCAGGCGGCAGCCTTGGGGGCGGCGTCCTGGTCGCGGTTCTCCGCCACATGACGCACACCGAGTTCCGACAGGATCCGTACATCGCCCGCCGGGTAGGTCTTGGTCACCACGATCAGGGTCACCTCCTCCCGCTTGCGCCCGGCCGCCACGCAGGCCGCGGCGATCCGTTCCTCCACTTTCGCCAGATTTACGGCGATCTCAGCTCTACGGTCCGTCATGCCCCATCAGTCCAGCCACACATAGCCCGCGAGCCGCCCGGTGGTGCGGTCGCGGCGGTACGAGAAGTGATCATCCGACTCCAGGGTGCACACCGGTGACTGCGCACGGTCGCGCACCCCGAGCCGATCGAGCTGCGCGTGCACGCCGGCGCTCACGTCGACCGCCGGTGTGCCCCAGCTCGTCTCGGAGTGCGCCGCCGGCTCGACGGCACTCACCTCGGCGCGCATCGCCTCCGGCACCTCGTAGCACCGGCCGCAGACGGCGGGCCCGGTGCGGGCGACGATCCGGGCCGGGTCCGCGCCCAGTTCCATCATCGCCCGGACCGCGGCGGGGACCACCCCGGCGACCAGTCCGGGCCGGCCCGCGTGGGCCGCGGCGGCGACCCGGGCGACGGGGTCGGCGAGCAGGACGGGCGTGCAGTCGGCGGTGAGCACGGCGAGCGCGAGCCCGGGCCGCACGGTGACGATCGCGTCGACCTCCGGCGCCGGGCGGTCCGCCCAGGGGCCGTCGACCACGGCGACGCCGGCACCGTGGATCTGGTTCATCCACACCACCCGCGCCGCGTCGAGGTCCAGCGCCTTGGCGGCCAGTTCGCGGTTGGTGCGTACGGCGTCGGGGCCGTCACCGACCGCTCCGCCGAGGTTCAGCTCCTCGTACGGAACGGCGCTCACCCCGCCCCACCTGTCGGTGAAGGCGAAGTGCGCGCCGCTCACGGTGTCGCGCTGTCCTATCACTTCAGGAAGTCCGGCACGTCCAGCTCCTCGGCCGCGCTGTCCGCGTAGGTACGCGGTGCCGGGGGGATGGGCGGGGCGACCGGGGCCTCGTTGACCGGGGCGGGCGCGGGCTCCGGCTCCTCCTGCGGGGTCACGCTGCCGAGCGAGCCGAAGGCCGGGCGGCTCTCGGGCTGCCGGGCCGGGGCGGGCTCCTCGCGGCGGCCCGAGGAGGAGGCCGAGCCGAGCATGTTCTCCCGGCGGGCCGGCGGCTGGCCGCCGTCGAAGCCGGCCGCGATCACGGTGACCCGCACCTCGTCGCCGAGGGCGTCGTCGATGACCGCGCCGAAGATGATGTTGGCCTCGGGGTGGGCCGCCTCGCTGACCAGTTGGGCGGCCTCGTTGATCTCGAACAGACCGAGGTCGGAGCCACCGGAGATGGAGAGCAGGACGCCCCGGGCGCCGTCGATGGAGGCCTCCAGGAGCGGCGAGGAGATCGCCATCTCGGCCGCGGCCACCGCGCGGTCGTCACCGCGGGCCGAGCCGATGCCCATGAGGGCGCTGCCGGCCTCGGACATGACCGACTTCACGTCGGCGAAGTCGAGGTTGATCAGGCCGGGCGTGGTGATGAGGTCGGTGATGCCCTGGACACCGGAGAGCAGGACCTGGTCGGCCGACTTGAAGGCGTCGAGCACCGAGACCTGGCGGTCCGAGATGGACAGCAGCCGGTCGTTCGGGATGACGATGAGGGTGTCGACCTCTTCGCGGAGTTCGGCGATGCCGTCCTCGGCCTGGTTCGCGCGGCGCCGGCCCTCGAAGGTGAAGGGGCGCGTGACCACGCCGATGGTGAGGGCGCCGAGGGAGCGTGCGATGTTGGCCACGACGGGCGCGCCGCCGGTGCCGGTGCCGCCGCCTTCACCGGCCGTCACGAAGACCATGTCGGCCCCCTTGAGGACCTCCTCGATCTCCTCACGGTGATCCTCGGCGGCCTTGCGGCCGACGGCCGGGTTGGCGCCCGCGCCGAGCCCGCGGGTGAGTTCGCGGCCGACGTCGAGCTTGACGTCGGCGTCGCTCATCAACAGCGCCTGCGCGTCGGTGTTGATGGCGATGAACTCGACGCCCTTGAGACCGACTTCGATCATCCGGTTGATGGCATTGACACCACCGCCGCCGACACCGATGACTTTGATGACTGCGAGGTAGTTCTGCGGTGCTGCCACGTCGAAGGCCTCTCGCCTCGATTACGTGTCGCCGCCTCGCGGCCTTGCCGCGATCCGACGACTGATGCCGAATGGGACGGTCCGAACGCCGACCCGAACCCTAACGCTGAAGTTTAGGGTTACCAGTGTGCCTGTTCCTTGGACTCTTCCGGACAGGACACTAAGTCGACAAGTGGCGCACGTTCAACGAACACGCCGAACCTCCCGTTTTTCTTTTCACCCTATGTGATCAGCCGTAGCAGTGCCCACCCAGGGTGCTGGCCTGCGCTGATGTGCGTCAACTCCCCGATGACGCCGGTGCGGTGGGCACCGTGACGTCGAAGTGCCGCGCATCGGGCGCGGCTTTCATGAGGGCGGTGAGCGTGCGGGCCTTCGCCGGACCGTTCTCGGCGCTCCCCCACAGGACGGTGCGGCCGCCGCTCAACTCCAGTGAGATGTTGTCGTACGAACGGACCTTGAGGGTGCGGGTGGTGTGGGCGACGGCGGGCGGAATGTCGGCGGCGATCCGCACCGCCTCGCGCACCAGGCCGTCGGTGCCGAAACGCCGTAGGCCGGCCGCGGCCGTACCCGGTCGGGAGATGGCCAATTCCAGTACGGGAACGCCTTTCGGCGCCTGGGGAACCGTGGCGAAACGGACACCGTCGTCGTCCACTTCGACGAACTCCCCGCCCTTGCGCATGACCAGGACCGCAGTGCGCTCGGTCACCTTCACGCCGATTCCGTGCGGCCATGACCGGACGACGTCGACGGAGTCAATTCGCGGCAGTTTTCTGCGCAGTCGGGCCTCGATCGCATCGGCGTCGATGGACATCAGCGGCGCCCCGACCGGAACGGCGGCGGCCGAACGCACCTGCGCGGGGGTCAGTACCCCGGTCCCGGAGACGGAGACGCGTTCCGCGCGCAGCCACGGCGAGCCGTACAACAGCCAGACAGAACCACTCGCGAGGAGGACGGTTGCCACGGCCAGAATGACGATCGTACGAAGGCGGGGCCTGCTCGACCGCCGGGCGGGCGGCGGGCCGGACGACTCCTGCTGGCGTTCACCGCGTTCGGCGGTGGTGGGTCCGGCCACGCTTGCTCCCTTTCCAGGCTCGGTTCACCTCCGGGGCGCCTCAGCCGGTGTCGAGAGCCCGACCGTGCTCAGCCCGTCGGGCCTCCGCGCGCTCGACCTCTCGACACCGCGCGCCCCTTCGGCTCACTCGCCGATCCGTTACTGGCGACGGCGCGAGGCGATCGCCTCGTACACCATGCCGACGAGCAGGTCGTCGGCGTCCCGGCGGCCGAACTCACCGGCGGCGCGGGACATCTCGTACAGCCGGTGCGGATCGGCGAGCACGGGCAGCACGTTCTGCTGCACCCACTCGGGCGTGAGTTCCGCGTCGTCGACGAGGAGCCCGCCGCCGGCCTTCACCACCGGCTGGGCGTTCAGGCGCTGTTCGCCGTTGCCGATGGGCAGCGGGACATAGACGGCCGGGAGTCCGACGGCGGAGAGTTCGGCGACGGTCATCGCGCCCGCGCGGCAGAGCATCATGTCGGCCGCGGCGTACGCGAGATCCATCCGGTCCAGATAACTTACCGGGATATAGGGGGGCATTCCCGGCATCTGGTGGACCTGTGGCAGTTCATTCTTCGGGCCGACCGCGTGCAGGATCTGGATGCCGGCCTGCTGGAGCCAGGGAGCGACCTGCTGGACCACCTCGTTGAGGCGGCGGGCGCCCTGCGAGCCGCCGGAGACGAGCAGCGTGGGCAGGTTCGGGTCCAGGCCGAACAGCGCGCGGGCCTCCGGGCGCGCGGCGGCCCGGTCCAGCGTGGCGATGGAGCGGCGCAGCGGGATGCCGATGTAGCGGGCGCCGCGCAGCTTGCTGTCCGGGGTGGAGACGGCGACCTGGGCCGCGTAGCGGGAACCGATCTTGTTGGCCAGGCCGGGGCGGGCGTTGGCCTCGTGGATCACGATCGGCACGCCGAGGCGCTTGGCGGCCAGATAGCCGGGCAGGGCGACATAGCCGCCGAAGCCGACGACGGCGTCCGCCTTGGTGCGCTCCAGGATCTGCTCGGCCGCCTTGATGGTGCCGCGCAGCCGGCCCGGGACGGTGATCAGCTCGGGGGTGGGCTTGCGCGGCAGCGGTACCGCGGGGATCAGCGCCAGCTCGTAGCCACGCTCGGGGACGAGTCTGGTCTCCAGGCCGCGTTCCGTGCCCAGGGCCGTGATCCCCACGGTCGGGTCCTGCCTGCGCAAGGCGTCCGCGAGGGCGAGCGCGGGCTCGATGTGGCCCGCGGTGCCCCCGCCGGCGAGTACGACATGCACCGAAATTCACCGCTCTCCGGACGAACGCGCCGCCGAGGCACGCCGTCGCATCGTGTTCCGTCTCCGAGGCTCCCGGCCGAAGCCGGAGCCCCCCGCCCGCTTTCTACCAAAGCGAGGTTGCCGCATCGCAAGCGCCGCTCGCGCAGCGGGCTCGTCGCGCGCGAAGGCGATCAGCAGCCCGATGGCGAACATGGTCGGCAGCAGCGCGGATCCTCCGTAGGAGAACAGCGGGAGGGGGACGCCGGCGATCGGCAGCAGACCGAGCACCGCACCGATGTTGATCACCGCCTGGGCGGTGATCCAGGTCGTCACGCCTCCCGCGGCATACCTCACGAAGGGATCCTCCGTGCGTCCGGCCACGCGGATACCCGCATAGCCTAGGGCCGCGAAGAGGGCCAGTACCGACAGTGTCCCCGCGAGGCCCAGTTCCTCACCGGTGACGGCGAAGATGAAATCGGTGTGGGCCTCGGGGAGTTGACCCCATTTCTCCACGCTCGCGCCGAGCCCGGAACCGAAGAGTCCGCCGGAGGCGAGGGCGTAGATGCCGTGCACAGCCTGCCAGCAGTCGGCGACACCCTCCTTGGGTTCCGTGGCGCCGATGCAGGCGAGGCGGGCCATCCGGTTGTCGCTCGTCTTGATGAGGATCACACCGAGCGTGGCGGCGATGGACAGCACGCCGACGAACAGCCGGGTGGGTGCCCCCGCGACCCACAGCAGCCCGAACAGGATCGCCGTCAGGATGATCGCGGTCCCCATGTCGCCGCCGAGCATGATCAGCCCGAGCAGCAGGAAGGTGACCGGGACGAGCGGCACCAGCATGTGCTTCCACTGGCTCAGCAGCTTCTTGTCCTGCTTGCGCGCGATCAGGTCGGCGCCCCACAGCACCAGCGCCAGCTTGCCGAACTCGCTCGGCTGGATCTGGAACGAGCCGCCGAGGGCGATCCAGTTCTGGTTGCCCTTGACCGCCATCCCTATCCCCGGCACCTGCACCAGGGCCATCAGGAAGACGGCGCCCGCGAGGATCGGGTAGGCCAGCGCCCGGTGCAGCTTCACCGGCATACGGGCGGCGGAGAACAGCAGCCCGCCGCCGATGGCGGCGGCCAGGAACTGCTTGCGGAAGAAGTACGAGCCGGGCAGCGACAGTTGCAAGGCGGTGATCTGGGAGGCCGAGTAGACCATCACCAGACCGAGCACGGTGATCAGCAGACTGCCGCCGAGGATCAGGTAGTACGCGGTGAGCGGCCGGTCCCAGGCCCTCTTCGCGCGGTCGCGCAGCCCGCGCAGCGGATTGCCCCCGGGGGCCTTGGTGGGTGCCGCGGGCCGCCGTACGGACCGCTGCGCCGGAGGACGGCCCGTGCGGCTACCGGGCATCGCCGGCTCCTGCCCAGCCGCGGGGGACACACCCGCCGGGGGGCGCCCCGGTCCGTCCGGGCGCCGCCAGCCACTTCCGAGTCACGCGTCCCTCCATGGGTCCCGGAGCACCCGCCGTGGCCGAGAACCGCCGTCAGGCGCCCGCGCCGAGTTCGCGTACCGCCTCCGCGAACGCGTCACCGCGCTTGTTGTAGTTGGTGAACATGTCCATGGAGGCACAGGCCGGCGCGAGGAGCACCGTGTCGCCGGGCCGCGCGAGCCGCTTCGCCTCCTGGACCGCCTGGAGCATCGCCCCAGTGTCGGTCCGGTCGAGGTCGACCACGGGTACTTCCGGCGCGTGTCGCGCGAGGGCTTCCCGGATCAGGGCGCGGTCCGCGCCGATCAGGACCGCGCCGCGCAGCCGTGCAGCCGCCCCGGCGACGAGTTCGTCGAAGGTCGCGCCCTTCGCGAGGCCGCCGGCGATCCATACGACGGACTCGTAGGCGGCCAACGAGGCTTGTGCCGCGTGGGTGTTGGTGGCCTTGGAGTCGTCGACGTACGCGACGCCGTCCACCTCGGCCACGTGCGCGATGCGGTGGGCGTCCGGGGTGAAGGCCCGCAGACCGTCCCGTACGGCCTTGGCGGGCACACCGAAGGCGCGCGCGAGGGCCGCGGCGGCAAGGGCGTTGGCGATGTTGTGCGGAACGGGCGGGTCGATGTCGCCGATCTCCGCCAGTTCCTGGGCGTTGCGCTGCCGGTCCGCCACGAAGGCGCGGTCGACCAGGATGCCGTCCACGACACCGAGTTGGGAGGGGGCCGGGGCGCCGAGCGTGAAGCCGATGGCCCGGCAGCCCTCCTCGACGTCCGCGGCGCGCACCAGGTCCTCGGTGGCCTTGTCGGCCGCGTTGTAGACGCAGGCGACCCGATTGCCCTCGTAGACACGGCCCTTGTCGGCGGCGTAGGCCTCCATGGAGCCGTGCCAGTCGAGGTGGTCCGGTGCCAGGTTCAGGACGGCGGCGGAGTGGGCGCGCGGCGAGGACGCCCAGTGCAGCTGGTAGCTGGACAGCTCCACGGCGAGGACGTCGTACTCCTTGTCGCCGAGGACCGCGTCGAGCAGGGAGACGCCGATGTTGCCGACGGCGGCGGTGCGCAGGCCCGCCGCCTCCAGGATGGCGGCGAGCATCCGTACGGTGGTGGTCTTGCCGTTGGTGCCGGTGACGGCCAGCCAGGGCGGGGCGTCGGGGCCGCGCAGCCGCCAGGCCAGCTCCACGTCGCCCCAGACGGGCACGCCGGCCCGCTCGGCGGCGGCGAACAGCGGCTTGTCCGGCCGCCAGCCGGGCGCGGTGACGATGAGGTCGGTGCCCTCGGGCAGGGTGCCGCCGTCACCGAGGCGCACGGTCACGCCCAGTGCCGTCAGCTCGGCCGCCTGGGCGCGGGCCCGCTCGTCGTCGCCGTCGTCGACCACGGTGACGTGCGCGCCGAGGCCGTGCAGCACCTTGGCCGCCGGGACGCCGGAGACGCCGAGTCCCGCGACGGTGACGTTCCTGCCCTGCCAGTCGGTCACTTGTCCGCTGCCCATCCCGCGTAGAAGAGGCCCAGTCCGACAATCACACAGATGCCTTGAATGATCCAGAATCGGACCACCACAAGGACTTCGGACCAGCCCTTGAGTTCGAAGTGATGCTGGAGTGGTGCCATCCGGAAGACCCGCTTCCCGGTGAGCCGGAAGGAGCCGACCTGGATGACCACCGACATGGTGATGAGCACGAACAGGCCGCCGAGGATGGCCATCAGCAGCTCGGTGCGGGAGCAGATCGCGAGGCCCGCGAGCACACCGCCGAGCGCCAGCGAACCGGTGTCGCCCATGAAGATCTTCGCCGGCGAGGTGTTCCACCACAGGAAGCCGAGACAGGCACCCATCAGCGCGGAGGAGACGACCGCGAGGTCGAGCGGATCGCGCACCTCGTAACAGGCGTTGGGGTTGGTCAGGGTCGTCGCGTTGGCGCAGGACTCCTGGAACTGCCACACCCCGATGAACGTGTACGCGCCGAAGACGAGCACCGAGGCGCCGGTGGCGAGGCCGTCGAGGCCGTCGGTGAGGTTCACGCCGTTCGACATCGCGAGGATCATGAACAGCGCCCAGACGACGAACAGCACCGGGCCGATCGTCCAGCCGAAGTCGGTGATGAACGACAGCTTCGTGGAGGCCGGGGTGTTGCCGCGGGAGTCCGCGAACTGGAGCGAGAGCACCGCGAAGGCGATGCCGCCCAGCAGCTGGCCCGCCATCTTCGCCTTGGCCCGCAGACCCAGCGAACGCCGCTTGACGATCTTGATGTAGTCGTCGAGGAAGCCGACCAGGCCCATGCCGACCATCAGGCCGAGCACGAGGAGACCCGAGTACGTCGGGGCGTAGCCGGTGATCACCTTGCTCAGGAAGTACGCGGCGACCGTCGCCAGGATGAAGGCGATGCCGCCCATGGTCGGCGTGCCGCGCTTGCTCGCGTGCTCGCGCGGACCGTCGTCGCGGATGTACTGGCCGTAGCCCTTGCGCGCGAGGAGCTTGATCAGCAGCGGGGTGCCGATCAGGGTCAGGAAGAGACCAATGACGCCCGCGAACAGGATCTGCTTCATCATCGGGCGGCGACCTCGCCCTCGGTGCCGGCCGCGAGCAGCGCCTCGGCGATGCCCTCCAGGCCGACCGAACGGGACGCCTTCACGAGAACGACGTCTCCCGGGCGCAACTCGCTGCGCAACAGGTCGACCGCCGCCTGTGCGTCGGACACGTGCACCGACTCCTCACCCCACGAACCCTCGTTATATGCGCCCAGTTGCAGCCAGGACGCTTCTCTGCCCCCGACCGCGACGAGCTTGCTGACGTTGAGCCGGACGGCGAGCCGCCCGACCGCGTCGTGCTCGGCGAGCGCCTCGTCCCCCAGCTCGGCCATCTTGCCGAGCACCGCCCACGTGCGGCGCCCCTTGCCCATGGCTGCCAGCGCGCGCAGGGCGGCCCGCATGGACTCGGGGTTGGCGTTGTAGGCGTCGTTGACGATGGTCACGCCGTCCGGGCGCTCGGTGACCTCCATCCGCCAGCGGGAGAGGGTGCCCGCCTCGGAGAGCGCGGTGGCGATCTCTTCCGCGGACATGCCCAGCTCATGGGCGACGGCGGCCGCGGCGAGCGCGTTCGACACGTGGTGCTCACCGTACAGGCGCATGGTCACATCGCTTGCACCGGAGGGTGTGTGAAGCCTGAAGGAGGGCTGTCCGCTGTCCGTGAGTCGCACGTTCTCGGCGCGTACGTCCGCTTCGCCCGACTCTCCGAAAAGGATCACTTTCGCCTTCGTACGGGAGGCCATGGCCCGTACCAGGGGGTCGTCGGCGTTCAGCACCGCCGTGCCGCCGTCCGCCGCCGCCGGCAGCGCCTCCACGAGTTCGCCCTTGGCCTGCGCGATCTGCTCCCGGCCGCCGAACTCGCCGATGTGCGCGGTGCCGACGTTGAGGACGAGGCCGATCCTCGGCGGGGTGAGGCCGGCGAGATAGCGGATGTGGCCGATCCCGCGGGCGCCCATCTCCAGCACGAGGAACTTCGTCTCCTCGGTGGCGGACAGGGCGGTCAGCGGCAGCCCGATCTCGTTGTTCAGGGACCCCGGCGTGAACACGGTCGGCGCCTTGCTGCGCAGCACCTGCGCCACGAGGTCCTTGGTGCTGGTCTTGCCCGCGGAGCCGGTGAGGGCCACCAGGGTGGCGCCGAGACGGGCCACGACGTGCCGGGCGAGGGCGCCGAGGGCGCTCTGCACGTCCGCGACGACGATCGCGGGCACGCCGACGGGGCGCGACGCCAGGACGGCGACCGCGCCCGCCGCGACGACCGCTTCCGCGAAGTCGTGGCCGTCCACGTGCTCGCCGGCGAAGGCGACGAACAGGCTGCCGGGCTCCACCTCACGGGAGTCCCGGACGACCGGCCCGGTGACCTGGACGGACGGATCCGGTATGTCGTGCGTCTGCCCGCCGACGACTGCTGCGATCTCGGCGAGGGAGAGGGCGATCACAAGTTCATCCCTGGGTCTGCTGGATAGCTTCGCGAAGCACCTGGCGGTCGTCGAAGGGACGGACCACCCCGGCGATGTCCTGGCCCTGCTCGTGCCCCTTGCCCGCGACCAGCACGGTGTCCCCGGGCCGTGCCCGGCCGACCGCCGCGGCGATCGCGGCGGCCCGGTCCTCGAAGAGAAGCACCTCGCCCCGCTCGTGCGCGGGCACGGACGCCGCGCCTTCGAGCATGGTGGCGAGGATCGCCAGGGGATCCTCGGAGCGTGGGTTGTCGGAGGTCAGTACGGCCGTGTCGGCGAGCCGGGCCACGGCTGCGCCCATCGGGGCGCGTTTGGTCTGGTCGCGGTCGCCGCCGCAGCCGAGGACCACGTGCAGATGACCCTTGGTGACCTTCCTCAGGGCCTTGAGGACCGATTCGACGGCGTCGGTCTTGTGGGCGTAGTCGACGACCGCGAGATACGGCTGTCCGGCGTCCACCCGCTCCAGCCGGCCGGGCACGCCCGGCACGGCGGCGACGCCGTCGGCCGCGGCCTGCGGGTCGAGGCCCGCGGCGGCGAGCGCGACGACCGCGGCGAGGGTGTTGGCCACGTTGAACGGGCCGGGCAGCGGCGATCTGGCGGCGATCCGCTCGCCGTGCGGGCCGAGCACGGTGAACGTCGAGTCCAGGGGGCCGATCCGCACGTCCTCGGCGCGCCAGTCCGCGTCGGGGTGACCCTCGGCGGAGTAGGTGACGACCGGGACGGACGCCTCCTCGGCCAGCCGGCGGCCGTACGCGTCATCGGTGTTGATCACGCCGAGCCTGCTGCGCGCGGGGGTGAACATCTGCGCCTTGGCCTGGAAGTAGTCCTCCATGCCGGAGTGGAACTCCATGTGCTCCGGGCTGAGGTTGGTGAACACGGCGACGTCGAAGACACAGCCGTCGACCCGGCCGAGGACCAGGGCGTGGCTGGAGACCTCCATGGCCACCGCCTCGACGCCGCGTTCGCGCATGACGGCGAACAGGGCCTGCAGATCGGTGGCTTCGGGGGTGGTGCGCTCGGACTTGATGCGCTCGTCGCCGATGCGCATCTCGACCGTGCCGATCAGCCCGGTGGACCTGGCCCTCCGCAGGCCGCCCTCCACGAGGTAGGCGGTGGTGGTCTTGCCCGAGGTGCCGGTGATGCCGATCTGGAGCAAATCGCCGCCCGGGGCGCCGTAGATCGTGGCCGCGAGGGCGCCCATCCGCGCGCGCGGATCGTCGACCACCACGACCGGCAGGCCGGTCGCGGCGGCCCGTTCGGCACCCGCCGGGTCGGTCAGCACGGCGACCGCGCCGAGACCGGCGGCCTGGCGGACGAAGTCGGCGCCGTGCAGGCGGGCGCCGGGCAGGGCGGCGTACAGGTCGCCGGGGCGTACGGCACGCGAGTCATGGGTGATGCCGGTGACCTCGGCGGCGCCGGCCGGTGCGGCGGCACCCAGCTGATCGGCGAGTTCCGCGAGGGGTGTGGCGGAGACCCGAACCGGTCGTGGCGGCCCCGGCGAGGTCACAGATGCGCCCTTCTGGGAGGTTTGGGACTGATCAGCGTGTGGCACGGCGGTGAGCGTACCGGGCGCGGCCGCCTCGGAGCGAAGCGAGGCCGCGGGCGGTGTGTGGTTCCCGGGGTCGGGAGTGATCGTTGTCACGGGCTGGTTCCTGGTGGTCGTTCCCGGAGGTGCTGATCAGGGCTTGTAGGTCACGGGCAGGTTGGCGGCCTTGGCGCCGGTCGGCGGGACCTGGAGGGTCTTCAGGGCGAACTCCATCACCTCCTTGTAGATGGGCCCGCAGATCTGGCCGCCGAAGTAGCTGCCGGAGGTGGCGTTCTGGATCGCGCAGTAGACGGTGATCCGGGGATTGTCCGCGGGTGCGAACCCTGCGAACGACGATGTGTAGCCGCGGTACTTGCCGGTGGCCGGATCCACGCGGTTGGCGGTGCCGGTCTTGCCCGCGACCCGGTAGCCGGGGATGCGGGCCTTGACGCCGGTGCCCTGCTCGTCGTCGACCACGGACTCCAGCATCTGGGCGAGGGTCTTGGCCGTCTTCTCGCTGACCACCCGGTTCTTCTTGGGCTCCGGGGCCGGGGTGAAGCGCCCGTCGGCCCCCCGTTCGCCGCGCACCAGGGTCGGATCGACGCGGACGCCGCCGTTGGCGATCGTCGAGTACACGGAGGCGGCCTGCACGGCGTTGATGGAGAAGCCCTGGCCGAAAGGGATCGTGTACTGCTGCGACGTCGACCAGTCGCCCGGGGCGGCCAGGATGCCCCTGGTCTCGCCGGGGAAGCCGAGCCCGGTGGAACCGCCGATGCCGAACTTGCGCAGGTAGGAGTAGAGGGCCTGGTTGGCCTGGGGCTGGGTCTTGCCGAGCTGGCCGGTGGCCAGGATGGTGCCGATGTTGCTGGACTTGGCCAGCACGCCGTTGAGCGTGAGGTACCAGGTCGCGTGGTCGACGTCGTCCTGGAAGAGCCGGTCGCCGCGGTGCAGCCGGTTGGGCACCTCGACATGTGTGAGGGGGGTGGCGGCGCCCTCCTCCAGCACGGCCGCCATCGACATGACCTTCGCCGTGGAGCCGGGCTCGTAGGCGTCCTGGAGGGCCGCGTTGCCCATCGCCGACGCGTGCGCCTTCGACAGGTCGTTGGGGTCGAAGCCGGGCGAGTTGGCCATGGCGAGGATCTCGCCGGTGCGGGTGTCCTGGACGATCACATAGCCGCGGTCGGCCTTGGACTTCGCGACCTGCTCGCTGATGGCCTTCTGCGCGGCCCACTGGATGTCGCGGTCGATGGTCAGCTCGATGTCCGAGCCGGGCACCGCGGGGGTCTCGGTGGAGCCCGCGGTGGGCACCTGACGGCCGCCGGACTGGGCGTAGCGGATCTTGCCGTCCTTGCCGGCCAGTTTCTTGTCCAGCTGCTGCTCGATGCCGCCGCCGCCCTTGCCCTCGGCGTTGACCCAGCCCAGTATCCCGGCGGCGAGGTCGCCGTTGGGGTACACGCGCTGGCTGCTGGGGTCGGAGAACACCCCGGCCAGCACGTTGACGGTGGACTTGTCCGTCTCTGCCTTCGTGGCGAGCGCGCTCCTGAGGTCCTTGATCTGCTTCCAGACCTGCGGTGTCTGCCGGCCGGCGAGCTTGACGTAGCGCAGCTTCTTGTTCGCCGGGCGCAGCTTGCGGGCCAGATCGGCCTGGTCCTGGCCGAGGATCGGCGCGAGGAGCGCGGCGGCCTGCTCGGGGCCGTCGTCGATGCCCAGCTGCTTGCGGGTGAACATCGTCGGGTCGGCCGTGATGTCGTCGGCGTCCTCGCTGACGGCGAGGGAGACGCCGTTGCGGTCGGTGATCCCGCCGCGCTCGGCGGTCAGGATGTGCGCCACGTAGCGGTTCTGCTCGGCCTTCGCGGCGTACGCGCTGGCGTCGACGGCCTGGACCTGGAGCAGCCGGACGACGAAGGCGAGCAGGACGAGGGTCAGGGCGAGGCTGACCATGCGCAGGCGGGGGCGGGGGCTGCCGAGCCTCAGTGCCTGCTGCGGGGCGGGCCTGGGCGGGCTCGGGCGCCGGGCCGGACGGGCCCCGGGGCCGGGCGGGCGCCGGCCGCCGGACCCGGCGCGGTGCGGGTCGCCCCGGTCCGCGCGGATCCGGGGCGGGACGGGCTTGGCGGGGCCGGGCACGCGGCGGCGCGGCGGTTGCCTGTCGGACACTTCCGTCACCTGCCGGGGGTCGGGGTCGAGACGGACCGGGGGGCAAAGGAGGGCGGGGCCGGGGCCGACGCGGTGGACGCCGCGGCAGAAGGACCGGCCGCCGGGCCTGCGGGGCTCGCGGCCGGGGAGCCCGAGCCGGCGTACGGGGCGCTCCGATCGGCGTACGAGGCGGACGGGCTCGCGCCGGGGGCGGCCGGGGTCGCGCCGGAGGCGGCCGGGGTCGCACCGGGGGTGGCGCTGGCCGGTGCCTCCGGGGGCGCGGGCGAGCGGGCCGCGGACTGCCGGGCGGCCGGGCTGGGGACGCCCTTGACGGAGCCGTCGGGGCCGAGGAAGGCCGGGTCGCCGCCGGGCACCATGCCCAGCTCATGGGCACGCCGCTGAAGGGCGTCGGGCGCGGAGTAGGCGTCGATGTCGCGCCGCAGTGCCTGTTCCTCGTCGGTGAGGTTCTTCGTGCTCTTTTCCAGGTCGTCGAGCCGGAACGAGCCTTCGCTGAGCGCCGAGTTCAGCACGAGCAGACCGATGAGGCCACCGCCGAGGAGCAGGACGACGAGGAGGACGAACGGGGTGCGGGCCGCCCTGGCGCGGCCGGCCGGCAGCAGCCGGGCGAGCCGGGCGGCCCTGCCCCTCACCTCGGGTTTCCTAGGCACATGTCCTCCGGTGAGTCCGGGGACCCCACTCGCTCACTCGGCGTCCTCCCTGATGCGCTCGGCCCCGCGCAACCGTGCCGGGGCCGCCCGGCGGTTGTCGGCGACCTCGTCCTCGGTGGGAAGTTCGGCACCGCGCGTGAGCAGCTTGAGCCGGGGCTGGTACCGCTCGGGCACCACCGGCAGTCCCGGCGGTGCGGTGGTAGCGGCACCGGCCGCGAGCACCTGCTTGACCAGGCGGTCCTCCAGCGAGTGGTACGACAGGACGGCGATCCGCCCGCCCACGGCGAGCGCCTTCACCGCCGCGGGTACCGCCCGTTCCAGGACGGCCAGTTCGCCGTTGACCTCGATGCGCAGCGCCTGGAAGGTGCGCTTGGCCGGGTTGCCGCCGGTGCGCTTGGCGGCCTGCGGCAGCGCGTCCCGGATCACCTCCACCAGGCGCGCGCTGGTGGTGAAGGGCTCCTTGTCGCGTTCCCGGACGATCGCGGCGACGATCCGCTTGGCCTGCTTCTCCTCGCCGTAGGCGCGCAGGATCCGGACGAGTTCGCCGGGCGGACAGGTGTTGAGGACCTCGGCGGCGCCGATCCCCGTCGACTGGTCCATGCGCATGTCGAGGGGGGCGTCCTGGGCGTAGGCGAAGCCGCGGTCGGCCTCGTCGAGCTGCATGGAGGAGACGCCGAGGTCGAAGAGGACGCCCTGCACGCGCGCGATGCCGAGCCGCGCAAGGACGTCGGGCAGCTCGTCGTAGACGGCGTGCACGAGGGTGGCCCGCTCGCCGTAGGGCGCGAGCCGCTGCGCGGACAGGCGCAGGGCCTCCTTGTCGCGGTCGAGGGCGACGAGCCGGGCCTGCGGGAACCGGCTCAGCAGCGCCTCGCTGTGCCCGCCGAGGCCCAGGGTGCAGTCGACGACCACGGATCCCGGCCGCTCCAGGGCGGGCGCCAGCAGGTCCAGACACCGCTGGAGCATCACCGGGACGTGTCGACTCTGACTCAAGGGGCCCTCTCAGGTCGGCGCGGGCCGTACGCACCGCCGGGTCCCCGCCCGCTCGTGAAGGGGAGGCCTGCCGGCGCCGAAAGCGTCAGCCGGCCGGGAGCGGGAGGAGGCCGAGCCGTACGTACGCGCCGCGCACGTGGGGAGACGGACCGCGCGTATGCCGGGGTCTCCTGGTGAATTTCAGTCCAGCGGGGAGAGACGCGCCTCCCGCTTCGCGTCACTTTAGTCCACGGTCTCTCGCGGTCAATCAACCGGCCTGCGCGTCGCGCAGCGCACTCCGGTCGGCGGCGCGGTCCGGAAAGAATCACCTGTACGACTCGGCATTCTCCTCCGTGTGGGTTAATTCACACCACACGACGGTGACCTTCTTTGTCCCTCCCCTAGCAGGACCGATCGCCCGGTGACCAGTACCGTCGTGACTATGACGACTTCTGCAGCAGTTCCCGCCGGGTCCGAGGGCGCCACAACGGGCGAGGGCACCGTGACGGACCGTCTCGTGGAGGCCAACGAACGGTACGCCGCCGCGTTCACCGATCCCGGGATGGACGCCCGCCCCGTTCTGCATGTCGCGGTCGTGGCCTGTATGGACGCTCGTCTCGACCTGCACGCCGCGCTCGGCCTGGAGCTCGGCGACTGTCACACCATCCGCAACGCGGGCGGTGTCGTCACCGACGACGTGATCCGCTCCCTGACGATCAGCCAGCGGGCCCTCGGCACCCGCAGCATCGTCCTCATCCACCACACCGGCTGCGGCCTGGAGTCCCTCACCGAGGAGTTCCGGCACGAACTGGAGATGGAGGTGGGCCAGCGCCCCTCCTGGGCGGTGGAGTCCTTCCGGGACGTCAACCAGGATGTGCGGCAGTCCATGCAGCGGGTGCGCACCTCGCCGTTCCTGCTGCACACCGATGACGTGCGCGGTTTTGTGTTCGACGTCAGGTCGGGCCTGCTGCGCGAGGTCGACCCCGCCTGAGCGCCCTCTGCCGCCCCGGGAACAGCCGGCGTGGGACGCCGGACGGGCCTGGGACCGACATCGTGCGGGCAGTTGTCCACAGGCGAGTGACACGAATCGGTAACGGCAGGAAGAATGCGGGTGTGGCGTCACGCGGAACTTTTCCCGCGTGGTGTCCGTGTTTCGGGGTGGGCCGGTCCGCAGCTGACAGCGACGGCCCGGAGTGAGAACGGGCCGAGGAGGGCCGGGTGACGACCTATGACGATCGAGCGAGCCTCACTGATCTGACCGCCACTGTGGAGCGTGTCCGCAGCTCGGTGGAAGGGGTGATCGAGGGCAAGCCCGAGGTCGTACGGCTTTCGCTGACCGTGCTGCTCGCCGAGGGGCATCTTCTGATCGAGGATGTCCCCGGCGTGGGCAAGACGATGCTCGCCAAGGCGCTGGCGCGGTCCATCGACTGCTCGGTGCGCCGCATCCAGTTCACCCCCGACCTGCTGCCGTCGGACATCACGGGCGTGTCCATCTGGGACCAGCAGCGCCGGGACTTCGAGTTCAAGCCGGGCGCGATCTTCGCGCAGATCGTGATCGGCGACGAGATCAACCGCGCCTCGCCCAAGACCCAGTCGGCGCTGCTGGAGTCCATGGAGGAGCGGCAGGTCACCATCGACGGGCAGACCTATGAACTGCCCAGTCCCTTCATGGTGGTGGCCACGCAGAACCCGGTCGAGATGGAGGGCACGTACCCGCTGCCGGAGGCCCAGCGCGACCGCTTCATGGCCCGCGTCTCCGTCGGCTACCCCAGCGTCGAGGCCGAGTTGCAGATGCTGGACGTGCACGGCGGCGCCTCGCCCCTGACGGACCTCCAGCCGGTCGCCCACGCGCACGAGATCGTGAAGCTGGTCGAGGCCGTCCGCGGGGTGCACGTCGCGGAGACCGTCCGGCGCTACGCGGTCGACCTGGTCGCCGCCACCCGCACCCACCCCGATCTGAGACTCGGCGCCTCCCCGCGCGCGACGCTGCATCTGCTGCGCGCGGCGAAGGCCGCCGCCGCCCTGGCCGGCCGGGAGTACGCGCTGCCGGACGACATCCAGGCCCTGGCCGTCGCGGTCCTCGCGCACCGACTGCTGCCCACCGCCCAGGCCCAGCTCAACCGGCGCACGTCGGAGCAGGTGGTCCAGGAGATCGTGCAGCGCACGCCGGTGCCCGCGGCGCCGCGGCAGAGCGGCTTCGGCGGACTGGGTGCGACGGCGTACGGCCAGCAGCCGCGGAGGCTGTGATGAGCGGCGGGGGGGCCGGCCGGCCGGAGACCGAACAGGACGACAAGGGCGGTGTCCGCACGGCGCTGGCCGGGCTGACCACGCGCGGCCGTTCGTTCCTGGCGGCCGGCGTCGCCGCCGCCGTCTGCGCCTATGTGCTGGGGCAGGGCGAACTGCTCCGGGTCGGGCTGCTGCTGGCCGCACTGCCCCTCATCTGCGCGACGGTGCTCTACCGCACGCGCTACCGGGTGGCGGGCAGCCGCCGGCTCTCCCCCTCGCGGGTGCCCGCGGCCGCCGAGGCCCGGGTCCATCTGCGTATGGACAACGTCTCACGGCTGCCCACGGGCCTGCTGATGCTCCAGGACCGGGTGCCGTATGTGCTCGGGCCGCGGCCCCGCTTCGTGCTCGACCGGGTGGAGCCGGGCGGTCGCCGTGAGGTGTCCTACCGGGTCCGCTCCGATCTGCGGGGCCGCTATCCGCTCGGTCCGCTGCAACTGCGCCTGACCGACCCGTTCGGGATGTGCGAGCTGACCCGCTCCTTCTCGACGTACGACACCCTGACGGTGATCCCGCGCGTGGAGGCGCTGCCACCGGTGCGCTTCAGCGGCGAGGCGAAGGGGTACGGCGACGGGCGGCAGCGCTCGCTGGCCGTGGCCGGTGAGGACGATGTGATCCCGCGCGGCTACCGGTACGGCGATGACCTGCGCCGCGTCCACTGGCGCTCCACCGCGCGCTACGGCGAGCTGATGGTGCGCCGCGAGGAGCAGCCGCAGCGCTCCCGGTGCACGGTGCTGCTGGACACCCGGGGCATCGCGTTCGCGGGCGCGGGCCCGGACTCGGCCTTCGAGTGGGCGGTGTCCGGCACCGCTTCCGTGCTGGTGCACATGCTCGAACGCGGCTTCTCCGTACGTCTGTTGACGGACACCGGCAGCTCGGTGCCCGGTGAGGGCACCGACGGGTTCGCCGGCGCCAGCCAGGAGACGGCGGACGCGGCCGGGATGATGATGGACACCCTCGCCGTGATCGACCACTCGGACGGCGCGGGCCTGTCCCGTGCCTACGACGTGCTGCGCGGCGGCAGCGAGGGCCTGCTGGTGGCCTTCCTCGGCGAACTGGACGAGGAGCAGGCCGCGGTGGTCGCCAAGATGCGCCGGCGCAGCGGCGGCGGCGTCGCCTTTCTGCTGGACCCGGACGCCTGGGTGCGGGAACCGACGGACGTGCCCGGACCGGGAAACGCTCAGGCGGATCGGATGCGGCTGCTGCGGGAGGCGGGCTGGACGACCGTGAGCGTGCCGCGCGGCGCCTCGCTGGACGAACTGTGGCGCCGGGCGGACCACGAACGCACGGGCGCGGCCGCGCTGAGCGGCGGGGAGGCACGGTCATGAGCGGTGACAGGACCCGGCCGGAACGGACACGGCTGGGCGGGGCGCATGCGGCTGGGGCCGTGGTGTCGCGGGCGCCGGGGCCCGGTGGTGGGGCGCGCGGTCGGGAGGTGACGGCATGAGCGGGCGGGCCCGACTGGCGATCGCCGCCGCCGTGGCCACGATGATGGCGGCGTGCGCGCTGCTGCCGCTGGTCTCTCCGGCGACCTGGATCTTCCAGGCGGGTCTCCTGGTGGCGGTGCAGACGGGCGTGGGCGCGGCGGCCCGGCGGGTGCCGCTGGCCCGGTCGCTGACCGTGGCGGCCCAGGTTCTGGTGAGCCTCATGCTGCTGACGCTGGTCTTCGCGCGGGAGCAGGCGCTCCTCGGGCTGATCCCCGGGCCCGACACCTTCCGTCACTTCGCCGGCCTGTTCCAGCAGGGCTCGGACGACGTGAGCCGGTTCGCGATCCCGGCGCCGCTGTCCGACGGCATCCGGCTGATGCTCGTCGGCGGTGTCCTGGTGATCGGGCTGGTCGTGGACCTCCTCGCGGTGACGTTGCGCAGCGCGGCCCCGGCCGGGCTGCCGCTGCTGGCCCTGTACTCGGTCGCCGCGGGCCTGTCCGACGGCGGCACCGACTGGCTGTGGTTCCTGGTCGCCGCCGCGGGCTATCTGATGCTCCTTCTCGCCGAGGGCCGGGAGCGGCTCTCCCAGTGGGGCCGGGTCTTCGCCGGCGCCGCCCGCTCCCCCGGCGGCCCGACCGGTGGCGCGGTGGCGCCCGTCCGCATGGGCCGGCGCATCGGCATGGTCGCGCTGGGCGTCGCCCTGGTGGTGCCCCTGGCCCTGCCGGCGATGCAGGGCGGCCTCCTGGACGGCACCGGAGGCGGGGTGGGCGCGGGCAACGGCAGCGGCGGCACCATCTCCGCGGTCAACCCCCTGGTGTCGCTGCGCGACAGCCTGAACGTGGACGAGGACCGTCAGGTGCTGTCCGTGAGGACCAGCTCCAACGACATCTCGGACCTGTATCTGCGGATCGTCTCCCTGGACGACTTCGACGGCACCACCTGGAAGCCGTCCCAGCGGCACATCGTCGGCGTGCCGGACCCGTTCCCCACGCCGGCCGGACTGGGCGAGGACGTCAGACGCTCGCAGGTCAAGGCGAGAATCACGGCTGCCGACTGGTACGCGCAGGACTGGCTGCCGATGCCGTACCCGCCGAGTGATGTGCGGGTCTCCGGCAAGTGGCGCTACGAGCCGGTGGGCATGACGCTGGTCGGCGACCACGGCCAGAACACCCGCGGTGCGGCGTACGAGGTGACCAGCCTGGATGTGCAGCCGACCGCGGAGCAGCTGGCCTCGGCGCCGGAGCCGTCGCAGGCGCTGCGGCGCGAGTACACCAAGGTGCCCAAGTCGCTGCCGTCGGTGGTGGCCAAGACGGCTGAGCAGGTCACCGCGGGGGCGACGAGCCACTACGAGGAGGCGGTCAAGCTCCAGGACTACTTCGCCCTGACCGGCGGCTTCCAGTACGACACCGAGGTGCAGGTCGGCCGGGGCCCGGACGCGATAGCGACCTTCCTGGAGAAGAAACAGGGCTTCTGCATCCACTTCTCCTTCGCGATGGCGGCGATGGCCCGCACCCTGGGCATCCCGGCGCGGGTCGCGGTCGGCTTCGCGCCCGGTACGCAGCAGTCGGACGGCACGGTGTCGGTCGGCCTGAAGGACGCGCACGCCTGGCCCGAGCTGTACTTCGAGGGCGTGGGCTGGACCCGCTTCGAGCCCACCCCGACCCGGGGCACGGCGCCCGAGTACACCCAGTCGGACACGCCCGGCACATCCCTGCCGGACGTGACGCGTCCCTCGCAGCAGGCGTCCGACGCGCCCTCCGCCGCTGCCTCGCCGAGCGAGAGCTGCACGGCGCAGATGCGCAAGCTGGAGGCGTGCGGCAGCCCGTCGGTACCGGCCGCGGCGGCGGGCGGCGGTGACGGTCCCAAGTGGTGGCAGTCGGCGCTGTGGGCCGTCGGCGGGCTCGTCGTGCTGGTCCTCCCGTTGTCGCCGCTGCTGTGGCGCAAGCGGCTGCGGGCCGTTCGGCTGGGCGGGCATGCCCGCACCGAGGAGGGCGCGGCGGCCCACGCGCTGGCGGCCTGGCAGGAGCTGACCGACACCGCGTGGGACTTCGGGATCCTGCCGGACGAGTCGCAGACGCCGCGCCGGGCGGCGGCCCGGATCGTCCGGCTCGGGCGCCTCGACCCGGCGGCCGGTGCCGCGGTGCACCGGGTGGCGGACGCCCTGGAACAGGTCCTCTACGCGCCTAGGCCGCGGCCGGCGGCCGGACTCGCGGAGGATGTGCGCCGGGTGGCCGGGGCGCTGGGCGGCGCGGTCGGTCGCGGTACGCGACTGCGGGCGCTGTTCGCGCCGCGCTCGGCGGTGCGCGCGCTGTGGGCGGTGTCGGCGTGGTCGGCGGCGCTCAGGGCACGGGCGGCGGCGGCACGGTCGACCCTGCGCAAGCCGTCCGGCCAGCAGAGCTGAGCCGACGCCCCGGCTGTCCGGCTGTCCCGGACGGCCGGGGCGCTGGGCCGCGCTATGGCCGCATGACTGAGGGGTGGGGGGGCCCGGCGGGGGCGCGCCGGCGCCGCCCGCGAGAAAGTATAGGAATTGTTGAGGGATGTAGACCCGGCACAGCACGGGGGCGCGCGGGGGGC
>NZ_JBEPAP010000022.1:0-124676 GCF_040298665.1 Streptomyces sp. NPDC001508
CCGCCCTGGGCGGCTCCCCGCCGGGCCGCCGCCGCGCCCGCGGCGGCCTGCGCGGCGGCCGGGCCGCCCGTGGCGGGCACGCCCGGCTTGCCCGGAGCGGGCTTCTTGCCGCCCTGGGCGACATCGACGGGCAGCATGACCAGCGCCGTCGTGCCACCCGAGTCGGACGGGCGCAGCTGGATGCGGATGCCGTGCCGCTGCGACAGCCGGCCGACCACGAACAGGCCCATGCGGCGGGAGACGGAGACATCCACGGTGGGCGGCGAGGCGAGCCGCTCGTTGATCGCCGCGAGGTCTTCGGGGGAGAGGCCGATGCCGGTGTCGTGGATCTCGATCAGCACCCGGCCGTCGGGCAGCGCGTGACCGGTGACCTTGACCTTCGTCTGCGGCGAGGAGAACGAGGTCGCGTTCTCCAGCAGCTCGGCGAGCAGGTGCACGAGGTCGTTGACGACGCGTCCCGCGACCTCGGTGGTCGGCACCGAGGCCAGCTCGATCCGCTCGTACTGCTCCACCTCGGAGGCGGCGGCGCGAAGCACGTCGACCAGCGGGACCGGGCGGGTCCAGCGGCGGCCGGGCTCCTCACCGGCGAGGACGAGGAGGTTCTCGCCGTTGCGTCGCATACGCGTGGCGAGGTGGTCCAGCTTGAACAGCGAGGACAGCTGGTCCGGGTCGGCCTCGCGGGACTCCAGTTCGGAGATGAGCGACAGCTGGCGCTGGATGAGGCCCTGGGAGCGGCGCGAGAGGTTGGTGAACATCGCGTTGACGTTGCCCCGCAGCAGGGCCTGCTCGGCGGCGAGGCGGACCGCCTCGCGGTGCACGTCGTCGAAGGCCGAGGCCACCTGGCCGATCTCGTCCCGGGAGTGCACACCGACCGACTCCACGGACGTGTCGACGTCCTGCGGGTCCGCCTCGGAGAGCTGCTTGACCAGCTCGGGCAGCCGGTCCTTGGCGACCTTCGTCGCGGTGTCCTGGAGCCGGCGCAGCGAGCGGATCATGGACCGGGCGACGACGAACGCGCCGACCAGGGAGACACCGAGCACGATCAGGATCAGCACACCCGAGATGATCGCGTCGCGCTCGGTGGCGCTGCGCAGCTCGCGGGCCTTCTGCTCCATCTCCTCGAGCAGCGTGTGCTCGATCTTCTTCATCTGCTCGATCTTGGTCGAGCTGTCGTCGACCCAGTCGCGGTAGGAGCGCTTCGGGAGCCCGCTGATGCCCTCTTCGCCGCCGAGCGCGCGCTTGGCGTAGGTGTCCGCGGACTCGATGGTCGGGTTGCCCTCGTCGATGGGCTTGAGCAGTTCCTCGGCGCCCTGCGTGGCGTAGAGCTTGCGGAAGATGTTCAGCTCGGAGGACTCGCTCTCCAGCGCCGAATCGCCGTAGAGCCGGTCGTTGTCGGAGAGGTTGCCGACCGTCTTGTTGCTGTCGGGCAGGGCCGCGGCGATGACGGCGCGCTGCACGGACGCGTACTCCTTGGACGTGGAGAAGGCCGCCAGGGCGCGGGTGCGCTGGATCATCTCCGGGTTGCTGGACGCCTGCGCCATGTCCGAGGAGAGGCCGATCAGCTGGGTGATCAGCCGGTGGTACGCCTCGATGGTCTGGGTCGAGTTGTCCTTGGCCTGGTACGCGGAGCGGCGGATCTTGGCCAGGCCGTCCAACTGGCCTGCCAGGCCGACGAGGCTGTCGCGGACGCCCTGGAGGTTGCCGTCCTTGCTCGCGGAGTCGATGTCCTCGGAGGCGTTGAGGAAGTTGGTCAGGGCCCGATCGGTGCGGTCCTGGTAGCCCTTGACTGTGAAGTTGTCCGTCTTCAGGCCGTGCGCCAGCGGTCCGGCGGACTGGTCGCGCTCCTCCTGGAGCGCCGCGGCGAGTTCGGTCGCCTGCTTCGTCATCGCCGTCAGCAGCTTCATGTTGTCGAGCTGCTGGATGTCGTCCAAGGACTGGTTGATGCGCAGCGCGCCCAGCGAGGTGGCCGCGACCACGGGCAGCGTGAGCAGCGACACCAGACGCGTGGAGATACGCCAGTTGCGCAGGGCTATGCGCGATCCGGGGCCGGTCGGACTCTTGGCGGGCTTGACCGGCGGCGCGGAGCGCGGCGGTGTGGACGGGGCACCGGGGCGCTCCGCGCCGTCGCCGGACGCGGCCGGGCCCGGGTTCTGGGCGTGCTGGGGCGAGGCGCCGCGGTCGGTCGAGCCGCGCGCCTCCGGCTCCGCCGGAGCGCTGCCATCCCTCTTGAAACGTCCCTGCACTAGCGTCGCAACCTCTGGACCAGGCGCCCCTCCGTGTGAACGGGCGGGCGGTGTCGGCGTTGTCGGGAAGCGCCCTGAATACGCCCCCCGGGTGGTCGTGAGTAACCGGCGCTGGCTCCCCCTGTCTCGCCGCCACTCGGCGCTGCTTCGCGCCCCCTGAGCGCCGGCTCGATTCCCGCGGCGGTCCGTGGAATTCCAGCACAGTGCCGGATCTCCAACAAGGCCCGTGGGCCAGCCCGTGACCTCTGTGACAGGGTGTGAGTGCGGGGTCACGAGACGTGGAAAAAGATCTCGCACATAACGGACTTACTCCAGCGAGTCGCCGACCGTCGGAGCGTGCCCCGGTCGCGATGATCAGGAGCGGAATGCCAGCTTCAGGGCTGCAATGTCCGTTTCTCCGGGGTGAGTTGACGGTCAGGATTGACCGCTTTGTACCTGGATTCGTGAGCAAACTCACACGCTCATCACGCGCGCTTCACGACGGCGCCGGGGAATCGGATGTTTAGCCTGACGCTTTACAAGAGGGAAGTTTCTGCCAACCCACACAGGACAGGGTTCCTACAGCCGTGAAGACCACGATGATGTTCCGCACCATAGCCAACCCGCGTCGCACCACTCTCGCCCACCTCGACGACGCCGACGGGCTGTGGGCACCGGAACAGCCGGAGCACTCCCTCGACCTGCCCGCCCAGACCGCCAACCCGCGGCGCACGGTCCTCATGGAGGTTCCGGCCGCGGCCACCCCCGCGGAGTAGTACCCGCAGGGGCCGCGCACCACGCGGCAGGGCCCGCCGCACGGCACGGGCGCCACTTCCCGCAGTGGCGCCCTTCGGCGTGCCGGTAATCCGCGAGGTCATGACCCCCGTGCCGCGTTAGCCTGGAGCGTCAGACTCCAGCCGACATCCAGCCGGTCGCAAGCCGACGCGGGTCTTCTGAGTTAAGGGGCGCAAGCATCCCGTGCGCATCGCCAGGTTCTCCATCGACGGGAACGTCGCCTTCGGCGCGGTCGAGGGCGACAAGCAGGACGAACTCGTCCTCGACATCATCAAGGGCATCCCGTTCGCGGACCATGAGCTGTCCGGGACCAAGGTCCCGCTGAGCAAAGTCCGGCTGTTGCCTCCGGTGCTCCCCAACAAGGTCGTGGCCTTCGGCCGCAACTACGCGGAGCACGCGAAGGAACTGGGCAACGAGGTGCCCGACGCCCCGTTCGCCTTCTTCAAGCCGTCCACCTCGGTGATCGGCCCCGGCGACGAGATCCAGTACCCGTCGTTCTCCACGGAACTGCACCACGAGGCCGAACTGGCGGTGGTCATCGGCCGGATGTGCCGCGAGGTCCCGCGCGACCGCGTCAAGGACGTGATCTTCGGTTACACCTGCGCCAACGACGTCACCGCCCGTGATGTCCAGCGGCGCGAGAAGCAGTGGGCCAGGGCCAAGGGCTTCGACACCTCCTGCCCGCTCGGCCCCTGGGTGGAGACCGACCTGGACCTGGAGCGGGCGAACGACCTCACCCTCCAGCTCACCGTCAACGGCGAACAGCGCCAGCTGGGCCGCACGAGCGAGATGATCCACTCCATCGAGGACCTGATCGTCAACATCACCGAGGCCATGACGCTGCTGCCCGGCGACGTGGTCCTCACCGGCACCCCCGCGGGGGTCGGCCCCCTCAACGTCGGCGACGAGGTCGCCGTCACCATCGAAGGCATCGGCACTCTCACCAACAAGGTTGTCAAGCGTGGCTAGCGCACCCTCTCCCAAGCTCTCGGCTTCGCTCGAGCAGGGGGCATCCCCATCCCCCGTACGCGTCCGTTTCTGTCCCTCGCCCACCGGTAACCCCCATGTGGGCCTGGTCCGCACCGCCCTGTTCAACTGGGCGTTCGCCCGGCACCACCAGGGCACGCTCGTCTTCCGCATCGAGGACACCGACGCGGCCCGGGACTCCGAGGAGTCCTACGACCAGTTGCTCGACGCGATGCGCTGGCTGGGCTTCGACTGGGACGAGGGCCCGGGGGTGGGCGGCCCGTACGCGCCGTACCGACAGTCGCAGCGCATGGACCTCTACCAGGACGTCGCGGCCAAGCTCCTCGACGCCGGCCACGCCTACCACTGCTACTGCTCCCAGGAGGAGCTGGACACCCGCCGTGAGGCGGCCCGCGCGGCCGGCCGGCCCTCCGGTTACGACGGCCACTGCCGCGAGCTGACCGCCGCGCAGATCGAGCAGTACCAGGCCCAGGGCCGCACCCCGATCGTCCGCTTCCGCATGCCGGACGAGACGATCACCTTCACCGACCTGGTCCGCGGCGAGCTGACCTTCACCCCGGAGAACGTGCCCGACTACGGCATCGTCCGCGCCAACGGCGCCCCGCTGTACACACTGGTCAACCCGGTCGACGACGCCCTCATGCAGATCACCCACGTTCTGCGCGGCGAGGACCTGCTCTCCTCCACCCCCCGCCAGATCGCCCTCTACAAGGCCCTGATCGAGCTGGGCATCGCCCAGGGCATCCCGCAGTTCGGCCATCTGCCGTACGTGATGGGCGAGGGCAACAAGAAGCTCTCCAAGCGGGACCCGCAGTCGTCCCTGAACCTCTACCGGGAGCGCGGCTTCCTCCCCGAGGGCCTGCTCAACTACCTCTCCCTGCTCGGCTGGTCGCTCTCCGCCGACCAGGACATCTTCACCGTCGGCGAGATGGTCGCGGCCTTCGACATCGCCGATGTGAACCCCAACCCGGCCCGCTTCGACCTGAAGAAGTGCGAGGCCATCAACGCCGACCACATCCGGCTGCTGGACGTGAAGGACTTCACGGAGCGCTGCCGCCCCTGGCTCCAGGACCCGTTCGCGCCCTGGGCGCCCGAGGCGTTCGACGAGCCGAAGTGGCAGGCCATCGCCCCGCACGCGCAGACCCGTCTGAAGGTCCTGTCGGAGATCACGGACAACGTCGACTTCCTGTTCCTGCCGGAGCCGGTCTTCGACGAGGCGAGCTGGGCGAAGGCGATGAAGGAGGGCTCCGACGCCTTGCTCCGCACGGCTCGCGAGCGGCTGGAGTCCGCCGACTGGACGTCCCCCGACTCACTGAAGGAGGCCGTCCTGGCGGCCGGCGAGGCCCACGGTCTCAAGCTGGGCAAGGCCCAGGCCCCGGTGCGGGTCGCGGTCACCGGCCGCACGGTCGGCCTGCCCCTGTTCGAGTCCCTGCAAGTGCTGGGCGAGGAGCGGACGCTGGCCCGCATCGACGCGGCCCTGGCACGGCTCACCGCATAACGGAACGGCGCATGACGACGGCGCGCGGCCCGGCCGCGCGCTACCGTCGGCCTGTGAGCATCCGAGCCGTGGTCTGGGACGTCGACGACACCCTTTTCGACTACACGTCCGCCGACCGGGCCGGCCTGCGGGCCCATCTGGCGGCGGAGGGCCTGCTGCCCGCGCACGACGGCGTGGAGCAGGCCCTCGCGCGCTGGCGGGAGATCACCGACCTGCAGTGGGCGCGGTTCGGAGCCGGCGAGGTCGGCTTCGAGGAGCAGCGCCGTGACCGGGTGCGGGACTTCCTGGGGGCGGAGCTGACCGACGACGAGGCCGAGGCATGGTTTCGGCGCTACATCGCGCACTACGAGGCCGCCTGGAGCCTGTTCCCCGATGTGCTGCCCGTCCTCGACGCACTCGCCGGGAGCCACCGGCACGCCGTGCTGTCCAATTCGAGCATCCATGTCCAGGAGCACAAGCTGCGCGCCCTCGCGGTGCGCGACCGCTTCGAAACGGTGCTGTGCGCGGCGGAACTCGGCGTCTCCAAGCCCGCCCCCGAGGCGTTCTGGGCGGTCTGCGCGGCCCTGGAACTGCCACCGCACGAGGTGGCGTACGTCGGCGACCACCCGGAGATCGACGGACGGGGCGCGGCCGAGGCCGGGTTGCTGTCCGTGTGGATCGACCGGGGCGGGGTGCCGGCCGTCGCCGCGGCCGTCGCCGCGGCCCACCGGATCTCCTCGCTGGCCGAACTTCCCGCGATCGTCCGCGCGGATACCCGTTTTGGAGCCCCGTCCACCTTCGGGTAATGTTCTTCCTGCGCCGCGGTGAGCGGGCCGGAAGGCCAAGGAACCGGGCGCACAACTAGAACAAGATCCCCTCAGGGGCTTGCGTTCCAGTGGCCTATGGTGTAATTGGCAGCACGACTGATTCTGGTTCAGTTAGTCTTGGTTCGAGTCCAGGTAGGCCAGCTCGCAGAGTTCATCTGCATCTGCGGATCTCATCCGCAAGCCCCCGTTGTGTAGCGGCCTAGCACGCTGCCCTCTCAAGGCAGTAGCGCCGGTTCGAATCCGGTCGGGGGTACGGTCCCGATCCTGTCGGGATGCTAGGGCCCCCGTTGTGTAGCGGCCTAGCACGCCGCCCTCTCAAGGCGGTAGCGCCGGTTCGAATCCGGTCGGGGGTACTGAACTGGTCTAAACCATCATTGGTCTATGGTGTAATTGGCAGCACGACTGATTCTGGTTCAGTTAGTCTTGGTTCGAGTCCAGGTAGACCAGCTCGGATCTGCGGAAACGCATGATCCTCGCCCCCGTTGTGTAGCGGCCTAGCACGCCGCCCTCTCAAGGCGGTAGCGCCGGTTCGAATCCGGTCGGGGGTACGGGACGATGGCTCTTCGCCTCAGCCGATGCGCTGAGGTGGGGGGCCATCTCTGTTGTGCGGCCTGCGGGGGCGTATGTGGGTTGGCCGTGCCGTTCCCCGCGAGCCTCGGGTGGGGCGTTGTTCGGTCCCCGGGTCGTATGTGCGGTTTCTCGCGGTCCTGTGGGTGGGGCGTTGTCCGGTGATCCCGGGGGCGTGCGTGGTTGGGCGTGCGGTTCCCCGTGGCCCTGGGGCGGGACGGGTCCCCGCCGGGTCGATCCGCCGCGGCGTTGAGGCTGATCTCTTCCGACGGGGTACGGCGTTCCACTCCCGCTCAGCCCGAGCGGCGCAGGGCCTCGGAGAGCCGGGCGGCGGCATCGATGATCGCCTGGGCGTGCATCCGGCCCGGGTGCCGGGTGAGTCGCTCGATGGGGCCGGAGACGGACACGGCCGCCACGACACGGTTCGAGGGGCCGCGCACCGGCGCGGAGACGGACGCCACACCCGGCTCGCGCTCGCCGATCGACTGGGCCCAGCCGCGGCGCCGCACGCCGGACAGAGCCGTCGCGGTGAAGCGCGCGCCCTGCAGACCGCGGTGCAGCCGCTCGGGCTCCTCCCAGGCGAGCAGGATCTGCGCGGACGAGCCCGCCTTCATGGTGAGCGTGGAGCCGACCGGGACCGTGTCCCGCAGTCCGGACAGCCGCTCCGCGGCGGCCACACAGATGCGCATATCGCCCTGGCGCCGATAGAGCTGTGCGCTCTCGCCGGTGATGTCCCGCAGATGCGTGAGCACCGGGCCCGCCGTCGCCAGCAGGCGGTCCTCGCCCGCCGCCGCGGCCAGCTCGGCCAGTCGCGGTCCGAGAATGAAACGGCCCTGCATGTCGCGTGCCACCATGCGGTGGTGTTCCAGCGCCACGGCCAGCCGGTGGGCCGTGGGTCGTGCCAGTCCGGTGGCCCCGACCAGACCCGCGAGGGTGGCCGGACCGGACTCCAGAGCGCTCAGGACGAGGGCCGCCTTGTCCAGAACGCCGACGCCGCTACTGTTGTCCATGCAACGATACTCGCGTCTCACTCTGTGAAACGCAAGTTCAATTTTCGGTGGAACACGCCACCCTGGAAGACACAGTGGCCCGCGGACCGACGGGCTTGGCGGCGGACGCCCGGGGAAACAAGGGGCGCGGGCGCCGTTTCCGGAGAAATCTCTAGTTGAGCCGGTGCAGCACTGCCGGCCGGAGGGAAAGCGATGGGTAGGACACTCGCGGAGAAGGTCTGGGACGACCATGTCGTCCGGCGCGCCGAGGGCGAGCCCGACCTCCTCTTCATCGATCTGCACCTGCTGCACGAGGTGACCAGCCCGCAGGCCTTCGACGGCCTCAGGCAGAACGGCCGCCGGGTGCGCCGCCTCGACCTCACCATCGCGACCGAGGACCACAACACCCCGACCCTCGACATCGACAAGCCCATCGCCGACCCGGTCTCCCGCGTCCAGCTGGAGACGCTGCGGGGGAACTGCGCCGAGTTCGGGGTGCGGCTGCACCCGCTGGGCGATGTCGAGCAGGGCGTGGTGCACGTGGTCGGCCCCCAGCTGGGCCTGACCCAGCCCGGTACGACGGTCGTCTGCGGCGACTCCCACACCTCCACGCACGGCGCCTTCGGCGCGCTGGCGTTCGGCATCGGCACCTCCCAGGTGGAACACGTGCTGGCCACCCAGACGCTGCCCCTGGCCCGCCCGAAGACCATGGCGATCACGGTCGAGGGCGAACTGCCCGAGGGCGTCACCGCCAAGGACCTGATCCTGGCGATCATCGCGAAGATCGGCACCGGCGGCGGCCAGGGTTACATCCTGGAGTACCGCGGCTCCGCCATCGAGAAGCTCTCGATGGAGGCCCGGATGACCATCTGCAACATGTCGATCGAGGCCGGCGCCCGCGCGGGCATGATCGCCCCCGACGAGACCACCTTCGCCTACCTCAAGGGCCGCCCGCACGCCCCCGAGGGCGCCGACTGGGACGCCGCGGTGGAGTACTGGAGGACGCTGCGCACGGACGAGGACGCGGTCTTCGACGCCGAGGTGGTCATCAAGGCCGACGAGCTGGCGCCGTTCGTCACCTGGGGCACCAACCCCGGCCAGGGCGCGCCCCTTTCGTCGGCGGTCCCCGACCCGGCTTCGTACGAAGACGCCTCGGAGCGGCTGGCCGCCGAAAAGGCCCTGGAATACATGGGGTTGGAGGCCGGGCAGACGCTGCGTTCCATCCTGGTGGACACCGTCTTCGTAGGCTCGTGCACCAACGGCCGCATCGAGGACCTGCGGGCCGCCGCCGACGTCCTCAAGGACCGCAAAGTCGCCGACGGCGTACGGATGCTGGTCGTCCCGGGCTCCGCGCGGGTCGGTCTGCAGGCCGTCTCCGAGGGCCTGGACGTGGTCTTCAAGGAGGCCGGCGCCGAATGGCGGCACGCGGGCTGCTCGATGTGTCTGGGCATGAACCCCGACCAGCTCGCCCCGGGTGAGCGCTCCGCGTCCACCTCCAACCGCAACTTCGAGGGCCGGCAGGGCAAGGGCGGCCGTACGCACCTGGTGTCGCCGCAGGTCGCGGCCGCTACGGCGGTCCTGGGCCACCTCGCGTCCCCCGCCGATCTGTCCGACGCCGACACCCGTACGCCCGCTGGAGTCTGAGAGCCATGGAAGCATTCACCACGCACACCGGCCGGGCCGTCCCGCTGCGCCGCAGCAACGTCGACACCGACCAGATCATCCCCGCCCACTGGCTGAAGAAGGTGACGCGGGACGGATTCGAGGACGGGCTGTTCGAGGCCTGGCGCAAGGACCCTCAGTTCGTCCTCAACCGGCCCGAGCGGCAGGGCGCGACCGTGCTGGTCGCCGGCCCCGACTTCGGCACCGGCTCCTCCCGTGAGCACGCCGTCTGGGCGCTGCAGAACTACGGCTTCAAGGCGGTGATCTCCTCCCGGTTCGCCGACATCTTCCGCGGCAACTCGCTGAAGAACGGTCTGCTCACGGTGGTCCTGGAGCAGAAGATCGTGGACGCGCTGTGGGAGCTGACCGAGAAGGACGTCACCGCTGAGGTCACTGTGGACCTTGAGGCACGTGAGGTGCGCGCCGAGGGCATCACCGCCTCCTTCGAGCTGGACGAGAACTCCCGCTGGCGGCTGCTGAACGGACTGGACGACATCTCCATCACCCTCCAGAACGAGGCCGACATCGCCGCGTACGAGGCGAAGCGGCCCGTCCACAAGCCGCGGACGCTGAAGGTCTGAGCCAACCGGCCCGACAGGTCGAGATTCGGCCACGCCAACGCCCCCTCTGTACCCCCGATCGCCACGATCGGGGGTACAGCCATGTCTGCGCCCGAACGGCCCAGGATCGCCCCCCTCCGTCTCCCAACTCCCCACGTTACGTGGGTGATCAGCAGGGTAGACGTCCGACGAGGCGGGGGATTTTGCGGGCGTCCCGAGGGGCTTCAGCGGCGGCAGTTGCCCCCTGGGCAGGCGACAACTCGCCCCAGATGGCACAATCTGTGCATGGAACACGACGGCCAACTCCAGCTCTATGCGGCGGTCGCGGACCAACTGAAGGAAGCGCACACAAGGGTGCGCGCACTGCAAGTCCCGGAGGGCGTACGGATGGCGCTGACCCGGAAGCTGCTGGTCATTACGGCCGCGGCCAAGCACGATCTCGCCGACGCGGCAAGGCGGCTCGACCGGTTCACCGCGGACCTCGACGCGGGGCGATTCCCCGAAGAGGAGCGCTGAACAAGTCCGAGAGGACCGAGTCCGTTGCGGCACAAGGGTGATTAGCCCGTTTCGTGTTTGATTTGCGGTATATATCTGCCTAACGTGCGAAAAAGCTAGATCACTTTCGTTCTGGCGATGTCTCCGAAGGGGAAGACGTGAACAAGGCGCAGCTCGTAGAAGCGATTGCCGACAAGATGGGCGGCCGCCAGCAGGCCGCCGATGCTGTCGATCATGTCCTGGACGCCATCGTCCGCGCGGTCGTCGCGGGCGAGCGGGTCTCGGTCACCGGCTTCGGGTCCTTCGAGAAGGTGGACCGCCCCGCCCGCTACGCCCGTAACCCCCAGACGGGCGAGCGGGTTCGTGTCAAGAAGACCTCGGTGCCGCGTTTCCGTGCCGGCCAGGGCTTCAAGGACCTGGTGAGCGGCTCGAAGAAGCTCCCGCGGGGCGGCGAGGTCTCGGTCAAGAAGGCGCCCAAGGGCAGCCTGACCGGCGGTGCTTCCGTGACGGTCAAGAAGGCCGCCGCCAAGAAGACCGCCGCCAAGAAGGGCGCGGCCGCGGTGAAGAAGGGCGCGGCGAAGAAGACGACGGCCAAGAAGACCATGCCGGCCGCCAAGAAGACCACGGCGAAGAAGACGACCGCCAAGAAGACCACGGCGGCCGCCAAGAAGACCACCGCGAAGAAGGGCGCCGCCAAGAAGGCGACGGCCAAGAAGGCCCCCGCGAAGAAGGCTCCGGCCAAGAAGTCGACGGCTCGCAAGACCACCGCCAAGAAGGCCACCGCCCGCAAGGCGTAAGGGCACCCGGGGTACTCACACGCCGGGCCGGACTCCCTCGGGAGTCCGGCCCGCGGCGCGTTTTGGGGGTTCTCCGGCGTTCGCGGCGCCCCGCTCGCCGTTCAGAGCGTTTGCAGGGTCACCAAGGTGATCCGCAGCCCGGGTCCGGTCCCGGCCGCCGCTTCCGTCTCGATCCGCACCCGCTGTCCCGGCCGCAGCAGCCGCAGCCCGCCCGCGTCGAACGCCGGCGCGTCGAAGGGCACCGGGGTGCCGTCGTCCAGCAGCACCTGCCCGCTGCGGGTCTCGGGGTCGTATGTGTACGCGGTTGCCTGCATGGCGGCAGCCTACTGTCCGGGGATCAGCAGGCGCGCGGTCGCCGCCGCGGTGCGCGGGCCCACGCCGAGCGCCAGCGCCGCGCGCAGATCGTCACCGGTGTCCACGTCCTGCCGTACCGAGTCCACCGCGTCCAGCCGGAGTTCCACCGCGCCCGACGCGCCGTGCCGGGCGCGGGAATCGCCGCCGAAAGCCGGGCGCAATTCCCGGCCCGGGGCCGCCGCCAGCAGCGTCGTGCCGATTTTGGCGGCATCGGGGAGAAAGGCACGCGGGAATTTTGCGGCGGCCGCAAGTACCCGGGCCAATTCCGGCGGGCGCAGCGCCGGCAGATCGGCGTTCAGCGCCGCCACCGGGGCTTTCGGCCGTGCCGACCGAACGACTGCGGCCGCATGCGCCAGAGCGGCGTTCAGACCGCCGCCCGGCTCGTCCGGGACGATGCGGGCGCCCAGCGCCGCCAGCTCCGGGCCGGCCAGCGCGTCGTCCGTGACGACCGCCACATCCCGCACCGCCGCACAGGCCAGCGCCGCCGCCACCGTGTCCTGCGCGAACGCCAGGGCCAGCCCCGGACGCAGCCCGTCGGCTGCGGTGTCCGAGAGCCTGCTCTTGGCCAGCGCCAAGGGCTTCAGGGGGATGACCAAGGTCCACTGCACCGACGTACCGTCCCTCTCTCGTCGCGCTCATTGTCACCCGGGTCACCCGGCGGCCCGGGTGGCGGGGCGTACGGTGTTCTCGACAGACCGGCGGCCTGGAGCGACACTTGTCCGGCTCCCCAGGCTCTAGAGGAAGGTGGACGAGTGTCCCGCCGCAGAATCGGCTTCTGGTACCGCTTCGCCGCGGTGATCTGCAAACCGCCGCTGGTGGTTCTGATCAAGCGGGACTGGCGTGGAATGGAGCACATTCCGGCCGAGGGCGGATTTATCACCGCGGTGAACCATAATTCCCACATCGACCCCCTCGGGTACGCGCACTATCAGTACAACACCGGACGGGTGCCGCGATTCCTGGCGAAGAGCGGTCTTTTCAAGAAGGGATTCGTCGGCGCCGCGATGCGTGGCACCGGGCAGATCCCCGTGTACCGGGAGAGCACCGACGCGCTCAGCGCCTTCCGGGCCGCGATCGACGCGGTGGAGCGCGGCGAGTGCGTCGCCTTCTACCCCGAGGGCACCCTCACCCGCGACCCGAACGGCTGGCCCATGACGGCCAAGACCGGTGCCGCGCGCGTGGCCCTGCAGACCAAGTGCCCGGTCGTGCCCGTCGCCCAGTGGGGCTGCAACGAACTGCTCCCGCCGTACGCCAGGAAGCCGAACCTCCTGCCGCGCAAGACGCACCATGTGCTCGCGGGCCCGCCGGTGGACCTGTCGCGCTTCTACGGCCTGGAGATGACCGCGGAGGTCCTCAAGGAGGCCACCGAGGTCATCATGGCCGCCATCACCCGCCAGCTGGAGGAGATCCGCGGCGAGAAGGCGCCCGATGAGCCGTACGATCCGCGCCGGGAGCGGAACGAGCAGCGGCGCAGGACGCGGGCGCAGACCGGTCAGGAAGGGGACGGCGGCAAGTGAGCGAGCCTGTCAAGGCGGCGGTCTTCAGCGCCGGTTCATGGGGCACGGCGTTCGGGATGGTGCTGGCCGACGCGGGGTGCGAGGTCACCCTGTGGGCCCGGCGCCCGGAGGTCGCGGAAGCGATCAACTCCACGCGGACCAACCCCGGCTATGTCCCCGGTGTCGAACTGCCGGCGAACCTGCGGGCCACCACCGATCCCGCCAAGGCCGCCGCGGACGCCGACTTCACGGTCCTGTCGGTGCCCTCGCAGACGCTGCGCGGGAACCTCGCCGCCTGGGTCCCGCTGCTCGCGCCCGACACCGTCCTCGTCTCCCTGATGAAGGGCGTGGAACTCGGCTCCACGATGCGGATGAGCGAGGTGATCGAGGACGTCGCCAAGGTCGGCCACGACCGGATCGCCGTGGTCACCGGCCCCAACCTGGCCCGTGAGATCGCCGCCCGGATGCCCGCGGCGGCCGTCGTCGCCTGCACCGACGAGGCGGTGGCCCGGCGGCTCCAGGCCCACTGCCACACGCCCTACTTCCGCCCGTACACCAACACGGACGTGGTGGGCTGCGAGCTGGGCGGCGCCGTGAAGAACGTCATCGGCCTTGCCGTGGGCATCGCCGACGGGATGGGGCTCGGCGACAACGCCAAGGGCTCGCTGATCACACGCGGGCTCGCCGAGACCACCCGGCTCGGCGCGGCGCTGGGCGCCGACCCGCTGACCTTCTCCGGACTCGCGGGCCTCGGCGACCTGGTGGCCACCTGCTCCTCGCCGCTGTCCCGCAACCACACCTTCGGCACCAACCTCGGCCGGGGGATGACCCTGGAGGAGACCATCGCGGTCACGAGCCAGACCGCCGAGGGCGTCAAGTCCTGTGAGTCCGTGCTCGATCTGGCCCGCCGGCACGGCGTCGACATGCCCATCACGGAGACGGTCGTCGGCATCGTGCACGAGGGCAAGCCGCCGGTGGTGGCCCTCAAGGAACTGATGTCGCGCAGCGCCAAACCCGAACGACGATGAGCGAACCGGGCCGTATTTGGTCCGTTTGCCTTCGGGGGCGACGCTGTATGCGATCTCTGCCAACGGGTACTCTCAACGCGATATGAGCACCGAGAACCTCCCCCAGAGCCCCGGGCAGCAGCCTCGCAAGCCGCGTGTGGCCGTCGTGTTCGGCGGACGCAGCTCCGAACACGGGATCTCCATGGTCACCGCGGGCGCCGTACTACGCGCCATCGACCGCACCCAGTACGACGTGCTGCCGATCGGCATCACGCGGGACGGGCGTTGGGTGCTCACCGCGGACGCCCCGGACCGCATGGCCATCGCCGAACGGCGCACGCCCGACGTCGAGGAACTCGCCGAGTCGACCGAGGGCGCTGTGGTCCTCCCCGTCGACCCCGGCAACCGCGAGGTCGTCTACAGCGAGCCGGGCTCCGTGCCGAAGGCGCTGGGCGAGGTCGACGTGGTCTTCCCGGTGCTGCACGGCCCGTACGGCGAGGACGGCACCCTCCAGGGGCTCCTGGAACTGTCCGGTGTGCCGTACGTGGGTTCGGGCGTGCTCGCCTCGGCCGTCGGCCAGGACAAGGAGTACATGAAGCGGGTCTTCACCTCCTTCGGGCTCAAGGTCGGCCCGTACCTGGTGATCCGGCCGCGGGAGTGGGCGCGGGACGAGTCCGCCGCCCGCAGGCGGATCGTCGACTTCGCCGGGGAGCACGGCTGGCCGCTGTTCGTGAAGCCCGCGCGCGCGGGGTCGTCGATCGGCATCACCAAGGTCGAGGACCTGTCCGGGCTGGACGAGGCGATCGCCGAGGCGCAGGCGCACGACCCGAAGATCCTGGTCGAGGCCGCGCTGCGGGGCCGTGAGATCGAGTGCGGGGTGCTGGAGTTCGAGGACGGGCCGCGGGCCTCCGTACCGGCGGAGATCCCGCCGCCGGACGCGCACGCGTACTACGACTTCGAGGCCAAGTACATCGACTCCACACCCGGTATCGTGCCCGCGCCGCTGACCGAGGAGGAGACCGCCGAGGTGCGGCGGCTCGCCGTGGCGGCCTTCGATGCGGTCTCCTGCGAGGGGCTGGTCCGCGCGGACTTCTTCCTCACCGAGGACGGCGAGTTCGTCATCAACGAGATCAACACGATGCCCGGCTTCACACCGATCTCGATGTACCCGCAGATGTGGCAGGCGTCCGGGATCAGCTATCCGGAACTGGTGGATCTGCTGGTACGGGCGGCTCTGCGGCGTTCCACGGGCCTGCGCTGACCGCTCCGCGGGTTCGGCCGATGCACGGCGTCGGGTGTCTGCGGCCGCGTTCGCCGGCTGCGGCTATGTCGCGGCTGGGCGCTCCCCCAAGTTCTCGGCGCCGCTCGAACAGGAGACCCCATCGCGGCGAAGCCGCATCTCGGCCGGGCCCCGTGCCCCTTTGGAACCTTGGGGCGCGGGCCGGTCAGGTCATCGAGGCGATTCCCGTGGGGATCGTCTTCTTCACGGACGGGGCCAGGGCGACCAGTACCGCTGAACTCGACCGGTCGGCGTCCCGCTTCGGCAGGGTCACCTGCACATACGCCTCACGGTTGGCCGTGGTGAACCGCATCGTTCCGTCGGACTGCTTCTCCATCAGCCAGTCGACACCGTTCACACCGCCGCTGATCGCGTCGGCGTCGTCGCCCTTCGCGACCGCGGGGTCGATCATCTTAGGCGGCCGGGTGACACCGCAGCGCAGTATGATCGCCGGGCTTCCCCAGCCCGCCGTGAAGGCGGACCGGGGCTCGGGGTCGTCGCGGCTCCGTCCGTCCAGCGTCCGTGGCAGCGCCTTGTCCAGGTTCTGACACAACCCGGCCGTCTTCGCGTCCGGACTGGGAACCGCGACGGTGGCGTCGTCGTCTGCTGAGGAGCAGCCCGCGAGCAAGAGCAGCAGGGCCAGCGCGGGCAGACCGAGGAGCCGGTGACGGAAGATGTTCACCGGCCAAGGGTAGACGGGGGCTACAGATGGACGACCGGGCAGGTCAGGGTGCGGGTGATGCCGTCCACTTGCTGGACCTTGGCGACCACCATGCGGCCCAGATCGTCCACGGTGTCCGCTTGTGCGCGCACGATGACGTCATAAGGTCCCGTCACGTCCTCGGCCTGGATCACTCCAGGGAGCTTGCTGATCGTTTCGGCGACGGTCGACGCCTTGCCGACCTCCGTCTGGATCAGGATGTACGCCTGTACCACGGAACCTCCAGGGCGGCCACGAGGATCATGTGGGGAAAAGGAACGCCACGGTATCGCGTCGCCGCTCGCCACGGGGAGACCTGTGGAGAGCGGGACCGCGCGCCGGGGTGCAGGCAGGACGGAAGTTGACGGCCGTCTCGACCGTATCGAGGACGACAATGGAGCGCGAGCGGGCGCGGACAGGCACAGAAGGGGCGAAAGGGAAATGAAGGGCACTGTTGGTGAGCTGGGGGAATTCGGGCTCATCAGGGAGCTCACCTCCCGTCTGACGACCACCCCGGCGGTCCGGGTGGGGCCCGGCGACGACGCCGCGGTGGTCGCTGCGCCCGACCGCCGGGTGGTGGCGAGCACCGACATCCTGCTGGAGGGACGGCACTTCCGCCGCGACTGGTCGACGGCGTACGACGTGGGGCGCAAGGCGGCCGCGCAGAACCTCGCCGACATCGCGGCCATGGGCGCCGTGCCCACCGCCCTGCTGCTCGGCCTGGTCGTGCCCGCCGAACTCCCGGTCACCTGGCCCAGCGAGCTGATGGACGGACTGCGCGACGAGTGCCAGGTGGCCGGCGCCTCGGTGGTCGGCGGCGATGTGGTGCGCGGTGACACGATCATGGTGTCGATCACCGCGCTCGGCGATCTGCGCAACCAGGAGCCGGTGACCCGGGCGGGCGCGCAGCCCGGCGACCTCGTCGCGGTCACCGGCTGGCTGGGCTGGTCGGCCGCCGGGTACGCGGTGCTCTCCCGGGGTTTCCGCTCGCCGCGCGCCTTCGTGGAGGCCCATCGGCGCCCCGAGCCGCCCTACCACGCGGGTCCGGCCGCCGCGGGGCTGGGCGCGACCGCGATGTGCGATGTGAGCGACGGGCTGATCGCCGACCTCGGGCACATCGCGGAGGCCAGCAAGGTCCGCATCGACATCCGGTCCGGCGCCATCGACGTCCCGTCGCAGATGAACGACATCGGGCAGGCCGTCGGCGTCGACCCGCTCCAGTGGGTGCTGACGGGCGGCGAGGACCATGCGATCGTGGCGACCTTCCCGCCGGACGTGAAGCTGCCGGCCCGCTGGAAGGTGATCGGCGAGGTCCTCAACCCCTCGGCGCTGCCGCAGGTCACGGTCGACGGGGCGCCCTGGACCAGCAAGGGCGGCTGGGACCACTTCGGGGGCATCGAGTCATGAGCCCGCCACCGAGGGTGCTGACGGTCGCCGGCTCCGACTCCGGCGGGGGAGCGGGCATCCAGGCCGACCTGAAGACCATGCTGGCGCTGGGGGCGCACGGCATGAGCGTGATCACCGCGGTCACCGCGCAGAACTCGCTCGGGGTGCAGGGCGCCTGGGAACTGCCGGTGGCGGCGGTGCGGGCCCAGTACCGCAGCGTCGTGGACGACATCGGCGTCCAGGCCGTGAAGACCGGGATGCTGGCCTCCGCCGAACTTGTCGAGACGGTCGCCGAGTTGATCGGCGGAACGGACGCGCCGGCGGTCGTCGACCCGGTGGGCGTCTCCAAGCACGGTGACCCGCTGCTGGCCACCACGGCCCTGGAATCGGTGCGCACGAGACTGCTGCCGGTGGCGACGCTGGTCACCCCGAACCTTGACGAGGTCGCCCAACTCACCGGCGTACGCGTCGCGTCGGAGTCCGAAATGCATGAGGCCGCCGCCGCCCTGCTGGCGTACGGGCCGGCCTGGGTGCTGATCAAGGGCGGGCATCTGCCCGGGGACGCCGTTGACCTGCTCACGGACGGTTCGCGGGAGCACTGGCTGCGGGCGCCCCGGCTCGACAACCGGCACACGCACGGCACCGGCTGCACGCTGGCGTCCGCGATCGCGGTGGGGCTGGCGCAGGGCCGGTCCGTGCCGGAGGCGGTGGCCGCGGCCAAGGAGTACGTCACCGGGGCCATCGCGGGCGGGTTCGCGCTGGGCGACGGGATCGGTCCCGTGCACCACGGGTGGCGCCTGCGGCAGGGCTGAGGGCCCGCGCGGGCGTCCGGCGGACAGGTGTCACCGGTGCCCCGGGTCACCGGTGCGCGACCGCGACGTACGGCCCACATACGGACCACATACGGACGACGTACGGACGCGGCAAAAAGCCGGCCCACCCGGAAGTGGACCGGCTCGATGCGGCGAACCGACGGTGGCCGCGCGCTCAGCAGTGCGTCAGCGCGAGACCTTGCCGGCCTTGATGCACGAGGTGCAGGCGTTCACGCGCTTCGGCGTCCCGCCGACCACGGTACGCACACGCTGGATGTTCGGGTTCCAGCGACGGGACGTACGGCGGTGCGAGTGCGAGATGTTGTTGCCGAAGCCCGGCCCCTTGCCGCAGACGTCGCAGTTGGCAGCCACGGGTCACTCCAAAGACTTCAGATGCACTTACGGTTGATCCCGGCATGCCGGGATCGAGATCCTAGGATCCGAGATCTTGAGTGGCGTTGCCAGGGGAATGGCCCGATCAGATCGGGCAACCGGAGCAGCATACAACGACTGCGCCGGTACCACGAAACTACCATGGCAGCTCAGGGCCCGTGCGCGGCCCTGCTCGGGTCCGCGGGGGTCCGGGGTCTACGCTGCGTCCACGTCCGGCCGGCTCAGGGAGGCGCAGGTGGCGCAGGTGCCGCAGACATTCTTCGATGCTCTCGCGGTGCGCAGCTGGTGCGGTCACGCGCTCCGGGCGCTGGGCCGGGCCCGGGAGGAGATCGACGCGATCAACGTCTACCCGGTGGCGGACGGCGACACGGGGACGAACCTGTACCTGACGCTGGAGTCGGCCGCCGCCGCGGTCGAGGCGGTGTTCTCCGGGTACGAGGCGGGCGCCGGGGCGGACGCCGCGCCGTCGCTGGCCGAGGCCCTGCACGCCATGGCGCACGGCGCACTGATCGGGGCCCGCGGCAACTCCGGGACGATCCTCGCGCAGCTGCTGCGCGGCATGGCGCAGGTGCTCACCGCCGGCACCGGCCCGGACGGGACGGGCGGCCCGGGTGGGACGGCTCACATCGACGGGCCCGAGCTGCGGCTCGCCCTGCGGCATGCCGCCGACTCCGCCCGCCGGGCCGTGGCCCACCCGGTCGAGGGCACCGTGCTCTCGGTCGCCTCGGCGGCGGCGGAAGCGGCCGGGGACGTCGAGGGCGGCTGCGGGGCGGTGGCGCGGGCCGCCTACGCGGGGGCGTGCACGGCCCTGGCGGCGACCCCGGGGCAGCTGGCCGTCCTGGAGCGGGCCGGGGTGGTCGACGCGGGCGGCCGGGGACTGGTGGCGGTGCTCGCCGCCCTGGTGGAGACGTTCACGGGGGAGGCGCCGGGCGCCGTGGTGCCGGTACGCGGGGACTACGCGCGCGTGGCGCCCGGCACGGACACGGAGCGGCCCGCCGCACCGGCGCACGGGCCCGGGGCGGCCGGTGCCGAGGACACCGGGTGCGGCGGCGGGGCGGCGCCGGGCGGCCCCGGCTACGAGGTGATCTACCTGCTGGAGGCCGACGACGCCGCCGTGGACCGGCTGCGGGACCGGCTCGACGGTCTAGGGGACTCCCTCGTCGTGGTCGGCGGCGACGGGCTGTGGAACGTCCATGTGCACGTCGACGACGCGGGTGCCGCGGTGGAGGCGGGCGTCGAGGCCGGGCGGCCGTACCGGATCCGGATCAGCCACTTCGGCCATGGCGACGTGCACACCCGCGGCGGCGCGCTGCCGTCCCGGGAGCGGGCGCAGCGGGCCGTCGTCGCGGTCGTGCCCGGCGAGGGACTGGCCGGGCTGTACACCGAGGCCGGGGCCACCACCGTGCTCGCCCGCCCCGGCGAGCCGCCCGCGAGCGGCGAGCTGGTCGAGGCGGTACGGCAGGCCCACGCGCGTGAGGTCGTGCTGTTGCCGAACGACGCCGAACTGCGGCACACCGCCGCCGCGGCGGCCGAACAGGCCCGCGCCGAGGGCGTCCGGGTCGCCCTCATCCCGACGCGCTCAGCGGTCCAGGGGATCGCCGCGCTCGCCGTGCACGAGCCGGAGCGCCGCTTCGACGAGGACGTCGTCCAGATGACCTCCGCCGCGGGCGCCACCCGCTACGCGGAGGTCACGGTCGCCGAACGGCAGTCCTGGACCATGGCCGGCATCTGCCAGGCCGGTGACGTCCTCGGCCTCATCGAGGGCGATGTCGCGGTGATCGGCTCGGACGTCACCGCCACCGCCGAGAGCGTCCTTGACCGCATGCTCCAGGCCGGCGGGGAGCTGGTCACCATCGTCCTCGGCGACGACGCGCCCCCCGAGGCCGCCGACCGGCTGGAGGCACGCGTGCGTGAGTCGTACCTCGCCGTCGACACGGTCGTCTACCGAGGAGGGCGGCAGGGAGCGCTGCTCCTGGTCGGCGTGGAGTGACGCGGGGTGACACCGGGTGACACCGGGGCGCCGACCTCAGTCCTCGTCCTGCCGGTCCGCGAGGTCCAGCATCTGGGCCGCCTCCGCCCGCCGCTCCCGTACCGTGCGGTCCGCCTCGTCGGCTCCCTCGTACGCCGCCAGCACGGCACGCGCGCGTAGCGCCGCCGCGGCCGGGCGGCCCAGGTCGGCCTCCAGCCAGCCCGCGGCCAGTTGGGCCCCGGTGCGTTCGTGCGGGGTCTCGCCGGCCGCCGCCCCGAACACCTCGATCGCCAGCGTGATCTGGGACAGCGCCTCCTCGAACGCGGCCCGGATCGCGCCGTCGTCGGCCTCCTCGGCCACCGAGCGGGCCAGCAGATCACCGAACTGCCGGTGCGTGTGCGCGAGTTCGTACGTCAGCCGGTGCCGGGCCGGCTCGTCGCCGGCTGCCTGTCGTGCCGCCGCGCACTCCCGGACCGCCTCGGTCATCAGCCCCCGCGCCCCGTCGGCACCGGCCGTATCGCCCAGCGCCAGCCACGCCCGGGCACGCAGCGAGCGGACCAGGCCGTGGACGTCGCCGAGCGTGCGCCACAGGTCGCCCGCGCGCGCGTAGGCGCGTTCCGCCTCGGCGGGCAGCCCGGCCTGCCCGAGGGACTCGGCGGCGAGATGGGCGAGCGTGGCGTGGTCGTGCTGCTCGGGCCAGTGCCGGGCGATCTCGGCGGCCTGGAGCCGGCGTTCGGCGGCGGCCCGGTGCTCGCCGAGTTCGCTCAGGCAGTCCCCGAGCCACCACTGCGTCTGCACGATCGCGCCCTCGCCGTGTGTCTCGGCCCTCAGGTCGGGCAGCGCCGACTCCAGCACCTCGGCGGCCTCCGCGAACCGCCCCTGCCGCAGCAGGAAACCGCCCAGCTGGTGCCGGGCCCAGGAGCCCAGCGTGCCGCTCTGGGCGGCCTCGTCGGCCCAGTGCGCCGCCTCCAGCGCATGCTCCGCCGCCTCCCGCAGCTCGCCGCGGCCGCCGACGACCTCGGCGAGCTGGAGGTGCAGCTGGGCCCGGCCGACGGCCTCCACATACGGCCCGCCGTGCTCCAGGGCCGCCCGCAGTGCACGCTCCGCCTCCGCCATGTCGTCGCGCCGGTGGGCGAGGGCGGCCAGCCGTGCCTCGTACTCCACCGCGAACCACGGCAGCCCCGCGTCCACGTACCGGTCCACGGCCTGCCGGAACAGGCCGGCCGCCGTGTCCACGTCCCCGGAGTGCTCGGCGAGCTGCGCGAGCATCGCCCGCCCCTCGGCGAGGCGGGCGACCAGCCGTACATCGCCCTCCGCGCGGCCGTCGACCAGCGCCAGCAGTTCCCGTACGGCCCGCTCGGCGGCGGGGGCGGCGTCCGGCGCCTCGTGGCCCTCGTGCAGCCGCCGCATCAGGATCCGCGCCCGGCTCATCAGCACCGCCGCCGCCTGCCGCAGACCGGTGGCGTCCTCGGCGTACAGCGCGAGCACGTCGTCGTAGGGACCGGCGACCGCCGCGAGCCCCTCGTCGACGCGGCCCGACAGGGCGCGTACGTACGCCGCACGCGCGCGTGCGGCCAGTGCCTCCCCGGCATCGCCCGCCTCCGTGTACAGCTCGGCGGCCCGTTCGAACAGCTCGACGCCGTCGGGGCCGCGGTCCATCGCCGCGTGGTCGGCGATCTCCGCGCGCGTGCGCGCGTCCAGTTCGACTTCGACGCCCTTCGCGGCCCGGGCGAGCGCCGCCCACGCCTCGACGGCGTGCGGACGCAGCGTGTCCGTCAGCCGCCGTGCCTCGGCGAGCAGAGCGGGCAGGTCGGGCTCGGCCGCAGGGGCCGCCGGGGCCGCCGGGGCCGCGGCGGCGGGCGCGGGCGGTGCGGGGCTGCGCACGACGGCCGTACGCACCCCCAGCGGCAGCCGTTCCACGAGCGGGCGCTGCGCCATCCGCGCGCGGGTGCGCTCGCCGACGTACGGCGTGCCGTTGCGCCGGTCGAACCGCGCGGCCAGCTCCAGGGCCTTCGCGCGCGCGTGGACGGCGAGTTCCCCCGCGCTCCACGCCCGTCCGGCCGGGCCGGGCACCCGCTGCCCGCCGAGTTCCAGCTCGCTCATGCGGTCCATCAGCAGGGTCACCACGGCGAGGAAGTCCAGCCGGCTGCGCGGCTGCCCGGTGTCCGTGAAGTACGCCGGACGCTCGGCGAGCAGTTCCAGGCCGCGCGCCTCGTTGCCGGTCAGCGCGCAGAACTCCACATGGTCCGCGTACGCGCCGCGCATGCTCTCCATGGGCCGCACCAGCCGGAAGCCGCGCAGATGGTGGGCGCGGGCCTGCTCCGCGCGGCCGAGGCGCAGCAGCGGCGCCAGGGACGACGCGAGGACGGTGTGCGGCTCGTGGGCGCAGGTGTACTCGCCCGCCAGGACCGGCCGCCACAGCTCGATCGCCTCGGCGTCCCGGCCGCGCCGCACCTGCCAGCCGCCCTGCCCGTGCAGTTCGCACGCCTGGCAGTCGGCCATGCCGTCCCGGTCGGCGGCCAGCCACGCCGCGTACGCCCGCTCGGCGCGGTCCAGCTCGCCGATGTGCGCGGCGACGCTGAACTCGGCCGCGTGCACGGCCCGTTCGGAGTACCCGGCCAGCCTGTAGCGGTGCGCCATCTCGGCCAGCCACTTCTCGACGGAGGCGAGCGGGATGTGCGGCTGGTCCAGCATGCCGGCCGACATCCACTTGAAGACCCAGTGCAGGGAGCGGGTCTCGTACGCGTCGAAGTCCTGCGGGCGTTCGTCCCACATGCGCAGCAGCCGCGCGAACGGGACGAACATCTTGTCCTTCTCGGAGCTGTAGTTGTAGACCTTCAGCTGGTGCCCGAGCGCTTCGATGACGGCGAGCGGGATGTCCAGCCGCTCCGCGTCGGCGAGCAGTTGTTCCGCGCGCGCGTTGCGGGCCGGGCCCTCCGGCCGCTCGCCGTTCTCGGCCATCGCCCGGCGCAGCGCGTCGAAGTCCGTGATGCCGCTCATCGGTGACCGTCCTCCCCGTGTGTGGCCCACTCCAGCAGGCCGATGAACGCGCGGTTGAGCAATGCGGAGTCGGCGGGCCGCAGCGGGCGCTGCGCCATCAGCAGCGCCTGCCCGTACAGGGACTCCGTGGCCGTGCCGATCAGCTCGGCGTCCCGCAGTGCGCCGATCCTGCGGATCAGCGGACTGAGATGGTTGAGCACGAGCCGCGCGCGCGGGGCGCTGCCGCGCAGCGAGCCGAGGATGCCCGCCCACAGATCGTCGGCCTGCCCCTCGGCCTCGGCGCGGGCCTGTTCGTGCCGGGCCGCCCGGTCGTCCAGGTGCAGCGCGGGCACGGACAGCGGGTGGAAGGCGCGCAGGACCACGTCGCAGCCCAGCGGGTCCAGCCGCGCCCGGGCGGCGGCCAGGAACCCGGACAGGGCCAGCTCCTCGGCCGCGTCGACCGCGTCCAGGTGGGCGGTCACGGTGTCCGCGTCCAGTTCGGCGACCACCGTGCCCGGGCGCACCGACGGCAGGGCCTCCACCAGTTCGCTGTCGTACGTGTAGCCGCCGTTGACCACGCCGATGCCCTGCGCTGAGGCGATCGGCGCGACCTGCCGGTACTCCTCGACCGCGCGCGTGAAGTGCACCACCGGGTGGCGCCGCGCGAACTCCTCGAGGGACAGCCGCCCGTCGGTCGTCTCGAAGGGCAGCCACGGCAGCATCGTGCGCAGCATCTCCGTGTCGTGCCGCGCCAGGGACTTCACGCCGAGGTGGTGCACCGACAGGAAGGCGGCAAGCCGCTCCGGGTCGTTCGCCGCAAGTCCGGTCAGCCAGGAGCGGATCCGCTCGCCGAGCGCCTCCCGCACGGCGGCGAGGGTCTCGTCCTCGTAGAGCGATTCCCGTGAGGCGGTGGGCCGCAGGCTGTCCGTGTCCAGCACGCAGCGCACGAAGAACGCCCAGTCGGGCAGCAGCTGTTCGGCGCGCTCGGTGAGCAGCATCCCCTTCAGATGCACCCGGTGTGTGGCCCGCTGGGCGGGGCTGACCGCGGCCGGCAGCACATACGCCACCCCGCGGACGCCGGCCAGCGGCACGTCCAGGTCGATGGAGTCGAGCGGGGTGAAGCCGAACAGGTCGTGGCAGTGCCGGGCCAGCGCCACCCGGCGGGCCGCGGGGGTGGGGTGGGGCCGGTCCCAGGGCGCCGGCAGGTCGGTGACCGGCTCGTCGCCGACCCGCACGTCGTACGGCAGCAGGGAACCGAAGTCCCGTGCCAGCGCGCGGACCCGCTCCGGCGTGAGCCAATCGCCGGCCCCGGCCCGCGCCACCAGGTGGACGGTGGTGCCCGGTTCGGGCCGCTCGGCGTCCGGCAGCGTCCGCACCGTGTACGAACCGTCGTCGCGCGCGGTCCACTCCACGGGCGGTGCACCGGGCGCGCGGGCGCTGCGGCTGACCACGCGGATGCGTTCGGCGACCAGGAAGCAGGCGAGCAGCCCGATGCCGAACTGGCCGAGGAAGTCCGAGCGGGCCTCCTGAAGGCCGTCCGCCCGCTTGGAGCTGCGGCCGATCGTCGCCAGCAGGGCGTGCACGTCGGACTCGGTGAGCCCGACGCCGGTGTCCTCCACCCGCAGGGTGCGGCCGTCGGCGTGCAGCCGCACCCGGGCCGGGGCGCCGGGCTGTTCGGCCCGCCGGGCGGTGATGGCGTCCACGGCGTTCTGCAGCAGCTCGCGCAGATAGACCTTGGGGCTGGAGTACAGGTGATGGGAGAGCAGGTCCACCAGACCACGCAGGTCGACCTGGAACATATGAGGTGATGGGGATGCCTGGGACTGCTGTGAGTTCTGGGAGTCCATCGTCGCAGCGCCGGTGGGGGGACTTCGTGACGGCGCGGGGTCGGGCGGTCCCGGTGAGGCGGTGACCGCGGGCATGGGCCGGAACGCGTCATCCTAGAGCCCGAACAGCCCGTCTGACCAGGGGTTTCCCCGGACGTATACGGCATTGTCGGTGGCGTGGTGTGCAATGGATCTCGTGCCCGCACTGGAAGAACCCCTGAACCAACCGCTGAGGTCAGTGCTCGGCCCCGCCACCGCGAAGGTGATGGCCGAGCACCTCGGCCTGCGCACCGTCGGCGACCTGCTGCACCACTACCCCCGCAGATACGAGGAGCGCGGGCAGCTCACCCACCTCGCCGACCTCCCGATGGACGAGCACGTCACGGTGGTCGCCCAGGTCGCCGACGCCCGGCTGCACACGTTCGCCTCCGCGAGGGCGCCCCGCGGCAAGGGCCAGCGGCTGGAGGTGACGATCACCGACGGCAGCGGGCGGCTCCAACTGGTCTTCTTCGGCAACGGCGTGCACAAGCCCCACAAGGAACTCCTGCCGGGCACCCGTGCGATGTTCTCGGGCAAGGTCTCCGTCTTCAACCGGCGGCTCCAACTCGCCCATCCCGCGTACGAACTGCTGCGCGGCGCCGACGACGAGACCGCGGAGACCGCGGAGAGCTGGGCCGGCGCCCTGATCCCCATCTACCCGGCCACCGCCAAGATGGAGTCCTGGAAGATCGGCAAGGCGATGCAGACGGTGCTGCCCGGCGCGCGCGACGCCGTGGACCCGCTGCCCGAGTCCCTGCGCGAGGGCCGCGGCCTGGTCTCCCTGCCCGAGGCCCTGCTCAAGATCCACCGCCCGCACACCAAGGCGGACATCGCCGACGCCCGTGCCCGCCTGAAGTGGGACGAGGCATTCGTCCTCCAGGTGGCCCTCGCCCGCCGCCGGCACGCCGACGCCCAGCTTCCCGCCGTCCCGCGCAGACCCGCCCCCGACGGCCTCCTGGCCGCCTTCGACGACCGGCTGCCGTTCACGCTCACCGACGGCCAGCGCAAGGTCTCCAAGGAGATCTTCGACGACCTGGCCACCGAACACCCGATGCACCGGCTGCTCCAGGGCGAGGTGGGTTCGGGCAAGGCGCAGCCCCTCGACTCCCTCGTGCTCACGCCTGCCGGTTTCCGCCGGATGGGGGACCTGAGGACCGGGGACGAAGTCGTCGTGCCGGACGGGGAGATCGCGCCGGTCGACGGGGTCTTCCCGCAGGGAGAGCGCGATGTCTGGCGGCTGCTCCTCTGCGACGGAAGCTCCGTCGAGTGCGACGACGAGCACCTGTGGATCGTCGCCACCAGCGGTGCGTGGCGACGAGGTCAGGCTCCCAAGGTCATGACGACCCGGGAGATCCGCCTGGACACCTTCGACGCCGACGGATCTTCGAAGTGGTACCTCCCGGCAGCCACCCCGGTCGATCTCGGGGACGACTCCGGGCCGCCTGTCGACCCGTACCTGTTCGGCCTCCTTCTGGGAGACGGCTCATACGGGCACGACCTGCGTCTGTCCACGATCGACGCCGAGATCCGCGATGCGGTGGCGAGCGCCCTGGCACCCGAGTGCCACCTGGTATCGGTGCAGGGATCCGAGGGCGAGTACACGATCCGGTCGACCCGTCGTGCGGATGGCGTACGCAATCCGGTGATCCAGGTGTTGCGGGACCTGAACCTCTGGGGTGTGACCTCGCAGGGCACATTCGTTCCCGAGGGGTTCAAGAACACCTCGATCAAGAACCGTCTCGCCGTGCTCCAAGGGCTCATGGACACCGGCGGCACCGTGCACACGGATGGTTTCGGTGCCTCGTTCCGCTCGGCCTCGCCGCGGCTCGCGGAGGATGTCGCCTGGCTGGTGCGCTCCCTGGGAGGGCGGGCACGGATCCTGCCGGAGCGGGCGGGGTTCGACGTCTCCGTGTCCCTGCCCGGCCTGTACGCGCCGTTCCGGCTGACACACAAGGCCGAACAGATGGGTTCCCTCCCGACGCACCACACGTTCCGACGCGGAATCCGCGCGGTGGAGTACGTGGGGCGAAAGCCCGTGCAGTGCATCAGCGTCGCTCACCCGAGCCGTGCCTACGTCACGGACAACTTCACCGTGACCCACAACACCATGGTCGCCCTGCGCGCCATGCTGGCCGTCGTCGACGCGGGCGGTCAGGCCGCCATGCTCGCGCCGACCGAGGTGCTGGCCCAGCAGCACCACCGCTCGATCGTGGAGATGATGGGCGAGCTGGCCGAGCAAGGGATGCTGGGCGGCGCCGAGCAGGCCACCAAGGTGGTGCTGCTCACCGGTTCCATGGGCGCCGCGGCCCGCCGGCAGGCACTGCTCGACCTGGTCACCGGGGAGGCCGGGATCGTGATCGGCACGCATGCGCTGATCGAGGACAAGGTGCAGTTCCACGACCTCGGCCTGGTCGTCGTGGACGAGCAGCACCGCTTCGGCGTGGAGCAGCGCGACGCCCTGCGCGGCAAGGGCAGGCAGCCCCCGCATCTGCTGGTCATGACCGCGACGCCGATCCCGCGGACCGTCGCCATGACCGTCTTCGGCGACCTGGAGACCTCCGTCCTCGACCAACTGCCCGCCGGGCGTTCGCCGATCGCGAGCCATGTCGTCCCGGCCGCCGACAAGCCCCACTTCCTGGCGCGCGCCTGGGAGCGGGTGCGCGAGGAGGTCGCGGGCGGGCATCAGGCGTACGTCGTCTGCCCGCGCATCGGCGACGACGGCGACGAGGGCGACGAGGGCGACGATCCGAAGAAGAGCGGCGCCGGGAAGTCGCCGGAGGACGAGGCCGAGAAGCGGCCCCCGCTGGCCGTCCTCGACGTGGCCGCCCAGCTCTCCGCGGGCCCCCTGCGCGGTCTGAAGGTCGAGGTCCTGCACGGCCGGATGCAGCCCGACGACAAGGACGCGGTCATGCGGCGCTTCGCGGCCGGCGAGACCGACGTCCTGGTGGCCACGACGGTCATCGAGGTCGGCGTCAACGTGCCGAACGCCACCGCGATGGTGATCATGGACGCCGACCGTTTCGGCGTCTCCCAACTGCACCAGCTGCGCGGCCGTGTCGGCCGTGGCTCGGCCCCCGCACTGTGCCTGCTGGTCACCGAGATGCCCGAGGCGAGCGCGGCCCGCCAGCGGCTGAACGCGGTCGCCGCCACCCAGGACGGCTTCGAACTGTCCCGCATCGACCTGGAACAGCGCCGGGAGGGCGACGTCCTCGGCCAGGCCCAGTCCGGCGCCCGCTCCAGCCTGCGGGTCCTCGCCGTCATCGAGGACGAGGAGATCATCGCCGAGGCCCGCGAGGAGGCGGCCGCGGTGGTCGCCGCCGACCCCGAACTGGAGCGGCTGCCCGGCCTGCGGACGGCGCTGGACGCCCTGCTGGACGAGGAGCGGGAGCAGTATCTGGAGAAGGGCTGAGACACTGGGATCGCCACCACCCGAGCGCACCCCGCGCCCCAGCACCCCGACAAGGACCCGAGATGACCCGCGTGATCGCCGGCCGGGCCGGCGGACGCCGTCTGGCCGTTCCGCCGGGCAACGGAACCCGCCCCACCTCCGACCGGGCGCGCGAGGGGCTCCTGTCCACCTGGCAGTCCCTGCTGGGCGGCCCCCTGGACGGCGAGCGGGTCCTCGACCTCTACGCGGGCTCGGGCGCCGTCGGCCTGGAGGCGCTGTCCCGCGGGGCCGGCCACACCCTGCTCGTCGAGGCCGACGCCCGGGCCGCCCGCACGGTCCGCGAGAACGTACGGGCCCTGGGCCTGCCGGGCGCCGAGGTCAGGGCGGGCCGGGCGGAGCAGATCGTGCGCGGGCCGGCGCCGGCCGAGCCGTACGACATCGTCTTCCTCGATCCCCCGTACGCCGTCTCCGACGAGGATCTTCGGGAGATTCTGCTCACACTCCGCACGGAGGGCTGGCTCGCCACGGAAGCCCTCGTCACCGTGGAGCGCAGCACCAGAGGCGGGGATTTCCACTGGCCGGACGGCTTCGAAGCACTCCGGGCCCGTCGCTACGGCGAGGGAACGTTTTGGTACGGTCGCGCCGCCTCTACGTGCGAAGACGCACGATGACCGGATCGGAGAGCGAGGGATCACAAGTGCGCCGCGCCGTCTGTCCCGGGTCGTTCGACCCCATCACCAACGGACACCTCGACATCATCTCCCGCGCCTCCCGTCTGTATGACGAGGTCTATGTCGCGGTCATGATCAACAAGTCCAAGAAGGGCCTGTTCGAGATCGACGAGCGGATCGACCTGATCCGCCAGGTCACCGCCGAGTACGGCAACGTCCGGGTCGAGTCCTTCCACGGCCTGCTGGTCGACTTCTGCAAGGAGCGCGACATCCCCGCCATCGTCAAGGGCCTGCGCGCCGTCAGCGACTTCGACTACGAGCTGCAGATGGCGCAGATGAACAACGGTCTCTCCGGTGTCGAGACCCTCTTCGTCCCCACCAACCCCACCTACAGCTTCCTGTCCTCCTCCCTCGTCAAGGAGGTCGCGACATGGGGCGGCGACGTCTCGCACCTGGTGCCCCCGGTGGTTCTCGACGCCCTCAACAAGCGCCTCCGCAAGGACTGATGGGGCTACAGTCGTCCCGTCCGTCTCCAACACAGCTGTAGAGAGTGGCGAGCACAGGTGGACGTGCAGAAGAAGCTCGACGAGATCGTGGCCGCGGTCTCCAACGCCCGGGCCATGCCCATGTCGGCGTCGTGCGTGGTCAACCGCGCCGACCTGCTCGCGATGCTCGAAGAGGTGCGCCAGGCGCTGCCCGGCTCCCTCGCCCAGGCCCAGGAGCTGATCGGCGGCCGTGAGCAGATGGTCGAGCAGGCCCGCCAGGAGGCCGAGCAGATCATCCAGAACGCGCACGCCGAGCGCGGCTCGCTGGTCTCCGGCACCGAGATCGCCCGCCGTTCCCAGTCCGAGGCGGACCGGATCCTCACCGAAGCCCGCAAGGAGGCGGAGGAGATCCGGGCCGAGGCCGACGACTACGTGGACTCCAAGCTCGCCAACTTCGAGGTCGTCCTCACCAAGACCCTCGGCTCCGTCGGCCGTGGCCGCGAGAAGCTGCTGGGCACCGGCCCCGGCCTGGACGAGGCGGGCTACGAGGACGAGGACGCCCCCGAGCGCAGCCACGACCCGGAGACCCTGCGGCGCACCGCCGACGAGTACGTGGACGTCAAGCTCGGCGCCTTCGAGGCGGTCCTGGCCAAGACCCTGGAGGCCGTCGGCCGCGGCCGTCAGACGCTGCACGGCCGCATCGCCACCGACGACCTCGGCGCCCTCGCCGACGACACCACGACCTACCAGCACTCCAGCGACGCCGACTACCTCGCCGACCTCGCCGCCGTGTCCGACGCCCCGGCCGAGCCGTCGGCACCGCGGCAGCCCGCGCCGCCCCAGCCCGCGCAGCAGCCCGCCGCGGGATACGAGCCACAGCCCGCCTACGGCTACCAGCAGCAGCCCGACCCGTACGCGGGCTTCCCGCACCAGCAGGGCCGGCAGGGCTACGCCCCGCAGGATCCGTACGGCTACCAGCAGCCCGACCCGTACGCCGCCCCCGGCTACGCCCCCGCCGCGGACGCCGCCTTCCAGGGCTACGACGCCCAGCAGGCCGGCTACGACCAGGCCGAGGCCGCTCAGGCAGCTCAGGGCCGGCCGCCGGCCCAGCAGGGCTACGCCCTCGACGAGACCAGCCTGTTCGACACCAGCATGATCAGCGCCGAGCAGTTGCGCGCCTACGAGCAGGGCCGGGGCCGGTAGCCGGCAGCGGATTGGGCCGTGAGCGAAAGGTCCAGTATCCTGTCTCTTCGGTCGCACCCACATCCGCGATCAGCGCTGCCCCGGAACACCGCCGGGCGGCGTCCCTCTGAGTTCAGAAGATCGAAAGCAGGAATGGCCGCCCACACTCGCCTCGACCACCGCAACCCGTTCGTGTTCGACACACACGAGCTGGGGCGGCGTCCGGGCGCGCTCCAGCGGCTGACCCGCACGGTCGACGCTCCCCGGGACTTCGGTCTGCAGGGAGTCGTCGGGGTACCGGAAGGCGCCCCGGTGGAACTCGAACTCCGACTTGAGTCGGTCATGGAAGGGGTGCTCGTCACGGGTACCGCCCGTGCCGCCGCCCAGGGGGAGTGCGTAAGGTGTCTGGAGCCGGTCGAGCTGCGGCTCGAAGCGGACTTCCAGGAGATGTTCTCGTACCCTGACGCCGACGACCGGGGCCGCGTGATCGCGGAACCGGGCGACGACGCCGAGGACGACGAGAGCAGGTTCTTCATCGAGGACGGACTCATCGACCTCGAACCCGTGCTGCGTGATGCGGTGGTGCTCGCACTGCCGATGCAGCCGGTGTGCCGGGACGACTGTCCGGGTCTGTGCTCCGAGTGCGGAGCGCGGCTCGCGGACGAACCGGACCACCACCATGCCGCCGTCGACATCCGGTGGGCGGCTTTGCAGGGACTCGCCGACACCATGACGGACGGCGAGAAGGACGAGATGGGCGGCGACGTGCCTCGATCAGCACGCGCCGACGAGAAGCAGGAGAAGTAGCCGTGGCTGTTCCGAAGCGGAAGATGTCGCGCAGCAACACGCGCCACCGCCGGTCGCAGTGGAAGGCTGCGGTCCCCACCCTGGTTGCGTGTGAGCGCTGCCACGAGCCCAAGCTGCAGCACATCGCGTGCCCGTCGTGCGGCACCTACAACAAGCGCCAGGTTCTAGAGGTCTGAGCGGCTGGTGAGAGGCACTGTGTCCACGCCGAAGAAGAACTCTTCCCGCGCGAGCGGAAGCGGACCAGCGGACAACACGGCCTCGTCCCACACGCTGCTGGAAGGGCGGCTCGGCTACCAGGTCGAGTCCGCCCTTCTGGTGCGAGCACTGACCCACCGTTCCTACGCGTACGAGAACGGCGGTCTGCCGACGAACGAGCGGCTGGAGTTCCTCGGGGACTCCGTCCTCGGTCTCGTCGTCACGGACACGCTGTACCGCATCCACCCCGACCTGCCCGAGGGCCAGCTGGCCAAGCTGCGGGCCGCGGTGGTGAATTCGCGTGCGCTCGCGGAGGTGGGCCGTGGTCTCGAACTGGGCTCCTTCATCCGGCTCGGCCGCGGTGAAGAGGGCACGGGCGGCCGGGACAAGGCATCCATCCTCGCCGACACCCTTGAAGCGGTGATCGGCGCGGTCTATCTCGACCAGGGCCTCGACGCGGCGTCCGAGCTGGTGCACCGGCTCTTCGACCCGCTGATCGAGAAGTCCTCGAACCTCGGAGCCGGCCTGGACTGGAAGACCAGCCTCCAGGAACTGACCGCGATGGAAGGGCTCGGCGTGCCCGAGTACCTGGTCACGGAGACCGGACCCGATCACGAGAAGACCTTCACTGCTGCCGCCCGCGTCGGAGGCGTCTCGTACGGCACCGGCACCGGCCGCAGCAAGAAGGAGGCGGAGCAGCAGGCCGCCGAGTCCGCCTGGCGGTCCATCCGGGCCGCGGCGGACGAGCGCGCCAAGACGGGACAGGGCGCCGCGGTGGCCGTCGAGGCCGCGGGCGACGACCCCGACGCGACGGCCGCACCCGCCTGACCATCAGCACATCCGAACCGCCCGCCCCCCGACGGGGGGCGGGCGCTCGGCTTCCCACACGGTCCGTCACGGGGGTCCCATGCCCGAGTTGCCCGAGGTCGAGGTCGTACGCCGTGGTCTGGAGCGGTGGGTCGCGCACCGTGCCGTCGCCGAGACCGAGGTGCTGCACCCGCGGGCCGTACGCCGTCATGTGGCCGGTGCCGACGACTTCGCGCACCGCCTCAAGGGCCACCGCATGGGTGTTCCCCGCCGCCGGGGCAAGTACCTGTGGCTGCCGCTGGAGGACACGGACCAGTCGGTCCTCGCCCATCTCGGGATGAGCGGTCAGCTGCTGGTCCGGCCGCACGAGGCACCGGACGAGAAGCACCTGAGGATCCGTGTCCGGTTCGCCGACGACCTGGGCACGGAGCTGCGCTTCGTCGACCAACGCACCTTCGGCGGGCTGTCGTTGCACCCCACCACCCCCGAGGGGCTGCCCGATGTCATCGCGCACATCGCCCGCGACCCGCTCGATCCGCTCTTCGACGACGAGGCCTTCCACCAGGCGCTGCGCCGGAAGCGGACCACCATCAAACGGGCCCTGCTGGACCAGTCGTTGATCAGCGGCGTCGGCAACATCTACGCGGACGAGGCCCTTTGGCGGGCCCGGATCCACTACGAGCGTCCGACGGCGCACTTCACCCGGCCGCGCACGGCCGAACTGCTGGGCCATGTGCGGGACGTGCTGAACGCGGCCCTCGCCGTCGGCGGCACCAGCTTCGACAGCCTCTACGTCAACGTGAACGGCGAATCGGGTTACTTCGACCGGTCCCTGGACGCGTACGGGCGCGAGGGGCTGCCGTGCCGGCGCTGCGGCACTCCGATGCGCCGCCGCCCCTGGATGAACCGGTCCAGCTCCTTCTGCCCGACGTGCCAGCGCCCGCCGCGCGTCAGGGCGTAGCCCTACGGGCGTCGTACGCCGCGCGGGCCGTCAGGATGTCGTCCATGGAGCCCTCCACACAGTGGATGAGGGCCAGCAGGCGCTCGGCGACCTCGCGGCCCAGGGGCGTCAGCTCGTAGTCCACCCGGGGCGGGTTGGTCGGCTGGGCCTCGCGGTGCACCAGGCCGTCGCGCTCCAGCGCGTGCAGCGTCTGGGACAGCATCTTCTCGCTCACGCCGTCGACACGGCGGCGCAACTCGTTGAAGCGGTACGGGCCCTCGTGCAGGGCGCCCAGGGTGAGCGCGCCCCAGCGGCCCGTGACATGCTCCAGCGTGCCGCGCGACGGGCAGGCCCGGGCGAACACGTCGTACGGGAGGCGCCACTGCGCGGGGCGCTCCTGGGTCGCGGTCATGACGCAAGCGTATGTGAGCACAGCGCTAACCGGTAGGTTGCACTAACTGCGAGACAGTGCCGCGGACCGGGTCAGTAGCCGAAGTCCTGGGTCCACCAGGGGCCGCCGGAGGCGAAGTGCACGCCGACACCCAGGGTCTTGAAGTCGCAGTTCAGTATGTTGGCCCGGTGCCCCGGGCTGTCCATCCAGGCCGCCATCACGGCGGCCGCGTCGGCCTGGCCCCGGGCTATGTTCTCGCCGCCGAGGCCGGTGACGCCCGCCGCGGTCGCCCGGTCCCACGGGGTCGCCCCGTCCGGGTCGGTGTGGTCGAAGAAGTCACGCGCGGCCATGTCCTCGCTGAACGCCTCGGCCAGCCGGGCCAGCGCGCCGTTCGCCGTCAGGGCGTCGCACCCCACCTTCGCCCGCTCCTCGTTGACCAGCCTCAGCACCTCCGCCTCGGCGGCTGCCTGCGCGGAGACCGTCGCCGGCGCGGACGCCCGCTTCGTCGGTTTCGCCGGCTCCGCGGCGGCCGGCGCCGAGGGCCGCTCGGTCTGCGGCTTCGTGGGCGTGGCGGTGGCGGTCGGCTTCGTCGTCGCCGTCCGGGACGGGGCGGGCGCCGACGAAGCCGGTTCGGACGGCGCGGGAGAGGTCGACCGGGGAGTGCCGGGGCCGGTGCCCCTGCCGGTGTCGCGGCCGGGTTCGGCGCTGCCGGAGGTGCCGCCCTGCTCGGTGGCCGTGTTGCCGGGCACCCCGTCGGCCTGCACCTTGTCGCTGCCGTCGGTGCCGCCGATCGTGTAGTCGCCCAGCCCGGGCACCACGCCCGTGGCCACCGCGACCGTGCCGAGGGCGACGGCGGCGGAGACGCCGAGCAGACCCGTGCGCACCGGCGTCGCGGCCTTCTTCTCGCGCCGGTGCCCGCGCTCACGGGCCGTGTCGTCGTCCGCGGGGGAGAACTCCGCCGCGAAGAAGCCGCGGCCGTCCGCGCCGGGTCCGTCACCGGGGTCCGCCCCGGGTCCGTAACCGTCGTCCGGTCCGGGCCCGTAACCGTCATCCCTGCCGTCGTCCGTCGCGTACAGGTACGCCGTGCTCCTCGCTCCGGCCGCGGTGTACGCACCCGGGTCCAGATAGGGCGCGACGCCCAGCGGGGCGCGGCCGTCCGCGTGCGCGTACCGCGAGTCGGGGTTTCGCGGAGCGGAGCCGCGCGGCGGGGTGACACCCGTGGTGCGACCCGCGGCGCGGCCAGCGGCGGAGCGTCGGTGGCGTCCCATGTCCTGGCCTTCCTCGGTCTCGCGGTCGACCCCCCATGCGATCCCGTGGGCCAACCCAACTCACTCGATCGAGTGAGTTTCATTGCGTCGGGACGGTATCGCATGACGCCTGGGGCGGAAGTGCCCCTGGAGACATCGGCCGGTTAGGTTGCAGCCATGAGCGAGGAAGTACGGCTGGTCGCCTGGGTGCGCGGATACGTCCAGGGCGTGGGTTTCCGCTGGTTCACGCGCGCCAAGGCCCTGGAGATCGGCGGCCTGAGTGGTTTTGCTCTCAATCTGGGGGACGGACGGGTCCAGGTGGTCGCCGAGGGCCCCCGAGAGGGCTGCGAAGGGCTCCTCGACTGGCTGCGGCGCGGCGACACGCCCGGGCGGGTGGACGGCGTCACCGAGATATGGGACACACCCCGCGGGGGCTACGAGGGATTCGCCGTACGCTGACGCCCCGACGGCGAGGCGCCGCGGGCCGAAGCGGAGGGACTGCCACCGGCACCCGCCCGAAGCAGAAATGACCTGGTGGTTGCCAAGAACCGCACGTCGTGGCAGGCTCCCCAGCACAAATGATCTCCACGCCCTGAGGACCCCGCAGGAGCCGCAGCGCAGCCCCTCCGCAGGCCGCGCGCCCCCGGGACGACCGCCAATACGGGGCGTGATCGTGTTGACCGTCAAACTTTTTGGTGAGACGCTGAAAGCCCCGCGCACCTTAGCTGTTTGGCATGGAGCATCGGCAGAGCAACACTCGACAGTGTCAAGCACCGCGGGTGCGAATCCCTCACGACCCACACCGCTTCGGTCGGTCACTCAGTGTGGAGGACCATCCATCATGGCAAAGGCGCTTCTCGGTTACGTCGGCGGCTCCGACCCTCGACTCCTCGCCGAGATGCGACGGCTCCAGCAGCGCGTCCAGGATCTGGAATCCGAGCTCGTACGGATCCAGGCCGAGAACGAGGCGCTGACGGCTGCCGCTTCTCACGACAGGATCATGGAGAGCATCGACGCACACCAGGCGGAGCCTGCGCTCACCTGATCACTGCATCGCTCCACGACGGCACACGCAGTGGTTGGGCTGCCCGTATCAACCGCTATGTTGTCAGAGTTGCAAGGGACGCCTCGGCGTCCCTTCTTTCTTCCCCGGCTCCGCCGCCCGGCCCTTTCTCTCCGCCGCGCATCCTTTCACTGTCTTTAACGTGTGGTGTGCCCTGCATGTTCATGCGTGAAACCGCGAGGGTTGCGAGGGTTCATGGAGTGAGATAGCGGCGGCGGGTAAAGTCCACCGGCGTGCACCTCAAGGCCCTGACCCTGCGCGGGTTCAAGTCGTTCGCCTCGGCGACCACGCTCCGGTTCGAGCCGGGGATCACGTGCGTCGTGGGACCGAACGGCTCGGGCAAGTCCAACGTCGTCGACGCGCTCAGCTGGGTGATGGGCGAGCAGGGTGCCAAGTCGCTGCGCGGCGGCAAGATGGAGGACGTCATCTTCGCCGGCACCACCGGCCGCCCGCCGCTCGGCCGGGCCGAGGTGTCCCTGACCATCGACAACTCCGACGGCGCGCTGCCCATCGAGTACTCCGAGGTCACCATCACGCGGATCATGTTCCGCAACGGCGGCAGCGAGTACCAGATCAACGGCGACACCTGCCGTCTCCTGGACATCCAGGAGCTGCTGTCGGACTCCGGCATCGGCCGCGAGATGCATGTCATCGTCGGCCAGGGCCAGCTCGACTCCGTCCTGCACGCCGATCCCACCGGCCGCCGTGCCTTCATCGAGGAGGCCGCCGGCGTCCTCAAGCACCGCAAGCGCAAGGAGAAGGCGCTCAGGAAACTGGACGCGATGCAGGCCAACCTGTCGCGCGTGCAGGACCTCACCGACGAACTGCGCCGCCAGCTGAAGCCGCTCGGCCGGCAGGCGGCGGTCGCCCGCAGGGCGGCCGTGATCCAGGCCGACCTGCGGGACGCGCGGCTGCGGCTGCTCGCCGACGACCTGGTACGGCTGCGCGAGGCACTGAAGGCCGAGATCGCCGACGAGGCCGCGCTGAAGGAGCGCAAGGAGGCAGCCGAACGGGAACTGAGGAAGGCGCTCCAGCGCGAGGCGCTGCTCGAGGACGAGGTGCGCCGGCTCACGCCCCGGCTGCAGCGCGCCCAGCAGACCTGGTACGAGCTGTCCCAGCTGGCCGAGCGGGTACGCGGCACGATCTCGCTGGCCGACGCGCGGGTCAAGAGCGCCACGGCCGCGCCCCCCGAGGAGCGGCGCGGCCGGGACCCGGAGGACATGGAACGGGAGGCCGCCCGCATCCGTGAGCAGGAGGCCGAGCTGGAGACGGCCCTGGAGGCGGCCCAGCGCGCCCTCGACGACACCGTCACCCACCGCGCCGAACTGGAACGCGAACTAGCCGTCGAGGAACGCCGCCTGAAGGACGTGGCACGCGCCATCGCTGACCGCCGCGAGGGCCTGGCCCGGCTGAACGGGCAGGTCAACGCGGCCCGCTCACGCGCCGCCGCGGCCCAGTCCGAGATCGACCGGCTGGCCGCTGCACGGGACGAGGCCCAGGAGCGGGCCGCAGGGGCACAGGAGGAGTACGAGGCACTGAAGGCCGAGGTCGACGGCCTCGACGCGGGCGACGCCGAACTCGCCGAGCGGCACGACGCGGCGAAGGCGGCGCTGGCCGAGGCGGAGTCCGAACTGACCGCCGCTCGGGAGGCGGCCACCGTGGCGGAGCGCCGGCGCGCCGCGACCCGGGCCCGGCACGAGGCGCTGGCGCTTGGCCTGCGCCGCAAGGACGGCACCGGCGCGCTGCTCGGGGCGAGGGACCGGCTCACCGGCGTGCTCGGCCCGGCGGCGGAACTGCTCACCGTGGCGCCGGGCCATGAGACCGCGCTGGCGGCGGCCCTCGGCGCGGCGGCGGACGCCGTCGCGGTGACCACGCCCGCCTCGGCTGCGGACGCCATCCGGCTGCTGCGCAAGCAGGACGCGGGCCGCGCGGCGCTCCTGCTCGGCGGGGCCCCCGACGACGTACCGCGGCAGCCGCACCCGGACAAAGCGCCGTACGCCGCCGATCTCGTCCAGGGCCCCGCCGAGCTGATGCCCGCCGTGCGGCGGCTGCTGCGCTGCGTCGTCGTGGTCGGCACTCTCGAAGACGCCGAGGACCTGGTCCAGGCGCACCCCGGGCTGACCGCCGTCACCGCCGAGGGCGATCTGCTCGGCGCCCATGTGGCGCACGGCGGGTCGGCCGGGGCGCCGAGCCTGCTGGAAGTGCAGGCGTCCGTCGACGAGGCGGCCGCCGAACTCGACGAGCTGGCCGTGCGTTGCGCGCGGCTGACCGAGGCGCAGGGCGCGGCGCAGGAGCGGCGCCGGGAGTGCGCCGCGCTCGTGGAGGAACTGGGGGAGCGGCGCCGGGCCGCCGACCGGGAGAAGTCGGCCGTCGCCCAGCAGCTCGGGCGGCTCGCCGGGCAGGCGCGGGGCGCGGCCGGCGAGGCCGAGCGGTCCACCGCGGCGGCGGCCCGGGCGCAGGAGGCACTGGACCGGGCCGTGCGGGAGGCCGAGGAACTGGCCGAACGGCTCGCCGTCGCCGAGGAGATGCCGATCGAGGAGGAACCCGACACCTCCGTACGGGACCGGCTGGCCGCCGACGGCGCCAACGCCCGGCAGACCGAGATGGAGGCACGGCTCCAGGTCCGCACCCACGAGGAGCGGGTCAAGGGGCTCGCCGGCCGGGCCGACGCGCTCGACCGGGGCGCCCGCGCGGAACGCGAGGCACGCGCGCGTGCCGAACAGCGGCGCGCCCGGCTGCGGTACGAGGCCTCGGTGGCGCAGGCCGTGGCCTCCGGCGCGCGGCAGCTGCTCGCACATGTCGAGGTGTCGCTGGGCCGGGCCGACGCGGAGCGCACCGCCGCCGAGGCGGCCAAGGCACGCCGGGAGCAGGAGCTGACCGCCGCACGGAACGCCGGGCGCGACCTCAAGGCCGAACTCGACAAGCTGACCGACTCGGTGCACCGGGGAGAAGTGCTCGGCGCGGAGAAGCGGCTGCGGATGGAGCAGCTGGAGACCAAGGCGCTGGAGGAGCTGGGCGTGGAGCCGGCGGGACTCGTCGGCGAGTACGGCCCGCACCAGCCGGTGCCGCCCTCCCCGCCCGCCGAGGGCGAGGAACTGCCAGACGACCCGGAGCACCCGCGCAATCGCCCGCGGCCGTTCGTGCGCGCCGAGCAGGAGAAGCGGCTGAAGGCCGCCGAACGCGCCTACCAGCAGCTCGGCAAGGTGAATCCGCTCGCCCTGGAGGAGTTCGCCGCGCTGGAGGAACGGCACAAGTTCCTCAGCGAGCAGTTGGAGGACCTGAAGAAGACGCGCGCCGATCTGCTTCAAGTGGTGAAGGAGGTCGACGAGCGTGTCGAGCAGGTCTTCACGGAGGCGTACCGGGACACGGCCCGGGAGTTCGAGGGCGTCTTCAGCCGGCTCTTCCCGGGCGGCGACGGGCGGCTGGTGCTGACCGACCCCGACAACATGCTCACCACGGGCGTGGACGTGGAGGCCCGGCCGCCGGGCAAGAAGGTCAAGCGGCTGTCCCTGCTGTCCGGCGGGGAGCGCTCGCTCACCGCCGTCGCGCTGCTCGTGTCCATCTTCAAGGCCCGGCCCAGCCCGTTCTACGTCATGGACGAGGTCGAGGCCGCCCTCGACGACACCAACCTCCAGCGGCTGATCCGCATCATGCAGGAGTTGCAGGAGGCCTCCCAGCTGATCGTGATCACTCACCAGAAGCGCACGATGGAGGTCGCCGACGCGCTCTACGGCGTCTCCATGCAGGGCGATGGTGTGTCGAAGGTCATCTCGCAGCGGCTCCACTGATACCTCATTTAAGAAGTGAACCCGGCTCATCGGATTCGCTGGCCTCTATGGGGGCACCGTGATCGAATTTGACTTCGAAACTTGAAGGCATAGTCTCTGCGACGTTGTTTTTGTCTTCAGGTGTGAGCGGTTTGATCTTGTGCGCCACTGGTACCTGAAGGGCTCACCCCCACCCCGGCGGCGTTGCCGGCGGCCCGAGGAGTATCAACGTGACCAGCACAGCGCAGGCACCCCAGTCAGGAGCCGGAACAGCTCACCCCGACCATCTCGGGCACGTCGTCTTCATCGCGGCGGCGGCCGCGATGGGCGGCTTCCTCTTCGGATACGACAGCTCCGTGATCAACGGCGCCGTGGAGGCCATCCGCAGCCGCTACGACATCGGCTCTGCGGCCCTCGCCCAGGTCATCGCCATCGCCCTGATCGGCTGTGCCGTCGGCGCCGCGACCGCCGGCCGGATAGCGGACCGCATCGGCCGCATCCGCTGCATGCAGATCGCCGCGATCCTCTTCACGGTCAGCGCCGTCGGCTCCGCGCTGCCCTTCGCGCTCTGGGACCTCGCCTTCTGGCGGATCGTCGGCGGCTTCGCCATCGGCATGGCCTCGGTCATCGGCCCCGCCTACATCGCCGAGGTCGCCCCGCCGGCCTATCGCGGCCGCCTCGGCTCCTTCCAGCAGGCCGCGATCGTGGTGGGCATCGCCGTCTCGCAGCTGGTCAACTGGGGCCTGTTGAACGCCGCGGGCGGCCAGCAGCGCGGCCGGCTGATGGGCCTTGAGGCCTGGCAGGTCATGCTCGGCGTCATGGTCGTCCCGGCCGCCCTGTACGGGCTGCTGTCCTTCGCCATCCCCGAGTCGCCCCGCTTCCTGCTCTCCGTCGGCAGGCGCGAGCGGGCCCGCGAGATCCTCGCCGAGGTCGAGGGCAAGGGGGTCGACCTCGACGCCCGGGTCGCCGAGATCGAGCACGCCATGAAGAGCGAGCACAAGTCCACCTTCAAGGACCTGCTCGGCGGCTCCTTCTTCTTCAGGCCGATCGTCTGGGTCGGCATCGGCCTGTCGGTGTTCCAGCAGTTCGTGGGCATCAACGTCGCGTTCTACTACTCCTCGACGCTGTGGCAGTCGGTCGGCGTCGACCCGACGGACTCGTTCCTCTACTCCTTCACCACGTCGATCATCAACATCGTCGGCACCGTGATCGCGATGATCTTCGTCGACCGCATCGGCCGCAAGCCGCTCGCGCTCATCGGCTCGGTCGGCATGGTCGTCGGTCTCGCGCTGGAGGCATGGGCGTTCTCCCATCACCTGGTCGACGGGAAGCTGCCGGCCACGCAGGGCTGGGTCGCCCTGATCGCCGCCCATGTCTTCGTCCTCTTCTTCGCGCTCTCCTGGGGCGTGGTCGTCTGGGTCTTCCTCGGCGAGATGTTCCCGAACCGGATCCGTGCCGCCGCGCTGGGCGTGGCCGCCTCCGCGCAGTGGATCGCCAACTGGGCCATCACCGCGAGCTTCCCGTCGCTGGCCGACTGGAACCTGTCGGCGACCTATGTGATCTACACGGTGTTCGCCGCGCTCTCCATCCCGTTCGTCCTCAGGTTCGTCAAGGAGACGAAGGGCAAGGCGCTGGAGGAGATGGGCTGACCGCTCCGCCGGTTCGGCCGAGACGGGCCGGTGTCAGTGTGCGGTTTCGTTGTGGCTGGGCGCGGGCGGGACTGGGCGTTATGGGTCGTCGGCCGGCTGCGGCTTGGTTGTGGCTGGGCGCGGGCGGGACTGGGCGTTATGGGTCGTCGGCCGACTGCGGCTTGGTTGTGGCTGGGCGCGCCGTTCCCCGCGCCCGCTGGGGGCTCGTACGGGGTCAGTTCTTCAGGGACGGGAGTACCTGGCGGGTGAACAGGTGGAGGCTGCGCCAGGCCTCCTCCAGGGGCATTCCGCCCGCCAGGGGGTGCAGCACCAGGTTGTCGAGGCCCTGCGCCACGCATTCCTCGGGAGTGAGGATCCGGTACACGCCCTCCGCGCGCAGCTCGTCCACCGTCGTGGCCGCTGAGCGCACCGCCGAGCGGATGTCCCCGGACTGCCAGGACGCGTATGTGCGGGCCTCGTGCAGGAAGTACCGGCCGTACTCGGCCCACGCCCGGTCCGGGTCCTCGGCGATGTGCAGCAGCGGGGTCTCGGCGCCGGGCATCAACGTCCAGCCCTGCGTGCCGTACTCGACCAGCCGCTCCTTGTAGTACCCCTCCAGCTCCGGCAGGTGCGCACTGGGGAAGAACGGCAGGCCGAGCCGGGCCGCCCGGCGGGCCGCGGCCCGGGAGGAGCCGCCGACCAGGAGCAGCGGGTGCGGCTCGGTGCACGGACGCGGCGTGACTCGGACCGTCCGGCCCCGGTACGCGAACTCCTCGCCGGTCCACGCCTTCAGCAGGGTCTCCAGCAGCTCGTCCTGGAGCCGGCCGCGCCGCTTCCAGTCCACGCCGCTGCGGGCGTACTCCTCGGGCCGGTACCCGATCCCGGCGACGGTGACCAGCCGGCCGCCGCTCAGCAGATCGAGCACGGCGATGTCCTCCGCCAGCCGCAGCGGGTCGTGCAGCGGGCCGATGGCCGCGGACACCGTGACCGCGATCTGCCGTGTCGCCCCGAACACCGCGCCCGCGAACACGAACGGCGACGGCATCCAGTTGTCGGCGACGCCGTGGTGCTCCTCGGTCTGGATGGTGGTGATGCCCTGTTCGTCGGCGTAGCCGGCCATCTCCAGGGCGGCCCGGTAGCGGGCGGCGAGCGCGGCGGGGGTGGCGCCGGGTTCGACGAGGTTGAAACGGACGACCGTTGCGGGCATGGAGGTCCCCCTGTCACCGGGTGGTTGGTGCGGTCGCGGGGACGTTAGCTGACGATGCGTCAGACAGCCAGAGTCGTGAACTCCTCGGCCGCCCCCGCCCCGTCCGGCGCCAGCTGCCCGCGCCCGTCGTCGGCGGCAGGACCGTGATGTCGGCGGCGATCCGGGTGGGAACGAGGCTGTGGACCGGCGCCGTGCGTTCGTGCGACGGGACCGGTTCGAGGCCGCGGATTTCGAGGCTCCGCGCGGGTCCCCTGCGGGGCGGCCCGGCGCCCTCGTGGTCGGTGGTGGTGCCCGTGCGGCGACATGGTGCGTAACCTGACAAAGCCCCCAAGGTGGCCTTTGTCGCTTGGAGGAACACACAAGCTGGGTCAGGTCGGGACCCATGGCTGATACTGGTCGGGTTATGGAAACCGTCATCCTTGCTGTAGTCATCGCCGTGGTCGTGCTCGGCGCGATCGGCGGGCTCGTCGTCGGCAGCCGGCGCCGCAGGTCGCTGCCCCCGCCGCCACCCGCCGCGCCGGACATCACCGCTCCTCCGGCCGAGCCGCATGTCGGCGACGAGGCCGAGACGCCGCACGACGAGTCGCGCCGCACGATCGAGGAGGTGGACCTCCCGGGCGGCTCGGCCCCGACCGCCGTCGAGGAACCGCCCGCCGTCGAAGAACTGCCGGCGCCCGAGATCGAGGTTCCGGAACCCACCGCCGGCCGCCTGGTGCGGCTGCGCGCCCGTCTGTCCCGCTCGCAGAACGCCCTCGGCAAGGGGCTGCTCACCCTGCTGTCGCGCGAGCACCTCGACGAGGAGACCTGGGAGGAGATCGAGGACACCCTGCTGACCGCCGACGTCGGTGTGCAGCCCACCCAGGAGCTGGTCGAGGGCCTGCGCGAGCGCGTGAAGGTGCTCGGCACCCGTACGCCCGAGCAACTGCGCGGGCTGCTGCGCGAGGAACTGCTCAAGCTGGTCGGCACCGATGTGGACCGCACGGTGAAGACCGAGCCGGAGGGCCGCAAGCCGGGGATCGTCATGGTCGTCGGCGTCAACGGCACCGGCAAGACCACCACCACCGGCAAGCTGGGCCGGGTCCTGGTCGCCGATGGGCGCACGGTCGTCCTCGGCGCCGCCGACACCTTCCGGGCCGCCGCCGCCGACCAGTTGCAGACCTGGGGCGAGCGGGTCGGCGCCTACACCGTGCGCGGGCCGGAGGGCGGGGATCCCGCCTCCGTCGCGTTCGACGCGGTGAAGGAGGGCAAGGAGACGGGCGTCGACGTGGTGCTCATCGACACCGCCGGGCGGCTGCACACCAAGACCGGGCTCATGGACGAGCTGGGGAAGGTCAAGCGCGTGGTCGAGAAGCATGCCCCGCTCGACGAGGTGCTGCTCGTCCTCGATGCCACCACCGGGCAGAACGGGCTGGTCCAGGCCCGGGTCTTCGCCGAGGTCGTCGACATCACCGGCATCGTGCTGACCAAGCTCGACGGCACGGCCAAGGGCGGCATCGTGGTCGCCGTCCAGCGTGAGCTGGGCGTCCCGGTCAAGCTCATCGGCCTCGGCGAGGGCGCGGACGACTTGGCGCCGTTCGAGCCGGAGGCGTTCGTCGACGCCCTGATCGGAGAGTGACCCCCACCCGCGACATCCCCCACAAGGCAATCGGCGCCCGCCCCGGACCCCACCCGGGAGCGGGCGCCGCCACGTAAGCGCCCGGCCCACGGCACCGGCCTGGGGCGTTTGTGGCGGTGTGGCGGCATGTGAGCCCTGGGCGCCAGCCGGCCGCCCCGCCAGCCGGCGGCGCGCGCCTGGCCCCGGGGAGTCGTGACGGTTGGGCGGGCGCGCCGGCTTGGGGGATTCGTGACGGTGGGGCGGGCGCGCCGGCTTGGGGGAGCGGTGGTGGGGCGGGTGCGTCGGCTTGGGGGGGGAGTGGTGGTGGCTTTGGGGTGTTTGGTGGCTCTGCGGCGTGGGACGGCTTGAGTGTCCGTAGGTTCGCGGCACGGTACGGACCCCGGGGCGGCTCGGGCCCGTTCGCTGCGGCACCTCTTCCGTGGGCTGGGGAGAGCGAACCGTGCGGACGCGCCGGGGCGGCTCGTGTTCGGTCGCCCGTGGCAGTCCTTGCGCCGGCGTTCCACCCGCCCGTCGCGCCGACCAGGGAAACCCCCGAAAGCCTCCGCGCGCCGTATGCCCCGGCCGTACCCCCGGAGGGTCAGGCTCGGGAGCGGTGGGCTACGTAGGCCAGGGTGCCCAGGAGCAGGCGGGCCGCCGGGGGGCCGGTCGCCGAGTCGAGGGCCGGCGGGCGGAGCCAGTGGGCCGGGCCCAGGTCGCCCCGGTCGGAGGGCGGGGCCGTGATGTACTCGCCGGGGCCGAGGCCGCGCAGGTCGAGCGCGGTCGGGTCGTCCCAGCCGAGGCGGTACAGGAGCACGGGGAGTTCGGCGGCGGCGCCGGGGGCGACCAGGAACTGGGCGCGGCCGTCGGGGGTCGCGACGACCGGGCCCAGGGGCAGACCCATCCGCTCCAGGCGGGCCAGGGCCCGGCGCCCGGCGGGCTCGGCCACCTCCAGCACGTCGAACGCGCGGCCGACCGGCAGCATCACCGCGGCGCCGGGGAACTCGCCCCAGGACCTGGTGACTTCGTCGAGCGTGGCCCCGGCGGGGATCTGGGATGCGAACTCCAGCGGATGGGCGCCCGGCTTACGGCAGTCCGGTCGGCCGCAGGAACAGGTGCCCCCCACGGTCCGTGCGCCCGGCACCACGTCCCAGCCCCACAGCCCGGTGAACTCGGCGACCGTGGTGCACTCCGACGAGCGGACGCGTCGACGCGTACCGGAGCGGATCTCGCGAATGCCGCCGATCGTGAAGCCCATGCCCCCTCCAACGGGTCCGGCACGCCGATGGTTACGACGTGGAACGAGACGGAAGCGGAACGTGACCATATGGCTCCGTCTACCCCTGCATCCCATGGGAGCCGAGCGGCGCCATGAAGCGTCCCCAGTGGTACACAGGGAACTGCGCGCCCCCGAGTGCACCGCTGCATCTACTTCCGTCCGTCCTATGTCAAGTGAATCGCGCCTGGGTGACAGTGAGTTCATTCGAAGGGGTGGCGAATGGTGGCGTTTCTGGGATCGCCATGGCAGGACGGGTGATCGTAGGATTACTTTGAGTGCACGAGGCCTGGGGCACATGCAACTTCGGGTATGCCGGAGGCAACTCGGCATCCCGTTCGAAGGGTGAGATTCGCCGGACGGGCGGCCTTGCCCACCGGCATTCTGATAGGGCTTGGCGCACGCGGTGACAAGTGGTCTCAGGAATGGGGGCGTTCCAGTGGGCGGCAACGGCGGTGGCGGGACGAACGCTGACAAGCGCCCCAATGAGCTGTTGGGCTCGTGGTTCGTGCGCAGCGGCTGGTCCAAGGGCGAGCTGGCCCGCCAAGTGAACCGCCGGGCCCGCCAGTTGGGGGCCAACCACATCTCGACGGACACCTCCCGGGTGCGCCGCTGGCTGGACGGCGAGAACCCCCGCGAGCCGATCCCCAGGATCCTGTCCGAACTGTTCTCCGAGCGGTTCGGCTGCGTCGTCTCCGTCGAGGACCTCGGCCTGCGCGCCGCCCGCCCCACACCCTCCGCGACCGGCGTCGACCTGCCCTGGACGGGCCCGCAAACAGTGGCCCTGCTCAGCGAGTTCTCGCGCAGCGACCTCATGCTGGCGCGGCGCGGCTTCCTCGGGAACTCACTGACCCTGTCCGCTGGCCCCTCCCTCATCGAGCCGATGCAGCGCTGGCTCGTCCCCTCGCCGCCCTCCCCGCGGCCCGCACCCGAGACCCCCGCCGAGTCCCGGCGCCCCGGCCGGCTGTCCAAGCCCGAGCTGGACCTGCTGGAGTCCACCGCGATGATGTTCCGCCAGTGGGACGCCCAGTGCGGCGGCGGCCTGCGCCGCAAGGCGGTCGTCGGCCAGCTGCACGAGGTGACCGACCTGCTCCAGGAACCCCAGCCGGAGGCCACCAGCAGGAAGCTCTTCAAGGTCGCCGCCGAACTCGCCGAACTGGCCGGCTGGATGAGCTACGACGTCGGGCTCCAGCCCACCGCGCAGAAGTACTTCGTCCTCGCCCTGCACGCCGCCAAGGAGGCCGGCGACAAGCCCCTCGGCTCGTACATCCTCTCCAGCATGAGCCGGCAGATGATCCATCTCGGCCGGCCCGACGACGCCCTGGAACTGATCCACCTCGCCCAGTACGGCAGCCGGGACTGCGCGAGCCCGCGCACCCAGTCCATGCTGTATGCGATGGAGGCCCGCGCCTACGCCAACATGGGACAGCCCGGCAAGTGCAAGCGGGCGGTCCGGATGGCCGAGGACGCCTTCGCCGACGCCGACGAATGGGACGAGCCGGACCCCGACTGGATCCGCTTCTTCTCCGAGGCCGAGCTGTACGGCGAGAACTCCCACTCCTACCGCGACCTCGCCTACGTGGCCGGCCGCAGCCCCGCCTACGCCTCCCTGGCCGAGCCCCTGATGCAGCGGGCCGTCGAGCTGTTCGCCACGGACCACGAGCACCAGCGGTCGTACGCACTGAACCTGATCGGCATGGCCACCGTGCACCTGCTGCGCCGCGAGCCCGAGCAGGGCACGGCGTACGCCGCACAGGCGATGAGCGTCGCCAAGAAGGTGCGCTCCGAGCGGGTGAACACCCGTATCCGAAAGACCGTCGACACGGCCGTGCGCGACTTCGGCGACCTCGCCGAGGTCATCGACCTCACCGACCAGCTCGCCAGCACCCTCCCGGAGACCGCGGAAGCGGTCTGAACCCCCAGAACCCCGGCCGCGGCCGGCCCTCCCGCACAGCCCGACTCGGCTCCCCCATGCCAGGTCATCGGAGGGTCGCCCGCGGCCGGTCCGTTTTCCCGTGCGGAAGGTTGCGCCACGATGACGATGGACGTCGTCCGATCCGGCAGTTCATCGACGCGTAACACGCACGGCGTCTTCGTCACCCCGGTGAAACAACGAGGGGCCTCGACCGAAACCGCGCTGCGCCAGTCTCAGGGCGCATAACCGGCCCATCCCTCATGGCCGGACCACAGTCAGGCTTCGCCCGCACGGGCCGTACCGACCGACGAGGAGACGCCGATGGCACCAGCCATCACGCTTGCCGCGGAGGCGCACAAGCTGTCCGCCGCGAACACAGGCTTCATGCTCATCTGCTCCGCCCTGGTGATGCTCATGACCCCCGGCCTGGCCTTCTTCTACGGGGGCATGGTCCGGGTCAAGTCCACCCTGAACATGCTGATGATGAGTTTCATCAGCCTGGGCATCGTCACCATCCTGTGGGTGCTCTACGGCTTCTCCATGGCCTTCGGCGCCGACAAGGGCTCCATCGTCGGCTGGACCTCCGGCTTCGTCGGCTTCAGCGGGATCGACAAGCTGGCCCTCTGGGACGGCTACACGATCCCGGTCTTCGTCTTCGCGGTCTTCCAGCTGATGTTCGCGATCATCACGCCCGCCCTGATAAGCGGCGCCCTCGCGGACCGCGTGAAGTTCTCGGCGTGGGCCGTCTTCCTGGTGCTGTGGGTCACGGTCGTCTACTTCCCGGTGGCGCACTGGGTGTGGGGCTCCGGCGGCTGGGCCTTCGACCTCGGCGTGATCGACTTCGCCGGCGGTACGGCGGTGCACATCAACGCGGGTGCCGCGGCACTCGGCGTGATCCTCGTCATCGGCAAGCGCGTCGGCTTCAAGAAGGACCCGATGCGCCCGCACAGCCTCCCGCTGGTCATGCTCGGCGCCGGTCTGCTGTGGTTCGGCTGGTTCGGCTTCAACGCCGGCTCCTGGCTCGGCAACGAGGACGGCGTCGGCGCGCTGATGTTCGTCAACACGCAGGTCGCCACCGCCGCCGCCATGCTGGCCTGGCTCGCCTACGAGAAGATCCGGCACGGCGCCTTCACCACGCTGGGCGCCGCCTCCGGCGCGGTCGCCGGCCTGGTCGCGATCACCCCGTCCGGTGGCGCGGTCTCCCCGCTCGGCGCGATCGCCGTCGGCGTCATCGCCGGTGTCCTGTGCGCGATGGCCGTGGGCCTGAAATACAAGTTCGGCTACGACGACTCCCTCGACGTGATCGGCGTCCACATGGTCGGCGGCATCGCCGGCTCCCTGCTCATCGGCTTCTTCGCCAGCGGCAAGGGCCAGTCCGACGTCAAGGGCCTGTTCTACGGCGGCGGCCTGGACCAGTTCTGGAAGCAGTGCGCCGGCGTCTTCGGCGTCCTCGCCTACTCCCTGATAGCCTCCGCTGTCCTCGCCTTCCTCCTCGACAGGACCATCGGCATGCGGGTCACCGAGGACGAAGAGGTCTCCGGCATCGACCAGGCCGAGCACGCCGAGACCGCATACGACTTCAGCGGCGCCGGCGGCGGAGTCGTGGGCACCGCCGCGTCCGCCCTGACCGCCATGCAGAGCAAGAAGGTGGACGCATGAAGCTCATCACCGCCGTCGTCAAGCCCCACCGGCTCGACGAGATCAAGGAAGCCCTGCAAGCCTTCGGGGTGCACGGTCTGACCGTCACCGAGGCGAGCGGCTACGGACGACAGCGGGGACACACCGAGGTCTACCGCGGCGCCGAGTACACGGTCGACCTGGTACCCAAGATCCGTATCGAGGTGCTGGCCGAGGACGACGACGCCGAGCAGCTGATCGACGTCATCGTCAAGGCGGCCCGCACCGGCAAGATCGGTGACGGCAAGGTCTGGTCCCTGCCGGTCGAGACGGCCGTCCGGGTCCGCACCGGCGAGCGCGGCCCGGACGCCCTCTGACCGGACGCGCCGTCCGGCACAAGGCCGTCCGACCAAGAAGGAAAGGAGTCGCCGGGTGACGGATACAGATGTTCGGAAAGACGCGGAGCACTCGGGACCCGGCGGCTACGCGGCGGCCCGGCTGCGCCTCCTCACCGAGGGGGCGCGGTCCGGGCCGCCGCGCCGTGCGGCCCTCGCCGAGCTGACCGACGACTGGCTGACCCGCCTGGTCACCGCGGCGGCCGACGGCATCAGGGGCGTCTCCCTCGTCGCCGTCGGCGGCTACGGCCGCGGCGAGCTGTCCCCGCGCAGCGACCTCGACCTCCTGCTGCTGCACGACGGCGGCGACACCAAGGCGGTCGCCGCCCTGGCCGACCGCATCTGGTACCCGGTCTGGGACCTCGGCCTCGCCCTCGACCACTCCGTGCGCACACCCTCGGAGGCCCGGAAGACCGCGGGCGACGACCTCAAGGTCCAGCTCGGGCTGCTCGACGCCCGGCACATCGCGGGCGATCTGGGACTCACCACCGCACTGCGCACGGCCGTGCTCGCCGACTGGCGCAACCAGGCACCGAAACGCCTGCCCGAACTCCAGGAGCTGTGCGCCGAGCGCGCCGTACGCCAGGGGGAACTGCAGTACCTCCTGGAACCGGACCTCAAGGAGGCCCGCGGCGGCCTCAGGGACGCCACCGCGCTGCGCGCCGTCGCCGCGTCCTGGCTCGCCGACGCGCCCCGCGAGGGACTGGCGGACGCCCGGCGACGTCTGCTCGACGTCCGGGACGCCCTGCACCTGGCCACCGGCCGCGCCACCGACCGCCTCGCCCTCCAGGAGCAGGACCAGGTGGCGGCGGACCTGGGCCTGCTGGACGCCGACACCCTGCTGCGGCAGGTGTACGAGGCGGCGCGCGTCATCGCGTACGCCAGTGACGTCACCTGGCGCGAGGTGGGGCGCGTACTGCGATCCCGCGCCGTGCGCCCGCGGCTGCGCAAACTGGCAAGGGAGCGAAGCGACTTCCTCAGAAGGGCGGTGGCGGGCGACGGGAGGGCGCTGGGCGGCAAACCGGTCACCGAACGCTCCCCGCTCGCCGAGGGAGTGGTGGAGCAGGACGGAGAAGTGGTGCTCGCCCGCACCGCGCGCCCCGAACGCGACCCGGTGCTACCGCTGCGCGCCGCGGCCGCCGCCGCGCAGGCCGGCCTCCCGCTCTCCCTGCACGCCGTACGGCGCATGGCGGCCTCCGTGCGCCCGCTGCCCACGCCCTGGCCCGCCGAGGCCCGTGAACAACTCGTCACCCTGCTCGGCTCGGGCCGTCCGACCGTGGACGTCTGGGAGGCGCTGGAGGCCGAGGGCCTGGTCACGCGGCTGCTGCCGGACTGGGAGCGGGTGCGCTGCCGCCCGCAGCGCAACGCCGTCCACGTGTGGACCGTGGACCGGCATCTGATCGAGACGGCGGTCCGCGCCTCCGAGCTGACCCGCCGGGTCGGCCGCCCCGACCTGCTGCTGGTCGCCGCCCTGCTGCACGACATCGGCAAGGGCTGGCCCGGCGACCACTCGACGGCCGGCGAGATCATCGCCAAGGACGTGGCCGCGCGCATCGGCTTCGACCGTGCCGAGGCCGCCGTGCTCTCCACCCTGGTACGGCATCACCTGCTGCTGATCGAGACCGCCACCCGGCGCGACCTGGAGGACCCGGCCACCGTGCGCGCGGTCGCCGACGCGGTCGGCACCCCGGGCACACTGGAGCTGCTGCACGCGCTGACCGAGGCGGACGCACTGGCCACCGGCCCGGCCGCCTGGTCGTCCTGGCGCGGCGCCCTGGTCGCCGACCTGGTGAAACGCGTCGCCGCGGTGCTCGCCGGGGACGCACCCGAGGAGCCCGAGCCCGCCGCCCCCACCGCCGAACAGGAACGGCTCGCCATCGAGGCGTTCCGCACCGACGGACCGGTGCTCGCGCTGCGCGCGCAGACGGAACCGGTCATGGCGGAGCACGTCGGCGATCCCGAGCCGCTGGGCGTCGAACTCCTCATCGCGGTGCCCGACCAGCCGGGTGTACTGCCCGCGGTGGCCGGTGTCCTCGCCGTCCACCGCCTCACGGTCCGTACGGCGGAGCTGCGCGCCCTGCGCCTGCCGGACGACGTCGACGACGGCTCGGTCCTGCTGCTGAACTGGCGGGTCGCGGCCGAGTACGGATCGCTGCCGCAGGCTGCACGGCTGCGCGCCGACCTGGTGCGGGCGCTGGACGGCAGCCTGGACATCGCGGGCCGCCTCGCCGAACGCGATGCGGCCTACCCGCGCCGCCGCGGCCGGGTGGCCCCGCCGCCCCGGGTGACGGTCGCCCCGGCGGCCTCCCATCACGCGACGGTGATCGAGGTACGGGCCCAGGACGCGCCGGGGCTGCTGTGCCGGATCGGCATGGCCCTGGAGAAGGCGGAGGTGCGGGTGCGCAGCATGCATGTGTCGACGCTGGGCTCCAACGCGGTGGACGCGTTCTACGTGACGACGCAGGCGGGCACGCCGCTGCCGGCCGGGGACGCGGCGTCGACGGCCCGGGTGCTGGAGGAGACGCTGCGTGCGTGACCTTCCCGTCGTGTCGTGCGGTCGCCTGACGTGGTCCCCGCCGACGCGGGGCTCCGGCCCCGCCCGCTGAACTCGGCGGGCAGGGCCGATTCGCTTGCGGGGCCAGATACTCTGGAAGGCGACCCAGCTTCCGACCCCGAGGACCGACACCGCCGTGTTCGACACTCTCTCCGATCGCCTCTCAGCGACCTTCAAAAATTTGCGCGGCAAGGGGCGTCTGAGCGAGGCGGACATCGACGCCACCGCACGCGAGATCCGTATCGCGCTGCTCGAAGCCGACGTCGCCCTTCCTGTCGTGCGCACGTTCATCAAGAACGTCAAGGAGCGCGCGCTCGGTGCGGACGTCTCCAGGGCGCTGAATCCTGCCCAACAGGTCCTCAAGATCGTCAACAGCGAGCTTGTGCAGGTTCTCGGCGGTGAGACCCGCCGGCTGCGCTTCGCCAAGCAGCCGCCCACGGTGATCATGCTGGCCGGTCTGCAGGGCGCCGGTAAGACCACCCTCGCGGGCAAGCTCGGCCGGTGGCTCAAGGAGCAGGGCCATTCACCGCTGCTCGTCGCCGCCGACCTCCAGCGCCCGAACGCCGTCAACCAGCTCAGTGTCGTCGCCGAGCGCGCCGGCGTCGCGGTCTACGCGCCCGAGCCGGGCAACGGCGTAGGGGACCCGGTCAAGGTCGCCAAGGACTCCATCGACCACGCGAAGTCCAAGGTCCACGACATCGTGGTGGTGGACACCGCGGGCCGCCTGGGCATCGACCAGGAGATGATGCAGCAGGCCGCGGACATCCGCGATGCCGTCAACCCCGACGAGATCCTCTTCGTCGTCGACGCGATGATCGGCCAGGACGCCGTCAACACGGCCGAGGCCTTCCGCGACGGCGTCGGCTTCGACGGCGTGGTGCTCTCCAAGCTCGACGGCGACGCCCGCGGCGGTGCGGCCCTGTCGATCCGGCAGATCACCGGCAAGCCGATCATGTTCGCGTCGAACGGGGAGAAGCTGGAGGACTTCGACGCCTTCCACCCGGACCGGATGGCCTCCCGCATCCTCGACATGGGTGACCTGCTCACCCTGATCGAGCAGGCGGAGAAGACGTTCAGCCAGGAAGAGGCCGAGAAGATGGCCTCCAAGCTGGCGTCGAAGAAGGGCCAGGACTTCACCCTGGACGACTTCCTGGCCCAGATGGAGCAGGTCAGGAAGATGGGCAGCATCAGCAAGCTGCTCGGGATGCTGCCCGGCATGGGGCAGATCAAGGACCAGATCAACAACCTGGACGAGCGGGACGTCGACCGCACCGCCGCGATCATCAAGTCGATGACCCCGGCCGAGCGCCAGGACCCGACCATCATCAACGGCTCCCGCCGCGCTCGGATCGCCAAGGGTTCCGGTGTCGAGGTCAGCGCGGTCAAGGGGCTTGTCGAACGGTTCTTCGAGGCGCGCAAGATGATGTCCCGGATGGCCCAGGGCGGCGGTATGCCCGGCATGCCGGGGATCCCGGGTATGGGCGGCGGCCCCGGCCGGACGAAGAAGCAGCCGAAGAAGGCCAAGGGCAAGCAGCGCTCGGGCAACCCGATGAAGCGCAAGCAGCAGGAACTGGAGGCGGCCCAGCGGCGTGAGGCCGCGGCCCAGCAGGGAGGCGCCTTCGGCCTGCCGCAGCAGGGCGGGCAGGAGTTCGAACTGCCGGACGAGTTCAAGAAGTTCATGGGCTGAGGCCGCGCGACCGCGAGGGCGTCCCTCCCCGCTTCGGCGGGAAGGGCGCCCTCGGCGTCGGCCGGCTGCGGGCGAACACCGGCCCGGCACCACGTCACCGTGACGGCCAAGCCCGTCGTCAGCACCACGGGTTTCCGGCCGGACTGCCGTTCGCGGCGTGCGTCTTCGCCGTGCGCCCTTGAGCCGAGCGTCTAGGGCCGCCCTAGGGGACGCGGGCGATCAGATAGCGCAGGACGTTCGGCATCCATACCGTCCCGTCCTGCCGTCGATGGGGATGCAGCGCCTCCCGCAGTTCCTTGTCCACCTGTACCTGGTCGGTGGCCGCGATCGCGGTGTCGAACAGCCCCGTCGACAGCAGTCCGCGTACCGCGCTTCCGAGGTCCGCGTACCCGAACGGGCAGGCCACCCGCCCCGAACCGGCCGGCCGCAGCCCGGCCCGCCGGCCGACCTCCTCCAGGTCGTCGCCCCGGGCCGGGCGCCAACCGGCCGCGCCGCGCAGGGGATCGGCCAGCTTGGCGGCCACCCGCAGCACGGACGAGGTGGCGCAGTGCTCCGGCGGGCCCCAGCCGGTCAGCACCACGGCCGCCCCGCGCGCGGCGAGCGGCACCGCGGCGGCGAGCAGGCCGCCGAGTTCCGCCGCGTCGCCCGCCGTGCACCCGATCGGCTGGAAAGCGGTCACCAGGGTGAACGCGGGCGTCTTTGCGTCGGCCGTGTCCCCGGGCTCGCCGTCGACGATCCGGGCGCGCGCACGCGCGCGTGCGCGCAATCTCTCCGGCGTCTCGGGCGTCTGCGGCAGCAGGCGCTGCCGCGCGAGGGCGAGCAGTTCGGGTCGGCCCAAGTCCACCCCGGTCACCGTGGCACCTCGGGACGCCGCCGTCAGCAGGGCGAGCCCCGAACCGCAGCGAAGGCCCAGCAGCCTGGTGGCGGGGCCCACTTCAAGACGTTCGTAGACCGACTCATGGAGCGGGACCAGCATCCGCTCCTGGATCTCGGACCAGTCACGCGCGCGTGCACCCCGGTCCGTACGGGGCGCGGGCCCCGCGGGGGACGGGTGCTGCCGCACGAGCGTAGGTGTCATGGATAAGCGCCCCAATCCGCCGAAGGTTGCCGGTGTGCGCGTTGCGTGGCCCCCGTGCCGTGCGTTCGCACTCTCCACGTATGCCAGGTAACTCCCGGCTCGCGACGGCGTCCAGGGGTCGTGGGGCCCGGTTTGCGGCGCCTGGGCGGCTGTGGCGAGAATTCACGTCCCGGCAACGTGGACCCGTACCATCGCGCCATGGCAAAGGCACCCGTTCTCACACCCCGGGCGGTCGACTTCCCCCGCTGGTACCAGGATCTGATCAACAAGGCCGAGCTGGCCGACAACGGTCCGGTGCGCGGCACCATGGTGATCCGACCGTATGGGTACGGGCTGTGGGAGCGGATGCAGGCCGAGATGGACTCCCGGATCAAGGAGGCCGGCGCCGCCAACGCCTACTTCCCGCTGTTCATCCCGCAGTCGTACCTGACCCGGGAGGCCGAGCACGTCGAGGGTTTCGCGCCGGAGTTGGCCGTCGTCACGCATGCCGGCGGCAAGGAGTTGGAGGAGCCCGTCGTCGTCCGGCCCACCTCGGAGACGATCGTCAATGACTACTTCGCCAAGTGGGTGCAGAGCTACCGCGATCTGCCGCTGCTGATCAACCAGTGGGCGAACGTGGTGCGTTGGGAGCTGCGCCCGCGGGTGTTCCTGCGGACGACGGAGTTCCTGTGGCAGGAGGGCCACACCGCGCACGCCACCTATGAGGACGCCCGGGACTACGCGGCGCACATCCACCGCCATGTGTACGCCGACTTCATGGAGAACGTCCTCGCCATGGACGTCCTGGCGGGCCGCAAGACCGCCAGTGAGCGGTTCGCGGGCGCCATCAACACCCTCACCCTGGAGGGCATGATGGGCGACGGCAAGGCCCTGCAACTGGGCACCAGCCATGAACTCGGCCAGAACTTCGCCAAGGTCTTCCACACCCAGTACCTGTCGAAGGACGGCCGGCAGGAGTACGTGTGGCAGACCTCGTGGGGGTCCACCACCCGCATGATCGGCGCCTTGGTGATGATGCACGGCGACGACGACGGGCTGCGTGTGCCGCCCCGCCTGGCGCAGACCCAGGCCGTGGTCCTCGCGGTCAAGGACGACGAGGCGGTCCTGGCCAAGGTCCGCGAGATCGGCGACCGGCTGAAGGCGGCCGGGGTCCGGGTGCGGGTGGACGACCGCACGGACACGCCGTTCGGCCGGCGCGCCGTCGACTGGGAGCTGAAGGGTGTGCCGGTCCGTATCGAGGTCGGCCCGCGCGACCTGGAGAACGGCACGGCGATGCTGGCCCGCCGGATCCCCGGCGGCAAGGCACCGGTCGCCCTGGACGCGCTGGCCGGGCTGCTTCCGCAGATCCTGGAAGAGGACCAGGCGCTGCTCCTGGAACAGGCCAGGCAGCGCCGCGAGTCCCGCACCACCGATGTGAGCACCGTCGAGGAGGCCGTCGAGGCCGCCACCGCCGGCGGCTGGGCGCGTATCCCGTGGGCCGATCTCGGCGAGGAGGGCGAGGCCAGGCTGGCCGAGCACGCCGTCACCGTGCGGTGTCTGGTCGCCGCGGACGGGTCGGTGCCGGACACGGACGACGCTCCCGGTAACGTCGCGGTCGTCGCGCGGTCCTACTGAGGCGACAGGTGCGCCGCGAGAGCGGCCGAAACAACTCTTGCGCATCAGCCGGCGACATCCGCCCCGGCGCGCGGACACGTTCCACGCGCCGGGTCCTGCGTCGGACTACGTACCGGCTTGGTACGAGCTGTTCCGCTTTTCCGCAGATCAGCGCACCCGCCCTCGTCAGGACGCATCAGTGGCAACTGACGGGTACGTGCAAATTATTTGGGATGCCCCGGAATCGGAACACAGCGGCACTCTGGCTCGTTGTCATTACGTGAGCACGACACAGACACCACCTGTTCTCGCCGCAGAGCTGGCGCAGGCGTGGGCCGACATTCAGCGGTACCACCCCGAGCTGCCGGACCTTGCCGCGCCAGAGTCACTGATCGGGGAGTCGTCGTCCGCGTGCGGACACGAACTCTCCTTCGAGCGACTGCTTCATGAGGCAGTCCATGGCGTCGCCGCCGCCCGCGGCGTACGCGACACGTCCCGAGCCGGCCGCTATCACAACCGGAGATTCCTCGCCATCGCCGAGGAGCTGGGCCTGGACCATCCCGACGAACCGCACCCCAGCAGCGGTTTCTCGCTGGTCACGCTCAACCCCGAGGCGAAGCGGCGTTACCGCCCGACCATGGAGCGGCTCCAGCGCGCCCTCAAGGCCCATATGGCGGCCACCTCCGCGGACACCTCCCGCACGTTCCGGGGGCCGGCCGCCCGCCACGGGTCCTCGGGGGGCGGTGTCCGCGTCAAGGCCGTCTGCGACTGCGGGCGCAACGTCCGGGTGGTCCCGTCGGTACTGGCCCAGGCGCCGATCGTGTGCGGGGGCTGTGGCAAGCCGTTCCGGATCCCGGAGGTCGTGGGAGCGGCGTAATCCGCGGGCCGCGATGCACCGGCATCTCGTGGGTGCCGGAAGTGGCCTGGTCGGCCGTGGACAGTCGTGCCGGGGGCGGCACGGGTGGGCGTGGCCGGCCACCGCACGCACCGGGCAGCGCACCCGACGTGACTCACCTCCACGCCGGGTGTCTGTTCGGCGTGCCCTCGTGCCCTCGTGCCCTCCGGCCTGGCCGAGAGCGCCCCGCGGCGTGTGGCACAATGGCTAGCTGTACTCGACAGCCGCACAGGACCCCTCTCTCCTCCGGCTGACGCGTCCATCGGGCTACTCGGGCACTGCAACCCCACGCGGCATCTCGTTGTGCCCCACCACGTCAAATCCAGGAGAACCCACTCCCGTGGCAGTCAAGATCAAGCTGAAGCGTCTGGGCAAGATCCGTTCGCCTCACTACCGCATCGTCGTCGCCGACTCCCGTACCCGCCGTGACGGCCGGGCCATCGAGGAGATCGGCAAGTACCACCCGACGTACCACCCGTCGGTCATCGAGGTGGACGCCGAGCGTGTGGCGTACTGGCTCGGTGTCGGCGCGCAGCCGACCGAGCCCGTGCTCGCCATCCTGAAGAAGACCGGCGACTGGCAGAAGTTCAAGGGCGAGCCCGCTCCGGCGCCGCTGCTCGTCGCCGAGCCGAAGTCCACGCGTCCGTCGTTCGAGGCGCTCGGCGGCGAGGACGAGGGCAAGGGTGAGGCGATCACCCAGAAGAAGAAGGCCGAGAAGAAGGACGAGGCCGCCGCCGAGTCCTCCGAGTCGACCGGGGCCTGAGCAACATGCTCGAAGAGGCGCTTGAGCACCTCGTGAAGGGCATCGTCGACAACCCTGACGATGTGCAGGTCGCCTCGCGCAACCTGCGCCGCGGGCGTGTCCTGGAGGTCCGGGTGCACCCCGACGACCTCGGCAAGGTGATCGGCCGCAACGGCCGCACCGCACGCGCCCTGCGCACCGTCGTGGGTGCCATCGGCGGCCGCGGAGTCCGCGTCGACCTCGTCGACGTCGACCACGTCCGCTGACGCTTTTCGCAACCGGCTCGGGCCGGGGAAGGCCACTGGGCCCTCCCCGGCCCGCAGTCGTATGACAGGAGATCGACAGGAGAGTTGGACACGTGCAGCTGGTAGTCGCACGGATCGGCCGTGCCCATGGCCTCAAGGGCGAGGTCACCGTCGAGGTACGCACCGACGAGCCGGAACTCAGGCTGGCGCCCGGTGCCGTGCTCGCCACCGATCCCGCCTCCGCGGGACCGCTCACCATCGAGACGGGCCGCGTCCACAGCGGCCGTCTGCTCCTGCGCTTCGCGGGCGTCGAGGACCGCAACGGCGCCGAAGCCCTCCGCAACACCCTCCTGATCGCCGAGATCGACCCGGACGAGCTGCCCGAGGGCGAGGACGAGTACTACGACCACCAGCTGATCGACCTGGACGTGGTCACCGAGGACGGCACGCAGGTCGGCCGGATCGCCGAGGTCTCGCACCTGCCCTCGCAGGACCTGCTCATCGTCGAGCGGCCCGACGGCGGCGAGGTGCTGATCCCCTTCGTCGAGGAGATCGTCACCGAGATCGACCTCGCGGAGCAGAAGGCCGTCATCGCACCGCCGCCCGGCCTCATCGACGACCGCGCGGACGAAGCCGCCGAGGGACGCGGTGCCGAGTCGGGGGACGAGGGCGCATGAGGCTCGACGTCGTCACGATCTTCCCCGAGTACCTGGAACCGCTGAACGTCTCCCTCGTCGGCAAGGCACGCGCGCGCGGGCAGCTGAACGTGCATGTGCACGACCTGCGGACCTGGACGTACGACCGCCACAGCACGGTCGACGACACCCCGTACGGCGGCGGCCCGGGCATGGTCATGAAGACCGAGCCATGGGGGCACGCGCTGGACTCCGTGCTGGCCGACGGCTACGAGACCGGCTCCCACACGCCCGCGCTGATCGTGCCCACGCCGAGCGGCCGCCCCTTCACCCAGGAACTGGCCGTCGAACTCTCCGAACGCCCCTGGCTGATCTTCGCGCCCGCCCGCTACGAGGGCATCGACCGGCGCGTGACGGACGAGTACGCGACGCGGATGCCGGTGTACGAGGTGTCCATCGGCGACTATGTGCTGGCCGGCGGCGAGGCGGCCGTCCTCGTCGTCACCGAGGCGGTGGCCCGGCTGCTGCCCGGCGTCCTCGGCAACGCCGAGTCCCACCGGGACGACTCGTTCGCGCCCGGCGCGATGGCCGGCCTCCTGGAGGGCCCCGTCTACACCAAGCCGCCCGTCTGGCGCGGCCGTGACATCCCGGACGTGCTGCTCAGCGGCCACCACGGGAAGATCGCCCGCTGGCGCCGGGACGAGGCCCTGAAGCGCACGACGGCCAACCGTCCCGACCTCATCGAGCGCTGCGACCCCAAGGTCTTCGACAAGAAGGACCGCGAGATGCTCTCCGTCCTCGGCTGGGCACCGGACCCGGACGGGGAGCCGTACGGCCGATTTTGGCGCAGGCCACAGGGCATGGAACAATAGGCGGCTGTTGTGCGTCCGTCCGGCGTGCCGCCCCTGCCACAGGGGGACACGACGTCCGCCCCGACCCGCACGGCACACCTTTCGAACATCTAGTTGCCGTTGATGACCTGTGGCATCAGCGAAGAAAGCAGACGACATGTCTCACCTGCTCGACTCCGTCGACTCCGCGTCGCTGCGCAGCGACGTCCCGGCCTTCCGCCCGGGTGACACCGTCAACGTGCACGTCCGCGTCATCGAGGGCAACCGCTCCCGTGTGCAGCAGTTCAAGGGCGTGGTGATCCGCCGCCAGGGCTCCGGAGTCCGCGAGACCTTCACGGTCCGCAAGGTCTCCTTCTCCGTCGGCGTCGAGCGCACCTTCCCGGTGCACACCCCGATCGTGGAGAAGATCGAGCTGGTCACCAAGGGCGACGTGCGCCGCGCCAAGCTGTACTACCTGCGCGACCTGCGCGGCAAGGCCGCGAAGATCAAGGAGAAGCGCGAGAACTGAGCGCGCAGCGGAGTTCACGGCGGGGCCGGATAGCATCAGGCCCCGATGGACACCGAAGCACAGCCGACGCAACGCGACCGCACCTCCAGCCCCGGCACCACGGGCACGGAGGGACGGTCGCGTTTCGCGTTGGTGCCGCGGTTCACCGACTGGCTGCCCGGCGGACGGATCACCCTCACCCTCTTCGTCTGTCTGCTGTTCCTGCTGCTCCTCAACACGTTCGTGGCGCAGCCGTTCCAGATCCCGAGCGGATCCATGGAAGGCGGATTGAGGATCGGGGACCGCGTTGTCGTAAATAAGTTGGCGTACCGTTTCGGTGCCGAACCGCGGCGCGGTGACGTCGTCGTGTTCGACGGAACCGGGTATTTCGGGGACGCGGACTACATCAAGCGCGTTGTAGGTGTGGGCGGAGACCATGTGGTGTGCTGCGACAAGGAGGGGAGGATCGAAGTGAACGGCCGAGCGGTCGATGAGACGGCGTTCCTCTACCCCGGGGACGGCCCGTCCACCGTGCCCTTCGATGTCGTAGTGCCCCAGGGCAGACTGTTCGTCCTCGGCGACCACCGCAGCGACTCCAGCGACTCCCGCGACCACCTGGGCTCCCCGGGCGGCGGCATGGTCCCCGTCGGCGAGGTGATCGGACGCGCCGACTGGATCGTCTGGCCCTTCGGCCACTGGACCCGTCTGCACCGCCCGGCCGCCTACGCGCGCGTGCCCGCCGCCGCGGAGGACGCGCATGGGTAACCGGGGCAAGCCGCGCGGTGTGCCCAGCGGCGCCGCCGACAACCTGCTGCCCACCGGTGCCCGGCGCGCGGCCGGCTCCGGCGGCGGTCGTTCCCGCGCGGAGCGGCGCAAGCTCCAGCGCAAGGTCAAGCGCAGGCGCAGACGCGGCGCGGTGCGCGAGATACCGCTCCTGGTCGGTGTGGCCGTGTTGATAGCGCTGGTCCTGAAGACCTTCCTCGTCCAGGCGTTCGTGATCCCGTCGGGCTCCATGGAGCAGACGATCCGGATCGGCGACCGCGTCCTGGTCGACAAGCTCACCCCGTGGTTCGGCTCCGAGCCGCAGCGCGGGGACGTCGTCGTCTTCCACGACCCGGGCGGCTGGCTGGCCGACGAGCAGACCACCAAGAAGAACGACCCCGTCGGCGTCAAACAGGTCAAGGAAGGGCTCACCTTCATCGGTCTGCTGCCCTCGGACAACGAGAAGGACCTGATCAAGCGGGTCATCGGCGTCGGCGGTGACCATGTCAAGTGCTGTGACACGCAGGGCCGGGTGACCGTCAACGGCGTTCCCCTGTCCGAGACGGACTACCTGTACCCGGGCAACGCACCCTCCGCGACGCCGTTCGACGTCACCGTCCCCCAAGGGCGGCTGTGGGTGATGGGCGACCACCGCGACAACTCCGCGGACTCGCGCGCCCACCAGGACACCGACTACGGCGGCACGGTCGCCTTGGACTCCGTGGTCGGCCGGGCCATGGTCATCGGCTGGCCCATCGGCCACTGGTCCGGACTGACCGAACCTAAAACCTTCGCAAGCGTGTCGAACTCCGTGTCGGGGTCGACCGCTGCTCCCCGGCCGTCGCATAGGGTTGCCTCCGACGATCCGAACGGAATGATTCAGCTCCCGACTCCTGCGGAACTCCCGCTCGTTATGGGAGTGGTGGGCCTGCACCGTACCCGGAGCAGGCGGCGGCACGGAGTAAGGAGTTGGCGTGGGGGATGTGGCGGTCGGCGCACGGTCGGGACACGACGGCGAGGAACACCGCGGGCGCCCCGTGGAAGCAAACAGCCCTACCCCGGGCGGCGCCGTGACCTCGGGGAATGAGGCAGGGGCGGCGCAGGACGCCGCTGCCGACGGGGAGCCCCCGGTGGACGGCGCCGCGGGGCGGCGCGACTCGGCCCCAGGGCCGAAGAAGCCGCGCTCCTTCTGGAAGGAACTGCCGATCCTGATCGGTATCGCGCTGGTGCTGGCGCTGCTGATCAAGACGTTCCTGGTGCAGGCGTTCTCGATCCCGTCGGACTCGATGCAGAACACCCTGCAACAGGGGGACCGCGTCCTGGTCGACAAGCTCACCCCGTGGTTCGGCTCCGAGCCGGAACGCGGCGAGGTCGTCGTCTTCCATGACCCGGACAACTGGCTGGCGGGCGAGCCCACGCCCACTGCGAACGCCGTGCAGAAGGTCCTCAGCTGGATCGGCCTGATGCCGTCCGCGGAGGAGAAGGACCTGATCAAGCGGGTCGTCGGCGTCGGCGGCGACACGGTCGAGTGCAAGAACACCGGCCCGCTGCTGGTCAACGGCAAGGCGCTGAACGAGCCGTACGTCTACCCCGGCAACACCCCGTGCAGCATGGACGACCAGGGCGGCCAGTTCAAGGTGAAGATCCCCAAGGGCTATCTGTGGGTGATGGGCGACCACCGCCAGAACTCCCGCGACTCCCGCTACAACCAGTCCGACAAGAACCACGGCATGGTCCCGGTCGACAAGGTCGTCGGCCGCGCCATCGTCAAGGCCTGGCCGATCAACCGCTGGGGCACCCTGCCGATCCCGGACACCTTCGACCAGTCGGGTCTCGACCAGCGGTCCTCCGGCGCCGCCTCGCTGTCGGTGGCGCCCGAGGGCGTCGCGCTCGTGGGCGTGCTGCCGGTGGCGGTGTGGCGCCGGCGGCGGGCCGCGGCGAGCCGGACCCGCTGAGCGACCGCTCGGCCTGTACGTCTCGGGGACGGCCGGGCCCTTATGCCCGAGGTGGGCCGGGCCTCGACGCCCGTATGCCTGAGGTGGGCCGGGCCCCGAGGCCCGAGGTCGGCCCGGCCCTCGCGCCCGGGGAAGCCTGGGTCCGGTCCGCTGCCGACCGAGTCGGGAGGGAGGCTGGGCCCACTTCGGTACCGCCGGGTAGGGTGCGGGTCCATGGGTGGCGAGAGCACGACACATACGGCCCCGCGCGGCACCGGCGCCGAGCGGATCGGCAGCCCGCTCGGCCAGCGGCTGTCCGGAGTGGCCGTGGCACTGGGCCTGGTGCTGTTCCTCGGGGGATTCGCGTGGGGAGCGGTGGTCTACCGGCCCTACACCGTGCCCACGACCTCGATGGCCCCGACGATCGACGCCGGTGACCGGGTCCTCGCGCAGCGCGTCGACGGCGGTGAGATACGCCGGGGCGACGTCGTCGTCTTCCACGACAAGGGCTGGGTGACCAACTCCGACGTGGTCAAGCGGGTGGTCGCGGTCGGCGGCGACACCGTCGGCTGCTGCACGGACGGCAAGCTGACCGTCAACGGCAAACAGATCGAGGAGCCCTACCTCCCCGAGGGCAGCCTCGCCGAGATCACGGACTTCCCGACCGTCAAGGTCCCCGAGGGCCGCCTCTTCCTCCTCGGTGACGAGCGGCAGGGCTCGCTGGACTCCACCGCCCACCTCACCGACGCCGCCCGCGGCACCGTCGCCCGCAGTGCCGTGTCCGCCCGGGTCGACGCCGTGGCCTGGCCCATGAAGGGCATGCTCAAGCCCCCCACCGGCTTCGAGGCCCTTGGGGCCCTCTCCGCGCCGGGACCGCTGCGTACCATCGTCGTCCTGATCGTCGTCGGCGCGGTCCTCGTCCTCGGCGGCGCCGCCTACGGACCCCTCGCCAAGCGGCTGGGCCGCTCCCGTACCCGTCCGGAGCCCGCCGGTGTCCACTGAGGCCCGGGACGCGGGCGAGGACGCGTACACGGGCGGTCTGCGCAAGGTCGCCCGGCTGGTGCTGCTGGACCCCGCCGACCGCATCCTGCTGCTGCACGGCCACGAACCGGACGACCCGGCCGACGACTGGTGGTTCACCCCCGGCGGGGGCCTGGAGGGCGACGAGACCCGCGAACAGGCCGCGCTGCGGGAGCTGTCCGAGGAGACCGGCATCACCGATGTCGCACTCGGTCCTGTGCTGTGGCGGCGGCGGTGCTCCTTCCCGTTCGCCGGCCGCCGCTGGGACCAGGACGAGTGGTACTACCTGGCCCGTACGGAGCAGACGGCGACCGAGGCGGTGGCCCTGACGGAGCTGGAGCGGCGCAGCGTCGCCGGAGCACGTTGGTGGACGTGTCGGGAACTGGCCCGGTCGCATGAGACGGTGTACCCGACCAGACTTGCCGAGCTGCTCCGGACGCTGCTCGACGAAGGTCCCCCGGCCGGTCCCATAACCCTTGACACGGAAATCGTCTAGAGGCGCGCGGGACTGGCGCACAATGGGGGGATCGCACGGCTGAAGGGGAACATGCCATGAGCGCCGAGGACCTCGAAAAGTACGAGACCGAGATGGAGCTGAAGCTCTACCGGGAGTACCGCGATGTCGTCGGTCTGTTCAAATACGTGATCGAGACCGAGCGGCGCTTCTACCTCACCAACGACTACGAGATGCAGGTGCACTCGGTGCAGGGCGAGGTGTTCTTCGAGGTGTCCATGGCGGATGCCTGGGTCTGGGACATGTACCGCCCGGCCCGTTTCGTGAAGCAGGTGCGCGTCCTGACGTTCAAGGACGTGAACATCGAGGAGCTGAACAAGAGCGATCTGGAGCTGCCGGGCGGGTGAAGGTCGTGAGGTCTCCCCGCGGCAGAGGTTCGGGCCCCGCAGCTGAGGTTCGGTTCGGATCCCGCAGTTGAGGTTCGGATCCCCGCACGGGTGACGGGGTTGTCCACAACCGGCGGGTAACCCACCAAGATCCACTGCCTGCGGCCGGGTGCGCGACGGTGGGCGCCGGAGGTGGTGCCCACATGAACACCCAGCAGACACACCGGTCACAGCAGCCGCATAGGCCGCATCAGGCACGCAACGCACTCGGCAGGTACGGCGAGGACATGGCCGTCCGGCGGCTGACCGAGGCCGGCATGACCATCCTGGAGCGCAACTGGCGCTGCGGCAGGTCCGGCGAGATCGACATCGTGGCCCGGGACGGGGAGGCGCTCGTCGTCTGCGAGGTCAAGACGCGCCGGGGCGGGTGCTACGAGCATCCGATGGCCGCGGTGACACCGGAGAAGTCGGAACGCCTGCGGGACCTCGCGGAACGCTGGATCCAGAGCCACGGCGGCGCCCCGCCCGGCGGCGTCCGCATCGACCTGGTCGGAGTCCTCCTCCCCGACCGCGGCGCCCCCGTGGTCGAGCACGCGCGGGGGGTGGCCTGACATGGGATTCGCCCGTACGTGCTCCGTTGCCCTGGTGGGCGTCGAGGGCGTGGTGGTCGAGGTCCAGGCCGACCTGGAGCCGGGAGTGGCGGCGTTCACGCTGGTGGGGCTGCCCGACAAGAGCCTCACGGAAAGCCGCGACCGGGTCCGGGCGGCCGTCGTGAATTCTGGGGGGTCCTGGCCGTCCAAGAAGCTCACCGTGGGGCTGAGCCCGGCGTCGGTACCGAAGAGCGGCAGCGGTTTCGACCTGGCCGTGGCCAGCGCGGTTTTGGGAGCGGCCGAGCGGATCGACCCGCGGGTGCTCGCCGACATCGTGATGATCGGAGAGCTGGGCCTCGACGGTCGGGTCAGGCCGGTGCGAGGCGTGCTGCCCGCAGTCCTCGCCGCCGCGGACGCCGGGTACGAGCAGGTGGTGGTGCCCGAGTGCGCGGTGCCGGAGGCGTCATTGGTGCCCGGGGTCTCGGTGCTGGGCGTACGGAGCCTGCGGCAGTTGATCGCGGTACTCACCGATGAGCCGGTGCCCGACGAGGAACCCGTTCCGGGGGACATCCGGCCGGATCCGTTCCTGGCCGGTCTGGCCCTGCCAGGAACGGGTCTCGGAGCCGGCCTGACCGTCGGCGACCACGTGCCGGACCTCGCCGACGTGGCGGGACAGCGGGTGGCTCGCGCGGCGCTGGAAGTAGCCGCGGCCGGGAGGCACCACGTGTTCTTCAAAGGGCCCCCGGGCGCGGGCAAGACGATGTTGGCCGAGCGGTTGCCCGGTCTCCTGCCGGGGCTCAGTCGACAGGAATCACTGGAAGTTACCGCGGTGCACTCGGTGGCCGGTGTGCTGCCCCCGGGCCACCCCCTGGTCGACGTACCGCCCTACTGCGCGCCGCACCACTCGGCCACCACGGCCTCCCTCGTCGGCGGTGGGCACGGTCTCCCCCGTCCGGGGGCGGCGTCCCTGGCCCACCATGGCGTGCTTTTTCTGGATGAGGCGGCGGAGTTCCACAGCAATGTTCTGGACGCCCTGCGCCAACCGCTGGAATCGGGGCATGTCGTGATCGCCCGGGCGGCTGGGATGCTCAGGATGCCAGCGAAGTTCCTCATGGTGCTGGCGGCCAACCCGTGCCCATGCGGTCGGCACGGTATGGGCGAGGACATCTGCGAGTGCAGGCCTTCCTCGATCAGGCGCTACCAGGCGCGGTTGTCGGGCCCGCTGATGGATCGCGTGGACCTGCGGGTGACCGTCGAACCAGTCGCCAGGGCCGAACTGCTCCGGATGCACACCAGCGCCGAGTCGACGGCCGTCGTGGCCGACCGGGTCCGGCTCGCCCGGGAGCGGGCGGCCCGGCGCTTCGAGGGCCTGCCCTGGCGCACGAACAGTGAGGTGCCCGGACATGAGATGCGCACCCGGTGGCACGTGCAGCCAGGTGCGCTTGCGAAGGCGGAGGACGACCTGGACCGGGGGGTCCTGACCGCCCGAGGGCTCGACCGTGTGCTGCGTGTTGCCTGGACACTGGCCGATCTGGCCGGACGCGACCGGCCGTCGGTGAACGACGTGAACTGGGCCCTGCAACTGCGCACCGGCGTTCCACGGGGCGTGCCCATGGCCATCGGGGCACCGGCGTGACCGCGGACGCCGATCCGGACGACGACCTGCTCTCGCGGGTTCTGCTCACCCGGGTCGTCGAGCCCGGGGACGAGGTCGGGGGGCGGTGGTTGCGGGAGTACGGGGTGCGGGAGGTCGCCCGGCGGCTGCGGGACGGCGGGGAGCCGCTGCCCGGGGTCAGCGGAACGCGCTGGGCCGGGCTGCGGGCGCGCGCCGCGCGGGCAGAGCCGCGGCGGGACCTGGAGGGCGCGCGCGCCGCAGGGGTGCGGTTCGTCGCCCCCGGGGACGCCGAGTGGCCGGCCCAGCTCGACGACCTCGGGGACGCCCGGCCCCTGGGGCTGTGGCTGCGCGGCCGGCCAAGCCTGCGGATGTGGGCGCTCAGATCGGTCGCCGTCGTCGGCGCCCGGGCCTGCACCGCGTACGGCGCCCACATGGCGGCCACCCTCGCCGCGGGGCTCGCCGAGCACGGCTGGGTCGTGGTGTCCGGCGGCGCCTACGGCATCGACGGCGCCGCCCACCGGGGCGCCCTCGGCGCGGGCGGCGCCACCGTCGCCGTGCTGGCCTGCGGCGTCGACCGGCCCTACCCCCGCGGCCACGCCGAACTGATCGACAGGATCGCGGAACAGGGGCTGGTGGTGGGGGAGTTGCCGCCCGGCGACCATCCGACGCCGAGCCGGTTCATCCTGCGCAACCGGGTGATCGCGGCACTCACCCGGGGCACGGTCGTCGTGGAGGCCGCCCACCGCAGCGGCTCCCTGGTCACCGCGCGCGCGGCACTGCGCCTCGGGCGGTTCACCATGGGCGTGCCCGGACCCGCCACCAGCGCGCTCTCCGCGGGTGTGCACGAACTGCTGCGCGCGGAGGGCGTACTGGTCACCGATGCGGCGGACGTCATCGAGCTGGTGGGGGACATGGGCGAGCTGGCCCCGGCCCGGAGTGGCCCGGTGCTCCCGCGCGACCTGCTGGAACCCGGCGCCCGGCGGGTCCTGGCCGCCCTGCCGGCGCGCCGGGCGGCACAGCCGCGGGAGATCGCGTCGGGCGCGCAGACCACACCGGACGAGGCGATCGCGAGGCTGTACGAACTCAGAGCACTTGGATACGTCGAACGACACGGCGATGGCTGGAAGTTGACACGCCAGGCGGTGATATCGGTCCGGGCCGGCCGGGCCGGCTGCTGACCGAGCGTGTTCGGCCGTCCGGGGGAATCCCGACGTCCTTGGGATTTCCCGGAGTTGACCCGCCACACCCGTCACGCACCGCGATGTGCCGGGGCCGCCCGGGCGCCCCCTGAAGCGGGTCCGTCCACGGGGGGAGCCCCGAGGTTCGCACACCGCGACTCCTCAGTCACGCTACGCTCACGAGGACCCCGGCGCAGACCGGCCCAACTCGATACCAGACCGACAGCCCCTCTAGGCACCTCTCCCCACAGCACTTCACGGCACTTCACGGCAGAACGGCACAAGGCGACGAATGCCCCAGCACACCTCCGGGTCCGACCGGGCGGCCATCCCCCCAGCCGCCCGCGACGGTGGCAGCGCGCGGCCGCCCGCTCCCTCGACGCTCGACGAGCTGTGGCGGTCGTACAAGGCGACGGGGGACGAGCGGCTGCGGGAGCAGCTGATCCTGCACTACTCACCGCTGGTGAAGTACGTGGCGGGCCGGGTGAGCGTGGGGCTCCCGCCGAATGTGGAGCAGGCGGACTTCGTGTCGTCCGGTGTGTTCGGACTGATCGACGCGATCGAGAAGTTCGACATCGGCCGGGAGATCAAGTTCGAGACGTACGCGATCACGCGGATCCGGGGCGCGATGATCGACGAGCTGCGGGCGCTGGACTGGATTCCACGCTCGGTGCGGCAGAAGGCGCGAAACGTGGAGCGGGCGTACGCGACGCTTGAGGCGCGGTTGCGGCGTACGCCGTCGGAGGGCGAGGTGGCGGCGGAGCTGGGGATCGGGATCGACGAACTGCACTCGGTCTTCGGTCAGCTGTCCCTGGCGAACGTGGTGGCGCTGGAGGAACTGCTGCATGTGGGGGGTGAGGGCGGGGACCGGCTGAGCCTCATGGACACGCTGGAGGACACCGCGGCGGACAACCCGGTGGAGGTGGCCGAGGACCGGGAGCTGCGGCGGTTTCTGGCGCGGGCGATCAACACGCTGCCCGACCGGGAGAAGACCGTGGTGACGCTGTACTACTACGAGGGTCTGACGCTGGCCGAGATCGGGAACGTGCTGGGGGTGACCGAGAGCCGGGTCAGTCAGATCCACACCAAGTCCGTGCTCCAACTGCGGGCGAAGCTGGCCAGTTTCGGCCGGTGAGCTGCCCGGCCGGCGAGCGGGCGGGGCGGCGCGGACGCTCTCCGCGGCACCGTGCGACTCCCGTCCGGGCGGGCGCGTCCGTACAGTGGTGGACGTGCCTAGGATTCGAGCGGCCTCCGTGGCCGAGCACCGGTCGATGCAGCGAGCCGCCCTGCTGGACGCGGCTCGGAGCCTGCTGTCCGAGGGCGGTACGGAGGCGCTGACCTTCCCGGCCCTCGCCGAACGCACGGGTCTTGCCCGGTCGTCCGTGTACGAGTACTTCCGTTCGCGGGCCGCCGTCGTCGAGGAATTGTGCGAGGTCGACTTCCCCGTGTGGGCTGCCGAGGTGTCGGCGGCGATGCAGCGGGCGGACTCGGCCGAGGGCAAGGTCGAGGCGTATGTGCGCACGCAGCTGGCGCTGGTCGGGGACCGGCGGCACCGGGCCGTCGTGGCGATCTCGGCGAGCGAGCTGGACGCCGGGGCGCGGGAGAAGATCCGAGCCGCGCACGGCGGGCTCGTCGCGATGATCGCCGAGGCGCTGGAGCAGATGGGCCACGCCCAGCCACGGCTGGCGGCGATGCTGCTACAGGGCGTGGTGGACGCGGCGGTCCGACGCATCGAACTCGGCGCGGCCGAGGACCCCAGGGACATCACCGCCGCGGCCGTGACGATGGCCCTACGGGGCGTACGGGGCTGAGCCCGGCCGGGGCGGGCCAGAGCTGGGCGGGTCGCGGTGGGTTGAGTCGGGTTGAGTCGGGTGCGGCCCAGGGCCGCGGGAGATGACCGACGCGCCGGTGACGGTGGCCTTGCGGGGTGTGCGGGGCTGAGTCTGGCCGGGTGGGCCAGGGCGGGGCGGGCCGCGGTGGGTCGAGCTGGGCGGGGCCGAGGGTCGTGCGGAGATGACCGACGCGGCGCTGGCGGTGGCCTTGCGGGGCGAGGCGGAGTCTGGCCGGGGCGCCGGGGCCGGGTGGGAGTCGGGTGCGGTGGGTTGAAATCGGGTGTGGCCGAGGAGCGTGCGGAGATCAGCTACGCGCGGTGACGGTGGACCTGCGGGGTGTGGAGGGTTGAGCGTTCGGCGAGGGGCGGGTGGCGGTGGGGGCGGTTTCCAGGCCGGTGGGGAGTTCAGGACCGGTAGGAGCCTTGATGGGCCTCGGTGCAGCAGCCATGGGGGGAGCAGCAGGAGGGGGTTCAGATAGGTGTCCCCGCTGAGCAGCCCCCAGTGGACACAGGTGCCGGCGGTGCAGTGCGAGCCGACGGGTTCCACCCGTCCCACCACCTCGCCCGCCGCCACCTCGTCGCCCGTGCGCACCGACGGGTCGACCGGCTCGTAGGTCGTACGCAGGTCCGTGCCCGCCAGCTCGATCGAGACCACACCCCGCCCGGCCACCCGGCCGGCGAAGGACACCCGGCCCGCCGCGACCGCCCGTACCGGAGCACCGGGTGGCGCGCCCAGATCGACACCCCGGTGTCCGGCTCCGTACGCCGTGGCCGGCGGCTCCCAGCCCCGTACCACGACGGGCCGCGTCCCCACCGGCCAGAACCGGGCGAGCGCCGGGACCGTGGCCGGCGGGGGCGCGACAGGAGGCGGAGCGGGCGGCGGCGCGGGCGGCGGGGAAGCGGCAGGCGGGCGCGCGGGGGCCGCCGGCCGCGGCGGTTGGGCCTGGGCAGGCAGGGCGGTGCTGCCCAGGGCCGACACCGCCGCCGACGCGAGGGCTGCAGGCGGCGGTTGCGCCCGGGCCGACAGGGCAGTGCTGCCCAGGGCCGGCACCGCCGCCGACGCGAGGGCTGCAGGCGGCGGTTGGGCCTGGGCCGGCAGGGCTGTACCGCCCAGGGCCGGCACCGCCGCCGGTGCTACCACCGCCCACGCCCCCAGCACCCCCACCCACGCCCGCACCCACACTCGCCCCCACGCCCGCACCCACACTCGCCCCCACGCCCGCACCCACATTCGCCTCCACGCCCGTCCGGCCCCAACTGCTCGCCGGTGCCAGGCGGTCCGCACCGCACGCATCGCTGACATCGCACTCATGCGAGAACCGTCCCGCACCCGCGCCGATCATGGCCGGGACCCGTGGACTACTCACCGGTTGTGGACAGCGGCGTCACCCGGTGCCCCGCCGGTCCCGTACACTTCTGGTGGCGACCCGGGTCACCGGGTCGACTTCGCACGCCCCGACACACACGGGCCGGCAACGGTCCGACGGTGTCAGCGCCCCTCGGTCCTCCTGTGGCAACGGCGCATGTGGGCGTCAGGCGCGGAAGCCGTCCGGCATCCGCGGCACAACCGAGAAACCCAAGGAGATACGGCCATGGCCGTCGTCACGATGCGGGAGCTGCTGGAGAGCGGCGTCCACTTCGGTCACCAGACCCGTCGCTGGAACCCGAAGATGAAGCGCTTCATCTTCACCGAGCGCAACGGCATCTACATCATCGACCTGCTCCAGTCGCTGTCGTACATCGACCGCGCCTACGAGTTCGTCAAGGAGACCGTCGCCCACGGCGGCACGGTCATGTTCGTCGGCACCAAGAAGCAGGCGCAGGAGGCCATCGCCGAGCAGGCCACCCGCGTCGGCATGCCGTACGTCAACCAGCGCTGGCTGGGCGGCATGCTCACCAACTTCTCGACCGTCTACAAGCGTCTGCAGCGCCTGAAGGAGCTTGAGCAGATCGACTTCGAGGACGTCGCGGCCTCCGGTCTGACCAAGAAGGAGCTTCTCGTGCTCTCGCGCGAGAAGGCCAAGCTGGAGAAGACCCTCGGTGGTATCCGCGAGATGCAGAAGGTGCCCAGCGCCGTCTGGATCGTGGACACCAAGAAGGAGCACATCGCGGTCGGTGAGGCCCGGAAGCTCAACATCCCGGTCGTCGCCATCCTCGACACCAACTGCGACCCCGACGAGGTCGACTACAAGATCCCGGGCAACGACGACGCGATCCGCTCCGTCACCCTGCTCACCCGTGTGGTCGCCGACGCCGTCGCCGAGGGCCTGATCGCCCGTTCGGGTGTCGCGACCGAGGGCAAGGGCGAGAAGGCCGCGGGCGAGCCGCTGGCCGAGTGGGAGCGCGACCTGCTCGAGGGCGAGAAGAAGGCCGCGGAGGCTCCCGCCACTGATGCTCCGGCTGCGGAGGCTCCCGCCGCTGAGGCCCCGGCTACGGAGGCTCCCGCCGCTGAGGCCCCGGCCGCTGAGGCTCCGGCTGTGGAGGCCCCGGCCACTGAGGCTCCCGCCGCCGCTGAGGCTCCGGCCGCCGAGGGCGAGCAGGCCTGACCCCGTCAGCGCCAGCGTTGACGGCGGGAGCGGCGACATGAAGTCCGCTCCCGCCGTTCACCCGTAGGTCAGCACCGAGTCGGGGATCTGCCTCTACATGTAGATCGCAGACCGTGCAGATCTTCGATTCTCCAGACTTCGAGAAAGATTCACAGACTCATGGCGAACTACACCGCCGCCGACGTCAAGACGCTCCGCGAGCTCACGGGCGCCGGCATGATGGACTGCAAGAAGGCGCTGGACGAGGCCGAGGGCAACGTCGAGAAGGCCGTCGAGGCGCTCCGTATCAAGGGCCAGAAGGGCGTCGCCAAACGCGAGGGCCGCTCCGCCGAGAACGGCGCCGTGGTCTCGGTCATCGCCGACGACAACTCCTCCGGCGTCCTCGTCGAGCTGAAGTGCGAGACGGACTTCGTCGCCAAGGGCGAGAAGTTCCAGTCCGTCGCCAACGCCATCGCCGAGCATGTCGCGAAGACCTCCCCGGCCGGCATCGAGGCGCTGCTCGCCTCCGAGATCGAGGCCGGCAAGACCGTCCAGGCGTTCGTGGACGAGGCCAACGCCAACCTCGGCGAGAAGATCGTCCTGGACCGCTTCGCGCAGTTCACCGACGGCTTCGTGACCGCGTACATGCACCGCACCATGCCCGACCTGCCCCCGCAGATCGGTGTCCTGGTCGAGCTCGACAAGCCGAACGCCGAGATCGCCAAGGGCGTCGCCCAGCACATCGCCGCCTTCGCGCCCAAGTACCTCTCCAAGGAGGACGTCCCGGCCGAGGTCGTCGAGTCCGAGCGCCGTATCGCCGAGGAGACCACCCGCGCCGAGGGCAAGCCCGAGGCCGCGATCGCCAAGATCGTCGAGGGCCGTCTGAACGGCTTCTTCAAGGACGCGACGCTGCTCGGCCAGCCGTACGCTCTCGACAACAAGAAGTCGGTCCAGAAGGTTCTGGATGAGGCCGGTGTCACCCTGAAGCGCTTCACGCGCATCAAGGTCGGCATCTGAGTCCGTACCGCGATCGACACGCGACCCCGATAGGGTCGACAGCAGTCGTCCGCGCACACCGCCGCACCCGGGCACGCGGCGGACGGCAGCAGATCTGACGAGGAGGCCATTGCCGCGCATGGGAGCGAGGAGCGAACCCATCGGCAATGGCCTTCTTCGCATGCGCACCACGTGAAAGAGGCGGATCCCATGACCACCAAGCCCCAGAAGAGCGACGACGGCAAAGTTCGCGGCCGGTTTCTGCTGAAGCTGTCCGGAGAGGCATTCTCCGGTGGCGGGGGCCTGGGTGTGGATCCCGACGTGGTGCACAAGATCGCCCGTGAGATCGCCGCCGTCGTCCGGGACGGTGCGCAGATCGCGGTCGTCATCGGCGGCGGCAACTTCTTCCGCGGCGCCGAGCTCCAGCAGCGCGGCATGGACCGGGCCCGCTCCGACTACATGGGCATGCTCGGCACGGTGATGAACTGCCTCGCCCTCCAGGACTTCCTGGAGAAGGAGGGCATCCAGTCCCGGGTGCAGACCGCGATCACCATGGGCCAGGTCGCCGAGCCGTACATTCCGCTGCGTGCGGTGCGGCACCTGGAGAAGGGCCGTGTGGTGATCTTCGGCGCGGGTATGGGCATGCCGTACTTCTCCACCGACACCACCGCGGCCCAGCGCGCTCTGGAGATCGACGCCGAGGCGCTGCTGATGGGCAAGAACGGAGTGGACGGGGTCTACGACTCCGACCCGAAGGCCAACCCGGACGCCGTCAAGTTCGACTCCCTCGGCTACGGCGAGGTCATCACCCGCGATCTCAAGGTCGCCGACGCCACCGCCATCACGCTGTGCCGCGACAACAAGCTGCCCATCCTTGTCTTCGAGCTTCTCGCGGAGGGCAATATCGCCCGTGCCGTCAAGGGTGAGAAGATCGGCACACTCGTGGGTGACCAGGACGGTCGGCACTGACCGGAGAATCACCCGGGCCCTGACCGGGGGATGGACAATGACCTGCCCGGTCGGGAACCGTGCAGGAAGAAGACGCGACGCAGCCGGCCGTGGGCCCCGACAGGGAACCGCAGCCGGGCCTACTCAAGACACGCAGGAGCAAGTGGTGATCGAAGAGACCCTCCTCGAAGCCGAGGAGAAGATGGAGAAGGCCGTCGTGGTCGCCAAGGAGGACTTCGCCGCGATCCGCACCGGCCGTGCGCACCCCGCCATGTTCAACAAGATCGTGGCCGACTACTACGGCGCGCCGACGCCGATCAACCAGCTGGCCTCGTTCTCCGTGCCGGAGCCGCGCATGGCGGTCGTCACCCCGTTCGACAAGAGCGCGCTGCGCAACATCGAGCAGGCGATCCGCGACTCCGACCTGGGGGTCAACCCCAGCAACGACGGCAACATCATCCGTGTGGTGTTCCCCGAGCTGACCGAGGAGCGCCGTCGCGAGTACATCAAGGTCGCCAAGGGCAAGGCGGAGGACGCCAAGATCTCGATCCGCTCTGTGCGGCGCAAGGCCAAGGAAGCCATCGACAAGCTGATCAAGGACGGCGAGGTCGGCGAGGACGAGGGCCGTCGTGCGGAGAAGGAGCTGGACGACACCACGGCGAAGTACGTCGCCCAGGTGGACGAGCTCCTCAAGCACAAGGAAGCGGAGCTGCTTGAGGTCTGATGAACGACTCTTCCTGGGGGGCGCCGCCACAAGCCGGGTACTGGGGGCCCGCCGAGCACGGCCCCGGTCAGGGGTACGGCCGGGGGGCCGCCCCGGCGGGTCCCGCGTACGATGCGCATGACGCGCAGCAGACTCGCCCCATGCCCATCGTCCCCGATGACGTACCCGCGCAGGGCGGAGACCAGGACCGGGACCGGGGGGCCGCTCGGCTGAGCGGCCCCCCGGCCCGCGACGAGACGTTCCGCAGCGGTGCGTACCACGACGGTGCGTACTACACCGAGACCCCGTCGGCGCATCCCCACGGGGCGGCGCCGCAGAATCCGGAGCCCATGCCCGACGCCCGACAGCCCGCTCCCGCACCGCAGAAGAAGAGTGCGGGCCGGGACCTGGGTGCCGCCATAGGCGTCGGCGTCGGGCTCGGTGTGGTCATCCTCGCGTCCCTGTTCATCGTCAAGGCCGTCTTCGTCGGCGTCATAGCGGTCGCCGTGGTGGTCGGGCTGTGGGAGCTGACCAACCGGCTTCAGGAGCGCAAGGGCATCAGGGCACCCCTGGTCCCGCTGGCGCTCGGCGGCGCCGCGATGATCGTCGCCGGTTATGTCCGGGGCGCCCAGGGCGCCTGGGTGGCCATGGCGCTGACCGCGCTTGCGGTCCTCGTGTGGCGCATGACGCAGCCCCCGGAGGGCTATCTCAGGGACGTCACGGCGGGCGTGTTCGCGGCGTTCTACGTGCCGTTCCTGGCCACGTTCGTGGCGATGATGCTGGACGCCGACGACGGCCCGCGCCGCGTCCTGACCTTCCTGATCCTCACGGTCGTCAGCGACACCGGCGCATACGCGGTCGGCTGGCGCTTCGGCAGCCACAAGCTCGCCCCGCGGATCAGTCCCGGCAAGACCCGCGAAGGGCTGCTCGGCGCGGTGCTGTTCGCGATGGTCGCCGGCGCCCTGTGCATGCAGTTCATGATCGACGACGGCGCCTGGTGGCAGGGACTGCTCCTCGGCCTCGCGGTCGCGGCCAGCGCCACCCTCGGCGACCTCGGCGAGTCCATGATCAAGCGGGATCTGGGCATCAAGGACATGGGGACGCTGCTCCCCGGTCACGGCGGCATCATGGACCGCCTCGACTCACTGCTGCCGACGGCGCCCGTGGCGTGGCTGCTGATGGTGCTGTTCGTCGGATCCGCGTGAACGCTCCGCTGACGGGGCTATGACGGGTCGTCGTCTGTCCGCGGCTGTGTCCCGGCCGGTCGCGCAGCTCCCCGCGCCCCTGCCGGGACGGGGTGCTGTGCGCCCCCGACGCCGCCGGACGCAACCGCCGGAGCGCTCATGCGACACTCGTAGGACCATGCCTAAGCCCGGAGAACTCACTTTTGTCGCGCCGCGCGGTGCTCAGCGGCCGCCGCGGCATCTCGCCGATCTGTCGCCCGCCGAACGCAAGGAGGCCGTCGCCGCGATCGGCGAGAAGCCGTTCCGGGCGAAGCAGCTCGCGCAGCACTACTTCGCGCGGTACACGCACGACCCCGAGCAGTGGACCGACATTCCCGCCGCCTCGCGGGCCCGGCTGCGCGAGGCGCTGTTCCCCGAGCTGATGACGGTCGTACGGCATCTGTCGACCGACCAGGGCACCACCCGCAAGACCCTGTGGCGGCTGTTCGACGGGACGCTCGTCGAGTCGGTGCTCATGCGCTACCCGGACCGGGTGACCATGTGCATCAGCTCGCAGGCGGGGTGCGGGATGAACTGCCCGTTCTGCGCCACCGGGCAGGCCGGGCTGGACCGGAACCTGTCGACCGCCGAGATCGTGCACCAGATCGTGGACGGCATGCGTTCGCTCAGGGACGGCGAGGTGCCGGGCGGCCCCGCCCGGCTGTCCAACATCGTCTTCATGGGCATGGGCGAGCCGCTCGCCAACTACAAGCGGGTCGTGGGCGCCATCCGGGCCCTCACCGATCCCGAGCCGGACGGGCTCGGGCTGTCCCAGCGCGGCATCACCGTCTCCACCGTCGGACTCGTCCCGGCCATCCACCGGTTCGCCGACGAGGGCTTCAAGTGCCGCCTCGCCATCTCGCTGCACGCGCCCGACGACGAACTGCGCGACACCCTCGTCCCCGTCAACACGCGGTGGAAGGTACGCGAGGTGCTCGACGCCGGCTTCGGGTACGCCGCGAGGTCCGGGCGCCGGCTGTCCATCGAGTACGCGCTGATCCGGGACATCAACGACCAGGCATGGCGCGGCGACCGGCTCGGCCGGCTGCTCAAGGGCAGGCCCGTGCACGTCAACCTGATCCCGCTCAACCCGACGCCGGGCTCCCGATGGACCGCGTCCAGGCCCGAGGACGAGAAGGCCTTCGTGGCGGCCATCGAGGCGCACGGGGTGCCGGTGACCATCCGGGACACCCGCGGTCAGGAGATCGACGGCGCCTGCGGTCAGCTGGCTGCCACCGAGCGATAGCCGGACGGTAGTCTGAGGGCGTCCAGTACGTCACACCTTCATATCGTCAACCTCACCTTCCGGACCCTCAGGTTCCAAAGCCTCAACTCCGAAGCCTCGGCTTCGTAACCCTCACATTCCGAAACTTCATATTCCGACAGGGGAGCGCCACAGCGCTGAGAGTGCGGCACACGGGCCGCAGACCCTCCGAACCTCGCCCAGGTCATTCTGGGTAGGGAGATCGGTTCTCACTCAAGCTGTTGCGCCCTGCCCGGACATCCCTCGCGGAGTCCGGGCAGGGCCGCGTCTCTTCCTGGTCAACCCCAGGAGGAATCCAGTTGCACACCAAGACCCTGGTGGCCGCCGCGGCCGGGCTCGCACTTCTCACGCTGTCCGCGTGCGGGTCCACCGGCGACGGGGGCGCCGCGGACTCCAAGTCCGTCACCCTCGTCAGCCACGACTCGTGGGCCGTCTCGAAGAAGGTCCTCAAGGATTTCGAGGAGCAGTCGGGTTACACCGTCAAGGTCCTCAAGGACGGCGACGCCGGACAGGCCGTCAACAAGGCGATCCTGACCAAGGACAACCCGCAGGGCGACGTCTTCTTCGGCGTCGACAACACCCTGCTGTCGCGGGCCCTGGACAACGGGCTGTTCCAGCGTTACGAGGCCCGGGGCTTTGACCGGCTGCGGCCCGAGTTCCGGTCCGGCACGTCCGGGCACCGCGTCACGCCCATCGACACCGGCGACATCTGCGTCAACTACGACAAGGCGTACTTCGAGCGGCACCGGCTGACCCCGCCGCAGACCTTCGACGACCTGGTCGAACCCGCGTACAAGAACCTCCTCGTCACCGAGAACGCCGCCACCTCCTCGCCCGGCCTCGGCTTTCTGCTCGGCACCGCGGCCAGGTACGGCGACGGGGGCTGGCCGAAGTACTGGAAGAAGCTCAAGGCCAACGGCGTCAAGGTCGTGGACGGCTGGGAGCAGGCCTACGACGAGGAGTTCTCCGGTTCGGCCGGCGGCCGGAAGGCGGGCGGCGACCGGCCGCTCGTCGTGTCCTACGCCTCCTCGCCGCCCGCCGAGGTCGTCTACGCCGACCCGAAACCGGCCGCCGCGCCCACCGGAGTGGCCGCCGGCACCTGCTTCCGGCAGACCGAGTACGCCGGACTGCTCACCGGCGCCCGCAACAACGCGGGCGGCAAGGCCCTCCTTGACTTCCTGATCGGCAAGGAGTTCCAGGAGGACATGCCGCTCAACATGTACGTCTATCCGGTGCGCGCGGACGCGAAGGTGCCGCAGGAGTTCGTGAAGTACGGCCCGCAGGCCAAGGATCCCCAGACCCTGGCGCCCGACCGGATCGCCGCCAACCGTGACCAGTGGGTCAAGTCGTGGACCTCGCTCGTACTGAAGTAGCCGAGGCGGCCCCGGGCGGGCGGCGTACGGGGAGCGTGGCGCGGCTCGCGCTGATGGCCGGGCCGGTCGCGTTCTTCGCCGTCTTCTTCGCCTGGCCCGTGGCCGCCATCGTCGCCCGCGGGCTGAAGCCGGACGGCGCCTGGCAGTTGGGGCGGATCGCGGACGTCGTGACCCGCCCCGACATCCGGCACGTGCTGTGGTTCACCACCTGGCAGGCGCTCGCCTCCACGGCGCTCACCCTGCTGGTGGCGCTGCCCGGAGCGTATGTCTTCGCGCGCCTCGACTTCCCCGGCAAGCGGATCCTGCGGGCCGTGGTCACCGTGCCGTTCGTGCTGCCGACCGTCGTGGTCGGCACGGCCTTCCTCGCCCTCGTCGGGCGCGGCGGGCTCCTCGACGACCTGTGGGGCGTACGGCTGGACACCACGGTGTGGGCGATCCTGCTCGCGCATGTCTTCTTCAACTACGCCGTCGTCGTCCGCACCGTCGGCGGCCTGTGGTCCGGGCTCGACCCGCGCCAGGAGGAGGCCGCGCGGATGCTGGGCGCCGGGCCGCTGACCGCCTGGCGCAAGGTGACCCTGCCGGCGCTGGCCCCGGCGGTGGCCGCCGCCGCGCTGATGGTCTTCCTGTTCACCTTCACCTCCTTCGGCGTGGTGCAGATCCTCGGCGGCCCCACGTTCGCCACGCTCGAAGTGGAGATCTACCGGCAGACGTCCCAGATCTTCGACCTGTCCACGGCCGCGGTCCTCACCCTCGTCCAGTTCGCGGCGGTGGGCGCGGTCCTCGCCGTGCACGCCTGGACGGTACGGCGACGGGAGACCGCGCTGCGCCTGGTCGACGCCTCGCTGACGGCGCGCCGGCCGCGCGGGGCGGGCCAGTGGGCGCTGCTCGCCGGCGTCCTCGTCACCGTCATGGCGCTCGTCCTGCTGCCGCTCGCGGTGCTGGTGCAGCGCTCCGCCGACGCCCCCGGCCTGCGCTACTACCGGGCCCTGACCCACGAGGACGGCGGCACGTTCCTGGTGGCGCCGATCGCCGCGGTCGGCAACTCGCTGCGGTACGCGGTCGTCGCCACCGCCATCGCGGTGCTGATCGGCTCCCTGGCCGCCGCCGCGCTGTCCCGGCTGCCGTCTTCCCGGCCTCGCGCGACCGGGGGCCTTCCCCTCGCGGACCGGATCGTCCGGGGCTTCGACACACTGCTGATGCTGCCGCTCGGCGTCTCGGCCGTCACCGTCGGCTTCGGATTCCTGATCGCCCTCGACGAACCGCCGTTGGATCTGCGGCAGTCCTGGATCCTCGTCCCGCTCGCGCAGGCCCTGGTCGGCGTGCCCTTCGTGGTCCGGACGATGCTGCCCGTGCTGCGGGCCGTCGACGGGCGGCTGCGGGAGGCTGCGGCCGTGCTCGGGGCGTCGCCCTGGCGGGTGTGGCGGGAGGTCGACCTGCCGCTGGTACGGCGGGCGCTGCTGGTCGCGGCCGGGTTCGCGTTCGCCGTGTCGCTCGGGGAGTTCGGCGCGACCGTGTTCATCGCACGGCCCGACAACCCCACGCTGCCGGTCGCCGTGGCCCGGCTGCTCGGCCGGCCCGGAGACCTCAACTACGGCCAGGCGATGGCCCTTTCCACGATTTTGATGGTGGTGTGCGCGGCGGCGCTGCTGGCGCTCGAACGGCTGCGCCCGCACCGGAGCGGGGAGTTCTGATGCTGCTGAGCCTCACGTCCGCGACCGTCCGCCTCGGCGGGCGGACCGTGCTCGACGCCGTGGACCTGGAGGTGGCCGAGCACGAGATCGTGTGTGTGCTCGGGCCCAGCGGCAGCGGCAAGTCGACGCTGCTTCGGACCGTGGCCGGGCTGCAGCCCCTGGACTCCGGGCGGGTCGTGCTCGACGGGCGGGACCAGACGGGCGTACCCGCGCACCGGCGCGAGGTCGGTCTGATGTTCCAGGACCACCAGCTGTTCCCGCAGCGGGACGTGGGCGGCAATGTGGCGTTCGGGCTGCGGATGCGCGGCGCCTCGAAGGAGCGGCAGCGGTCCGGCGTACGGGAGTTGCTGGAACTGGTCGGGCTGCCGGGTGCCGCCGGGCGGGCCGTGGACCGGCTCTCCGGGGGCGAGCAGCAGCGGGTGGCGCTCGCCCGGGCCCTTGCGCCGGGGCCGCGGCTGCTGATGCTGGACGAACCGCTCGGCCAGCTGGACCGCTCGCTGCGGGAGCGGCTGGTGGTGGAACTACGGGAGCTGTTCGACCGGTTGGGCACCACCGTGCTCGCCGTCACCCACGACCAGGGGGAGGCCTTCGCGCTCGCCGACCGGGTGGTGGTGATGCGTGACGGCCGGATCGCCCAGTCCGGTACGCCGCTTGAGGTGTGGCAGCGGCCCGCGGACGAGTTCGTGGCCCGTTTCCTCGGCTTCGAGAACGTCGTCGGCGCACAGATCACCGGGGCGGTGGCGGACACCCCGTGGGGGAAGCTCCCGGTGCCCGAGCCCGCGCCCCAGGGCCGGCGCACCCTGCTGGTGCGGCCCGCCGGTGTGCGGCTCGGGCCGGCGGGCGAGGGGCTGCGCTGCACGGTGACCGCCCGCACCTTCAGGGGCACCCATGTCGCCGTCCACCTCCAACCGGCGGACGGGCCACGCCTGGAGGCGGCGTGCGCGCTGCGGTCGGCCCCCGAGGCCGGGGCCGAGGTCGGGGTGGGCTTCGACGTGGCGGAAACAGTCGTGTTGGGCTGAGGGCCGTGGATCTAGGGTGAGCGCCATGCCCCCTCTTGCCCATGACCGTTACATCGACGAGATCGCCCGCCAGGTCGCGCAGACGCGGGACGTGGTGACCTCCGGCGCCGATCTGTCCGCGCCCGTGCCCACCTGCCCCGACTGGCGTCTCGAGGAGCTGGTGTGCCACCTCGGCGGCGCCCTGCGCTGGGTCGCCGCGACCATCGCAGGCCGGGCTCAGGAGCGCATTCCCAACGACGAGGTCCCGGAGATCGCGGGACCGGGGCCGGGCAGCGCCCCCGCCGTCCTGGACGCGTGGTTCGCGCACAGCGGCCGGCTGGTGGTGGACGCGCTGCGCGAGGCCGGACCCGACACCGAGGTGTGGGCCTGGGCCGACGACCGCTCCTCGGGTTTCTGGGCCCGCCGGATGGCACACGAGATCACCGTGCACCGCGCGGACGCCACCCTGGCGGCCGGACTGCCCTACGAGGTCGCGCCGGACATCGCCGCCGACGCGATCGACGAGTGGCTGGAACTGGTGGAGTGGGTGCAGCACAACATGGCGCACGATCCGGCGCGCGACATGCGCGGCCCGGACCGGAGCATCCATCTGCACGCCACCGACGCCCCGCCCGGACTCGACGCCGAATGGCTGATCCGGCTCGATGAGAACGGCGTGCGGCACAGCCGCGGCCACGCACGGGCGACGGTCGCCCTGCGCGGCCCGCTGACCTCCGTGCTGCTCGCCTTCTACCGCCGACTGCCGCTGGACAGCCCGGAGCTGGAGGTCGTGGGCGAGCGAGGGGTGCTGGAGTTCTGGCTGGAGCGGACGGCGTTCGGCTGAACGGCCGTGGCCCGCCCCCGCAGCGCGGGGACGGGCCACGGCACAATGCCGAACCGGGGTGTCAGCGACCGCTGTTCGCCCCGCGACGGCGCATACCGAAGAACACCGCGCCACCGCCGACGACGACGAAGGCGGCGGCCGCACCGGCGATCAGACCGGTGTTGGAGTTCGCACCCGTCTCGGCGAGGTTCGAGTCACCGGCCGCCGGGGACGGCGCGTTGCTCGACGTGTCCGCCGGGGCGGTGCTGGTGCTCTCCGAGGCCGACGGGGTCGGGGTCTTGGACTCGGCCGGGGTGGACTCGGACTCCGACGGCGACGGAGTGGCCTTTGGCGGCGTCGGCGTCGGGGTCGGGGTGTCCTCGGTCTTGCAGGCCGTCGACGGGGTGGTGAGGTTGGGCTTGATGTCCTCGTCCACCAGGTTGCCGGCCTTGACGTGGATCCGGTACGTCGCGTTGGGCTTCCAGTCCTCGGTGAACGAGACGGTGGTGCCCTCGCGCGAGCCCTTGATCTCCTGGGGCTCGCCGACCTGCTTCTCGTCGGCACCGTTGTTCTCCAGGAACACGGTGATGACAGCGGCCGTACCGGAGGCGTCCTTGTCGGTGACGACGATGACGCCGTTGGTACCGTCGCACTTGGCTTCGGCGGAGAACTCACGGATGTTGCATGCGAGCGCGGAGTTGGTGACGCCCAGTGCGAGCGCCACGGTCGCGGAGGCAACACCCAGAATGCGCACGGAACGACGTGCGCTACGGCGAGTTATGGACACGTTTGTCCTTTACAGAGTGCATCTGCGGGGGGCTTACGGGGGTGATGAGGCAGCGACGAAGTCCCGCTTCAGCACCCCCTTGAGACTCACAGGTCTATAAGCGTTCCGTAAGCACTGTCAATGCAGAAGCCCCTTAAGGGCGTTGGCTTTGCACTCTTGTTAACTCCCAGGAGGTTTCAACGACTTGAGAACCGATTCGATCCAGCCGACCGGCGCGATGTCAGCCCTGCACCGCCGCCGGATCCATCCACACGACCTCCCAGGTGTGGCCGTCGAGGTCGTCGAAGGCACGGCCGTACATGAAGCCGTGGTCCTGGGGGGTGCCGCTCGCCGTGCCGCCCGCCGCGATCGCCCGGTCCACCAACTCGTCGACCTTCTCGCGGCTTTCGGCGCTCAGACACACCAGCACCTCGCTGGCCTCGGTCGAGTCGACGATCTCCTTCGAGGTGAAGGTGGCGTAGCGCTCCTTGCTGAGCAGCATCGCGACGATGGTGTCGCTGATGACGACGCTGGCGCAGTCGTCCCCACTGAACTGCGGGTTGATCGTGTACCCCAGCTCGGTGAAGAACTTCTTCGACGCCTCGACGTCGGCGGTGGCCAGGTTCACGAAGATCATCTGCTGGTACATGGGGCCTCTTCCCTCGGGTGCGTGCCGTTCGAGGGGTAGACCGGGGGCCGCCGGGAAACTCATCGGCGGCCGCGGGACCGCTGCCGTACCGCCGTGCGGGTCCCTCAGCGGCCGAGCGGGAGCGCCACCAGGTCGGCCACCGCCACGGTGAGCGGAGCGAACAGGGCGAGCAGGGCGCCCGCGCGCAGGGCCGCGGCGCCGCGCAGCAGGGTCGCGGGCGCGCCGAGCCGCACCAGGGCGGCGATGGTGTCGGCGCGGCGCTGCCGGGCCTCCACGGCCGCCGTCAGCAGCGTCGCCGTGGTGCAGCCGGTGACCAGGAGGACGCCGTAGGTGGTGAGCGGGCCGGAGGAGGGGACGACGGAGGAGACCGAGGAGACCGCGGGGAACACGGTCAGGGCGAACGCGCCCGAGACGACCGCGCAGACGACGCCGAGCGGGCGGCCGATACGGCCGGCCTCCGCCATCAGCGCCCGGCCGGCGAGCAGCCGCAGCGCGCCCGGCCTGGCCACCTGTAGCAGCCGGCCGCACAGATGGGTGAGGCCGGGGCCGGCCAGGACCAGCCCCACGGCGGTCAGGGCCCAGCCGATCAGCACGCCGGGCAGGGCGGGGCCGGGGCCGGCGGACCGGTCGCCGTACGCCTCCACGGTCAGACCGACGGCGAGGACCGCGATGCCCCAGGGCAGGCCCGAGGGCGCGCGCCGCGGATCGGTGAGGGCCTGCGTCCAGCCGGAGCCCGCTGGCGCGTGCTCGGCCGGGGCGCCGTCGGCCGGATCGGGCTGTGCGGGCTCCCACGTGCCGTCCACCGGGGCGGGCCGGTCGTCCCCGCGGCCGGGCGGCTGCTCGGTGCCGCCCCGGTGCGGGACGGGCACCGTGCCGACGACCCGGGTCGCGACGGCCGGCCGGGCGGTGCCGTCCGCCGGCCGGGCGGCGAACCCGGTGTGCGCCCCCAGGGCCTCGGGCGACCGCGCCCGCCCGTAGGAGCCGAAGCGGCCGTACGTCCATGCCGCGTGCCGCTCGGGGCCGGCGCCCCGGGGCCGCAGCACCAGGGCCACCGTGCCCGACGCGATCAGCGGCGTCGGCAGCAGGAGTGTGAGGGCGGCCGGCAGGGGCAGCGGCTCGCCCGCGGCAAGGAGCTGTCGCGCGGCCCCGTCGAAGGGCATGCCCGTCAGGTCGCCGCGCAGATGGAGGAAGACCAGCAGGGCCACCGCCGAGCCCAGCGTGCAGGACAGGGCCGTGGTCAGGACCGAGATCGCCATCAGCCGGCCCGGTCCGAGACCGAGGGCCGAGAGCCCGGGGCGGGGTCTGGTGCCCGGGTCGGTGCGGGCGACCGCCACCGCGAACTGGACGGTGGCGGCCAGCGGCACCGCGCACCAGGCCAGGCCGCGCACCGACTCCGTCGGGTTCTCGGGGTGCGCCAGGGCCTGGGCGAGGATGCTCAGCAGCAGGAAGCCCGTGCCCGCCGCGGCCGTCGCCACCAGGAGGCGGCGCAGATGGACCGCGGGACGGGCGCCGCGGGTCAGACGGAGAGCGAGCACGCCGCCCGGCCTTCCGACTCGGTGACCGGCGGCAGATGCACGGTGGTCACGCGCCGTCCGTCGAGCAGGGCCACCGTGCGGTCGGCGAGGGCCGCGGTTTCCGCGTCGTGGGTGGCGAGGACGACGGTGATGCCGTGCGAGCGGGCCGCCGTCGTCAGCGTACGCAGCACCTGGGCGCGGTCGGCGCGGTGCAGGGGGGCCGTGGGCTCGTCCGCGAACAGCACCGTGGGGGCCGGGGCGAGCGCCCGGGCGATCGAGACCCGCTGGCGCTCGGACTGCCGCAACTGGTGCGGATGCCGATGGGATCTGTGGCCGACGTCGAGCCGCTCCAGCCACTCCAGGGCGGCGGTCCTGGCGCGGCGGCGGCTGGTGCCGCGCAGCATCAGGGGCAGGGCGGTGTTCTCCCACACGTTCAGCTCCGGGAGCAGGGCCGGCGCCGGGTCGATCCAGCCGAACCGGTCGCGGCGCAGCCGTTCCCGGGCCAGCGGGCCCATGGTGTGTACGGGCGCGCTGTTGAACCAGACCTCGCCGCGCCGGACCGGCACGAGTCCGGACAGACAGCGCAGCAGGGTCGTCTTGCCGCTGCCGCGCGGCCCGCTGACGGCGATGATCTCGCCCTCCCGCACACCGAGCGAGACACCACCGAGGGCGGGCGAGCCGTCCTTGTGGGTGAAGTGCAGGGAGCGTGCCCAGAGCACGTCGTTGTCCGGCGGGGCCTCCATGGGCGTACACCTCGGTTCTGATCCGTTTTCCCGGCGGCTGGTCCCCCTTCCGGGGGAACGAAGGCCGGGCCGATCGGTCACTGGCACGCTAGGCAGCCGCCACGGGGTGGCCGGACAGCACACGGCCCCGGGCCGCCGTTCTTCATTCGAACGGGCGACACCGGGGCCGTCGATCAGCTGATCAGCGGCGCGGTGATGCGGACGGAGCCGCACCGCCGCGCCGGGGCTCGGGGCTCGGGGCTCAGAGCTTGGTCCACGCCTCCGTCAGCGTGGCGCGCAGGATCTGCTCGATCTCGTCGAAGGTCTCCTGGTCGGAGATCAGCGGCGGGGCGAGCTGGACGACCGGGTCGCCGCGGTCGTCGGCCCGGCAGTACAGGCCGTTGTCGAAGAGCGCCTTGGAGAGGAAGCCGTACAGGACGCGCTCGGTCTCCTCGTCGTTGAAGGTCTCCTTGGTGTTCTTGTCCTTGACCAGTTCGATGCCGTAGAAGAAGCCGTTGCCGCGGACGTCGCCGACGATCGGCAGGTCGTGCAGCTTCTGCAGGGTGGCGAGGAACGCGGGCTCGTTGTCCAGCACGTGCTGGTTGAGGCCCTCGCGCTCGAACAGGTCGAGGTTGGCGAGGCCCACCGCGGCGGAGACCGGGTGGCCGCCGAAGGTGTAGCCGTGCAGGAAGGTGTTGTCGCCCTTGTAGAACGGCTCGGCCAGGCGGTCGGAGATGATGCAGGCGCCGATCGGGGAGTAGCCGGAGGTCATGCCCTTGGCGCAGGTGATCATGTCCGGTACGTAGCCGAACTTGTCGCACGCGAACATCGTGCCGAGCCGGCCGAAGGCGCAGATGACCTCGTCGGAGACCAGCAGCACGTCGTACTGGTCGCAGATCTCGCGCACCCGCTGGAAGTAGCCGGGCGGCGGCGGGAAGCAGCCGCCGGCGTTCTGCACCGGCTCCAGGAAGACCGCGGCGACGGTGTCCGGGCCCTCGAAGAGGATCTGCTGCTCGATCTGGTCGGCGGCCCAGCGGCCGAACGCCTCCGGGTCGTCGCCGAAGATCGGGGCGCGGTAGATGTTGGTGTTGGGCACCTTGTGCGCGCCCGGCACCAGCGGTTCGAAGGGGGCCTTCAGGCCGGGCAGGCCGGTGATGGACAGGGCGCCCTGCGGGGTGCCGTGGTAGGCGACCGCGCGGGAGATCACCTTGTACTTGGTGGGCTTGCCGGTCAGCTTGAAGTACTGCTTGGCGAGCTTCCAGGCGGTCTCGACGGCCTCGCCGCCGCCGGTGGTGAAGAAGACCTTGTTCAGGTCGCCCGGTGCGTAGTCGGCCAGCCGCTCGGCCAGCTCCACGGCCTTGGGGTGGGCGTAGGACCACACCGGGAAGAACGCCAGCTCCTGGGCCTGCTTGAAGGCCGTCTCGGCGAGTTCCGTGCGGCCGTGACCGGCCTGGACCACGAACAAGCCCGCGAGACCGTCGAGATAGCGCTTGCCCTTGTCGTCGTAGATGTAGGTGCCCTCGCCCCGGACGATGGTCGGGACGGGGGAGTTCTCGTACGAGGACATGCGGGTGAAGTGCATCCACAGGTGGTCGTACGCGCTGCGGCTCAGGTCCTTTGTGCTCACGGTTATCGGGTTCCCCACATGTAGGTCTGCTTCTTGAGCTTGAGGTAGACGAAGCTCTCGGTGGAGCGCACCCCGGGCAGGGCCCGGATGCGTTTGTTGATGACGTCCAGCAGGTGGTCGTCGTCCTCGCAGACGATCTCGGCGAGGATGTCGAACGAGCCCGCGGTCATCACCACGTACTCGACTTCCGACATGGCGCTCAGCGCATCGGCCGCGGACTCCACATCGCCCTCGACGTTGATCCCGACCATCGCCTGCCGGCGGAAGCCCACGGTGAGCGGGTCCGTGACGGCGACGATCTGCATCACGCCCTGGTCGAGCAGCTTCTGGACGCGCTGGCGCACGGCCGCCTCGGACAGGCCCACGGCCTTGCCGATGGCGGCGTAGGGCCGACGGCCGTCCTCCTGGAGCTGCTCGATGATGGCGAGGGAGACGGCATCCAGGTGGGGGGTGCCGTTCCTGGGCTCGCGGGACGAGTCCCTCTGGTCTGCGCTTCGACTGGCCACGCCCTCACTGTGCACGACGTCTCAACAGTTCCGCAAGGCTTCTCCAATGAAATTCGTTGTTTACGCCAGCGAGACGTGCGGATTTCGCAGTTCTGGGCCGAACGGGGGTGTTGAAAACGTCGGCTCCCGGACTAGGGTGGATTTCTCAGTGACTGGACAGATCCGACCTGACAGGAGGCCGACAGTGAGCACCGAGCTGGGGCGGCTGCGCAAGCTCCGCAATTACGTCGACGGCGAGTTCCGGGACGCCGCCGACGGACGGACCACCGAGGTCGTCAACCCCGCGACGGGCGAGGCGTACGCGACCGCGCCGCTGTCCGGCCAGGCGGACGTGGACGCCGCGATGGCGGCGGCCGCCGCGGCCTTCCCCGGCTGGCGCGACACCACGCCCGCCGAGCGGCAGAAGGCCCTACTGAAGATCGCCGACGCGTTCGAGGAGCGCGCCGAGGAACTGATCGCGGCGGAGGTGGAGAACACGGGCAAGCCGGTCGGCCTGACCCGCTCCGAGGAGGTCCCGCCGATGGTCGACCAGATCCGCTTCTTCGCGGGCGCCGCGCGGATGCTGGAGGGCCGCTCGGCCGGCGAGTACATGGAGGGCTTGACCTCGATCGTGCGCCGTGAGCCGGTCGGCGTCTGCGCGCAGGTCGCGCCGTGGAACTACCCGATGATGATGGCCGTGTGGAAGTTCGCCCCGGCGCTCGCCGCGGGCAACACGGTCGTCCTCAAGCCCTCGGACACCACCCCGGCCTCCACCGTGCTGATCGCCGAGATCCTCGGTTCGATCCTGCCCAAGGGCGTCTTCAACGTCATCTGCGGCGACCGTGACACCGGCCGCCTCATGGTCGAGCACCCCACCCCGGCGATGGCCTCCATCACCGGCTCCGTCCGCGCCGGCATCTCCGTCGCCGGGTCCGCGGCCAAGGACGTCAAGCGGGTCCACCTGGAACTGGGCGGCAAGGCGCCGGTCGTCGTCTTCGAGGACACCGACATCCCGAAGGCCGTCGAGGGCATCTCCGTCGCGGGCTTCTTCAACGCCGGCCAGGACTGTACCGCCGCGACCCGCGTCCTCGTCCACGAATCCATCCACGACGAGTTCGTCGCCGCGCTGGCCAAGGCCGCCGCCGACACCAAGACCGGGCAGCCGGACGACGAGGACGTCCTCTACGGCCCGCTGAACAACCCCAACCAGCTCCAGCAGGTCTCCGGCTTCATCGAGCGGCTGCCCGCGCACGCCAAGGTCGAGGCCGGCGGGCGGCAGGTCGGCGAGCAGGGCTACTTCTACGCCCCGACCGTCGTCTCGGGCCTCAAGCAGGACGACGAGATCATCCAGAACGAGGTGTTCGGACCGGTCATCACCGTCCAGTCCTTCACCGACGAGGAGCAGGCCGTGCGGTGGGCCAACGGCGTCGAGTACGCCCTCGCCTCCTCCGTCTGGACCAAGGACCACGCCCGCGCCATGCGGATGTCCAAGAAGCTGGACTTCGGGTGCGTGTGGATCAACACGCACATCCCGCTGGTCGCCGAGATGCCGCACGGCGGCTTCAAGAAGTCCGGCTACGGCAAGGACCTTTCGGCGTACGGCTTCGACGACTACACACGGATCAAGCACGTGATGACGTCACTGGACGGCTGACGGGCGCTCCGCCTCGGAGCCCGCGGACTTCGGTCCGCGGCGCCGCCCGGCCGGGCGCGCGGTCTCCCGCGCCCGGCCGGGCGGCTGTCTGCGGCGCCGTCATGGCCGGTCGCGCGGTTCCCCGCGGCCAAGGACGTGCTCGCCGCCGACGAGGACGAGGACACCGCGGTCCTGGCCGACAACCCGCTGATCTTCCCCGGCGACGCGATGCGCCGGCGCCTCGCCGCCGCCCGCGACGTCGACTCCGCGCAGGGAGCGGTCACTTGAGGCCGCTGAGCATAATGCCGCGGATGTAGTACTTCTGGAGCAGCAGGAAGAGGATCAGGACCGGCAGGACGCTGAGGACGAGACCGGCCATGACGACGGGCATCGTGCGGGTCGGGTCGATGTGGTCCTGTAGGAGCTGGATGCCGACGGGCAGGGTCATCACATCCGGTTCGGCGGTCGAGACGAGCAACGCCCAGATGTACTCGTTCCAGGCGTCGACGAAGGTCAGCAGCCCGAGCGTCACCACGACCGGCTTGGTCTGCGGCACCACGATCCGCCACCACACGGCGAACTCACCCGCCCCGTCGATGCGCGCGGCCTCCAGGACCTCGTCCGGGATGGAGAGCATGAACTGGCGCATCAGGAAGATCCCGAAGCCGTTGACGAGGAACGGCACGGTGAGCGCCACGATGCTGACGGTCAGGCCAGCCCCGCCGCGCCCCAACAGGTCGTTGCCGCCCGCCAGCGGCCAGTGCACCAGGATCAGGAAACGCGGGACGAAGAACAGGAACGGCGGGAACATCATCGTCGACAGCACGAGCCGGAAGACGAAGTCCCGCCCGGGGAAGCGGAGTTTGGCGAGCGCGTAGCCGGCCAGCGACGAGGTGAGCAGCACCGACCCGGTGATCACGGCGGTGGCGACGACGCTGTTGCGGAAGAGCACCGGCAGGTCGAGCTGCTCGATGGCCGCCCGGTAGTTGGACAGGTCGAACGCCTTCGGCAGGAACCGGTACGGCAATGTGCCGGACTCGCCCGGCCCCTTGAACGACGTCATCACCATGTCGAGGAACGGCACCACCGTGAGCACGGCGCCGGTCCCCACCACCAGATACGACAGCCACGGGAACCGGCGGCGGATCACGCGTCCTCCCCGCCGCGCCGGAAGATCCACAACTGCCCCAGGGTGACCACGAGGACCACGGCGAACAGCACGAAGGCGGCGGCGCTTGCCGCGCCCCAGTCGCCGTACGAGAAGGCCTGCCGGTACATCTCCAGCGCGGCCACATCGGTCGCGTCGCCCGGCCCGCCCCTGGTCATCACGATGATCAGCGCGAACGACTGGAGGCCGGTGATGAACTGGGTGACGCACACGAGCAGCAGGGACGGCCGCAGCAACGGCAGGGTGATCCTCCAGAAGACGGTGACGGGCCCGGCGCCGTCGAGCGCGGCGGCCTCGTAGTACGACTCGGGAACGGACTTCAGCCCGGCGGTCAGGACGAGGATCGCCGTGCCGAGCGAGGCCCAGGCCTGTACGAGCACGACGGAGGGCAGCGCGGTGTCCGGGTCCTGGAGGAACGCCACCGAGCCGAACCCCAGGGCGTTGAGGACGCCGTTGACCAGGCCGCCCGGCTCGTACATGTACTTCCATACGTTGCCGACGGCGACGACGGTCGTGACGATCGGCAGAAAGTACAGGGTGCGCCACAGCCCCTGGAACCGCAGTCTGTCGATACAGGTGGCCACGAGCACGGAACCCGCGAGCGCGAGGGCCACGGTGCCGAGGGCGAACAGCAGCGTGTTGGTGAGGACCGGCGCCAGGAACGTCGATCCGTCCGCGAACAGGCCGGTGAAGTTGTCCAGACCGACCGGATCGATGGCACCGAGGTCGAACCCGGCCCAGCGGGACAGCGACAGCAGCAGCGCGAAGCCGAGCGGAAGCATCAGGAACACGGCGAAGAACAGCAGCGTCGGCGCGAGGAAGAGATAGGCGACGACGGCCTGGCGGCGCCGGGCGCGGGCGCGGCCGTCGACGGCGGACGGCGCGGACCGTCTGCCGTACGCCCGCTCGGTCGTCTCCGGCACCAGAGCGTTCACCATGAGCGCGACACCTCCTGGTCGACCTGCCGGCGGGTGGTGCGCAGCGCCTCGTCGACCGACTGCTGACCGGTCCAGAGCGCCTCGATGTTCTTGCGCAGCAGCGACTTGGCCTGCTGCGCGCCCGGCACGTTCGGCTCGGGCACCGCGTACGCCAGCGCCTCCAGGAACGGGCGCAGATTCGGATCGCGGCCCGGGCCGACGCTGCTGCCTTCACCGCCTGCGCGTGCCCCCGCGCCTGCACCTGTGTGCGCCTCTGGCCCTGCGCCGCCGCCCAGGAGGGCCCGCATGTCGTCGGCGCGGCCGGTCAGCGAGCCGACCGACACCTGCAGCAGGCTCATCCGGGTCGCCGTCGCGCCCTTCGCGGCGTTCTTCACGCTCACCTTCTCGGCGTTGAGCCAGCGCAGGAACTCCCAGGCCTCACGCGGGTGTTCACTGGCCGTGTTGACGCCCAGCAGGAACCCCGTGCAGAGCGTGGCCGGTTCGGCGCCCGCGGCGGGGACGGGCACGGGCGCGACGCCCACATCGCGGTAGTCCTCGCCCATCAGGGCCTTCAGGGTCCCGGTCCACCAGCCGGCGCCGACCACCATGGCCACCTGCCCGGACGGGAACGCCCTGTAGACGTTGACGCCGGGGGCGCTCGCGCCCCTGCCGACGAGGCGGTGCTCCAGGTCGAACACGGCCCGGCCGGCCGGCGAGTCGATGGCGGTGCGCCTGCCGTCCGCGGCGACGAACCTTCCGCCGGCCGTGCTCAGCAGGGCGAGCGTCTGGCCGACGGTGGTGGAGTCATCGTAGGTCGAAAGACCGAAACCCTGGACCAGCGTGTTGCCGTACCGGTCCCGCCTGGTGGTGCGGTAGGCCGTCTCCTCCAACTCCCGCCAGGTGCGCGGAGGCCCGTCGACACCGGCCTCGCGCAGCAGCCGCTTGTTGTAGTAGAGGGCGTACGTCTGCGCCTCGGTGGGGTAGCCGTAGACCGTGCCGCCCACCGACGAAGCGCCGACCGCGGCCTTGCTGTAGCCGCGCCTGATCTCCGCGGCGTGCCCGGACGGAGCCGGCCGCAGCACACCGGCCCGGACCAGCTGGCCGTTCCACAGGCAGTACGGATGGACGATGTCGGCGCCCTGGCCCGCGGCCTGCCGGACCATGAACGTGGTCAGCAGATCCGTGAACTCGACCGCCGTCGTGCGCACCTTGACCCGCTCGTGCGTGGCGTTCCACTCGTCGACCGGGTCCTGAAGGGCCTTCTTGAGCGCGCCGCTCGCGTAGTGGGAGAGCAGGGTGAGGACGATCGGATCCCCGGGGCGTCCGCTGCCCCGGTGCGGCGCGGCGCACCCGGAGGCGAGCAGCGCCGAGGGGAGCGCGAGCGCGAAGTGACGCCGGCTCAGGCCGCCGGTGCGGCGCCTCGGCGTCATCGGGCGGCCTCCCGGCGCAGCACGCGGAACAGCCGGGTCGTGCGGAAACCGGCGTCGCGGTACAGATGGCCCGCCGGGGACCGCTCACCCGTCCACAGGAACCACGCCGAGTGCGCGCCGCGCGCCCGCATCCGCTCCAGGACCAGGTGCAGCAGGACCTTGCCGTATCCCGTGCCGCGCCTGTCCTCCAGCACACCGAACGGGCCGAACCGCTCGTCCACCGACTCGTACGCGCCGTGCATCGCCCAGCCCACCAGGCGGCCCGTGGGGTCCCGGGCGACGACGAGCCGGTCGAGCGGCGTGCCCGCGGCCAGACACTCCCGGATCGCGCGCGCCCAGTCCGGGCTGAAGTGCTGCCCGGCGAGCGCCACCAGATCCACCAGGTCGTCGTCGGACGGCGTGCCGAACCGGTGGCCGTGCGCCGTCAGTTCGGCCAGACGGCGCGCCGCGTCGGCGGGGAAGCGGTAGCCGACCAGGCCGCGGTCCATCGCCGCCGCCTCGTACAGCGTGCGAAAGCCAAGCGACTCAAGGAGCCCGGCCGCCTCCGGGTACGCCTCGGCGTCCAGGCCGGGCAGGACGTAGTGCGGGGTGTACGAGGAGAAGTCCACCCGGGTGCGGCCGTGGCCGTGCAGCCAGTCGAGAGCGTCGGTCAGCAGCCGGCGGCCGAGGCCGCGCCCGCGGGCGGCCGGGTCGACGAAGAAGAACGGGATCCAGCCCTGCTGCGGCTCCAGGTCGGTGCCGGTCAGCGGCGTCAGCCGGCGCACCGCGTAGGCCGCGCCGACGACACGCCGGCCGTCGACCGCGATGCGAAGCCCCGCCGGATCGAAGTTGGCGTCGAGCAGTACCAGGGAGCGGAAGCGGTCCGCCGTGATCGGGTCGGCCGGTGCGCTCAGGCGCCACGCCTCCACCACCTGCGGACCGTCACCCACGCGAAAGCCACGGATCACGGCCCCGGAACGCGTCGTGCGATCGGTCATGGACGGGGACGCCCTTCCCCGCGCGGGCCCCCTGCGCGTACGGCCGTGCTCATCCTTCGCCCCCGTCCGCCGGTGACATCTCGAAACGGCGGCTGGAAATTTACTTGTATGTCATGGAATTCCGCAATTACTGACCAAGGGTTCTCTCCCCGTGAGCCGGGTCGGACGGCCGGGAGCGCTCAGCCCTGGCGGAGGGTGCAGAGGGCGTCGACGCGGTTCGTGGTGATCGAGTCGACGCCCAGGTCGAGGAGGCGGCGCATGGCGCGGCGTGTGTCGGGGGTCCATACGGACAGCAGATGACCGCCGTGGTGGACGCGGGCGGCGAGGTCCCGGCCGACCAGGCTGAAGCGGTAGTTGAGCCAGCGCGGGCCCACCGCCGCCAGCAGGGCGGGCCGCGGCGGCGCGAGCGTCGTCCAGGTCAGGGCGATCTCGGCGGCCGGGTCGGCGGCGCGGACGGCCAGCATCGCCTGCGCGCCCGCGCAGTAGTAGACCCGGTCCCGCGCCCCGGCCGCGTGGACGACCTCCACGATCCGCCGCGCGGCCCGGCGTCCGGCCAGGCCCGGCAGGTCGACCATCACCCGGCTGTCGTCCGTCGCGGCCAGTGCCTCCTCCAGCGTCGGCACGCCGCCCGCGGTGAGTTTGCGCACCTCGGCGGCGGACAGCGAGCCGAGCGGCCGGTCCTGCCCCCACAGCCGCTCCAGCGTCGCGTCGTGCAGCAGCACGGGTACGCCGTCACGGGTGAGCCGTACGTCGATCTCGACCGCGTCCGCGCCCCGCCGGAGCGCGGAACGCAGCGAGTCGATCGTGTTCTCACGGAAGCGATAGGGGTCGCCGCGGTGCGCGACGGCGGTCACGGTCTGCATGGACCCCATTGTGCGGATGAACACCGCGCGATGGGTTCAGCGGGCGAGCCACTTTGCTGTACAGGTGTCGATCTCGGCGGCGATCCGGGCCTTGCCCGCCGGGTCGAGGAAGGACGCCTCCACCGCGTTCTTGGCGAGGTCGGCGAGGCCGCGCTCGTCGAGGCCGAGCAGCCGGGCGGCCACCGCGTACTCGTTGTTCAGGTCGGTACCGAACATCGGCGGGTCGTCCGAGTTGACGGTGACCACGACGCCGGCCTCGACGAACTCCCTGATCGGGTGCTCGTCGAGGGTGCGGACCGCGCGGGTGGCGATGTTGGAGGTCGGGCAGACCTCCAGTGGGATGCGGTGGTCGGCGAGGTGCGCGAGCAGCTTGGGATCGCGGGCCGAACTGGTGCCGTGCCCGATCCGCTCGGCGCGCAGTTCGGTCAGCGCGTCCCAGACCGTCTCGGGGCCGGTCGTCTCACCGGCGTGCGGCACGGAGCGCAGCCCGGCGGCGACGGCCCGGTCGAAGTACGGCTTGAACTGCGGCCGGGGCACGCCGATCTCGGGTCCGCCGAGCCCGAAGGAGACCAGGCCCTCCGGGCGCAGCCGGTCGTCGGTGGCGAGCCGGACCGTCTCCTCCGCGGCATCGAGGCCCGCCTCGCCGGGGATGTCGAAGCACCAGCGCAGCACCGTCCCGAACTCGGCCTCGGCCGCCTTGCGGGCGTCCTCGATCGCGTCCATGAAGGCACGCGCGTCGATGCCGCGGCGGGTCGAGGAGAACGGCGTGATGGTCAGCTCGGCGTACCGCACCTGCTGCCGGGCCAGGTCGCGGGCCACCTCGTAGGTGAGGAGGCGGACGTCCTCCGGGGTCCGTACGAGGTCGACGACGGACAGATACACGTCGATGAAGTGGGCGAAGTCCGTGAAGGTGAAGTACTCGGCCAGCGCCGCCCGGTCGGCGGGGACCTTGGAGTCGGCGTGGCGGGCGGCGAGTTCCGAGACGATGCGCGGGGAGGCGGAGCCGACGTGGTGGACGTGCAGTTCGGCCTTGGGCAGTTCGGCGATGAAGGCCCGCAGGTCGCGGTCGGCGGGTGCGGCGCTGTCGGTCAAGAGATCCCTCCCCGGGAAGGGCGCCGGCGGACCGGGGCCCGGGCGCGGGTGATCGGCTGATCGGTGACTCGGGGGTCATCGTAAGCCGTGCCCGGGGCGGCACCGGCCTGCCCGTAACATGTCAGCACGCCGATGAGAGGGGACCGTGCGACATGTCCGACGAGGCACCGCGGAACGCCGCGGAGAGCGGAGCGACACCCGGCCACGCTGCCTCGCCCGACACCCCGTCCACGACACTTGGCGCGCCCGCCGCCGACGGCGCGGCCGCGGATGGTGGCGTTGCGGGCGGTGGGGGCACGGGTGGAGGCGCGGCCGTCGACGGTGACGCGGACGTGGTGTCCTGGCCGGCACCGGCCGGTTCGGATCCCCGGTCCGGGCCCGCGCCCGGGTCCACGGCTCCGGCCGGTTCGGATCCCCGGTCCGGGCCCGCGCCCGGGTCCACGGCTCCGGCCACGGGGGTCTGGCCCGAGCCGGCCGGTGCCACCGCGGGGCCGTGGGACGCGGGCGCCGGATCCGCCCCGGGTCCTGCGTCGTCCGCGACCCGAGAGACGGCCACCGCGCCGTGGGCCCCGCCCATCGAGCGGGCGCCCGCGGCCACCCCGGCGGACGCCGCCGCACCGGGGTCCGGCACCGCCACGCCCCGGCCGGGCGCGGACCCGTGGGCGGCTCCGGCGGACGCCGCCCCCGCACCCGGCGCCCTGGCGAGCGGGCCCGGAGACACGGTCGTCGCGGGCGGCCCCGGCACGCCGCCCTACCAGGTGCCGCCCTCGTCCCACGGCCAGCAGGTGCCGCCCTCGTCCCACGGCCAGCAGGTGCCGCCCTCGTCCCACGGCCAGCAGGTGCCGCCCTCGGACCACGGCCAACAGGTGCCGCCCTCGGCCCACGATCAGCAGGTGCCGCCCTCGGACCACGGCCAACAGGTGCCGCCCTCCGTTCACGATCAGCAGACGGTCGTCTCGTTCCCGGAGGCGAGTGCGGCGCCGCCCTGGGCCGGGCCCTCCGGTACCCCGTCGGCGGCCCCACCGTCGAACCCGTTCGCCGCGCCAGGGGCGGCGGCGTCGTCCATGGGCGGCTCGGACAATCCGTTCGCCCCGCCGCGTCAGGAGTCCCCGGCGGGCGCCCTCTTCGCACCGCCCGCCGCGCAGCCGCAGGGGGCGCCGGTTCCGCCGCCGCCCATCGCACCCGGCGGCCCCGGCCAGGTTCCGTACGGCTACCCGGGCGGTCCCGCGGGCTACGGCTACCCCGCGCCGCCCGCCGCCGGCCCCGGCCACTACGGCTGGTCCGGCATGCAGCCGATACCGAGCAACGGGCTGGGCACGGCCGGATTGGTGCTGGGCATCCTGGCGGCGATCGGCTTCTGTATGTGGCCGGTGGCGATCCTGCTGGGCGCGCTGGCCGTGATCTTCGGCGCGATCGGCCGCGGCAGGGCCCGCCGCGGCGAGGCGACAAACCCCGGCCAGGCCCTGGCGGGCATCATCTGCGGCGCGACCGGCATCGTCCTCGCCCTCGTCCTGCTCGCCTTCATCATCGCCACGTCCACCTGACCCGTCTGACCCACCCGGCCCCCACGACACGGCTCGCGCGGGCCCGCCTCTACGGCGTGGTTCGTGCGAGCCTGCCCCTGCTCCGTGGTTCGTGCGAGCCTGCCCCTGCCGCGCGGCTCGCGCGGCCCCGTGTCGTCACTCGCGCGTGCGTCGCTCACGCCGACACACGGACGACCGGCACACGGTGGCTGAACCGAGGACGGGGCACCCCGCCGGGACCCGCGCCCGACGGCCTTCGGGACGTGGGTTCAGTTGCCGGATGCGAGCCGATCGCGGGCGCTCATCAAGGCGAAGCCCAGGAGGTTCGGGCCGCGCCAGCGGGCGGGGTCGGTGGCCGCCTCGTCGTCCGCCGTGAGGCCGATGCCCCACACACGGTCCACCGGGCTCGCCTCCACCAGGACGCGCTCCCCGGTGTTCAGCAGGAACTCCCGCAGACCGGCATGCGCGCCGAACTTGTGCACGCTGCCCTCGACCACGATCCGGAAGCGCTCCCGCTCCCACACCCCCTCGTCGAAGCCCCGCACCAGCCGCCCCGCCTTCTTGGCCTGCGAGGGGTGCCCCGCGGCCAGCACCCGGCGCTCCGCCTCCGCGTCCCCGAAGAGTCTCGCCTTCTCGGCCATCATCCAGTGTTCGGCCGTCGCGTACTCCACCGCGTCCACCATGAACGGTGAGGGCCACCACTGGCTGAGACAGCTCGCTCCGAGCCGCCCGTCCGCTCTCGGCCGGTGCCCCCAGAAGTGCAGGTACTTCACGCGCGCCCCCGCGCGGACCTCCCTGATCAGCGTCTCCACCGAATCGATCATCGCCATGCACGCCAGTGTGGCAGGCACCACTGACAGCCCGTCCTCGGTACGGGAGCACTCCGTCCTCGGCACCCGAGGCCGACTCGACCGCTGGTCGACAGATTCCGTCGCGTAACCAAAAGGCAACAACGGAATCACTTGTTGGAGTCCCTTCCCTCTGTCAGGATCGGCACTCACATCGAGCCGGAGCTACGCCACCCGCCCTCCGGACGGGGCGACGGCGGAGGAGAGCGACATGGACAAACCGGGCACCGTCACCCCGGAACGATTTCCGGCACAGGAGCGCTTCGCGGACGGGGCGCAGTACGTCGCCGGACGTCTGACGAAGGGGACGTCGGGCCGTACCCACCGCGTGGTCGATCCGGCCACCGGCACGGACGTGTACCGCTATGAACTGGCCGGCCCCGAGGACGTGGACGCCGCGGTCGCCGCCGCCCGCGCGGCCTTCCCGGCCTGGGCCGCCGCGACCCCGGGCGAGCGCTCCGACGCCCTGCACCGGTTCGCCGCCGTCCTCGCGGACCGCGCCGAGGAGTTCGCCCGCGCCGAGTGCCTGCAGTGCGGCAAGCCGCTCAAGCTGACCCGTGAGTTCGACGTGCCCGGGACCATCGACAACACGGCGTTCTTCGCGGGCGCCGCCCGGCATCTGCAGGGACAGTCCGCCGGCGAGTACTCCGGCGACCACACGTCGTACGTCCGCCGGGAGCCCATCGGTGTCGTCGGCTCCATCGCCCCCTGGAACTACCCGCTCCAGATGGCGGCCTGGAAGATCCTGCCGGCGATCGCCGCGGGCAACACCATCGTGCTCAAGCCCGCCGAACCGACCCCGCTGACCTCGCTGCTGTTCGCCGAGGCCGCGACCGCCGCGGGCATCCCGGACGGCGTCGTCAACATCGTCACCGGCACCGGCAGGGAGGCGGGGGAGCGCCTGGTCGGTCATCCCGATGTGGCGATGACCTCCTTCACGGGTTCCACGGCGGTCGGCAGGCGTGTCGCCGAGATCGCCACCGCCACCGTCAAACGCGTCCACCTGGAACTCGGCGGCAAGGCGCCCTTCGTCGTCTTCGACGACGCCGACCTCGACGCCGCCGCCAACGGCGCGGTCGCCGGTGCTCTCATCAACACCGGGCAGGACTGCACGGCCGCCACGCGCGCGTACGTGCAGCGCCCGCTGTACGAGGCGTTCGTGGAGAAGACCGCCGCCCTGATGGAGAGCGTCCGGCTCGGCGACCCGTTCGCCCCCGGTACCGATCTCGGCCCGCTGATCTCGCACGCCCAGCGCGACCGGGTGGCCGGCTTCGTCGACCGGGCCCGCGGCTACGCGCGCGTGGTGACCGGCGGTGCGGCCCCCCTGGGTGATCTGGCCGACGGCGCGTACTATCGGCCCACCCTGATCGCCGACGCGCCCCAGGACAGCGAGGTCGTCCAGTCCGAGATCTTCGGTCCGGTGCTGGTCGTCCTGCCGTTCGACGGTGACGACGAGGGGATCCGGCTGGCCAACGACACCCCGTACGGCCTCGCCGCCTCCGCGTGGAGCCGGGACGTCTACCGGGCGAACCGGGCGACCCGTGAGATCAAGGCGGGCTGTGTCTGGGTCAACGACCACATCCCGATCATCAGCGAGATGCCGCACGGGGGATTCAAGCAGTCCGGCTTCGGCAAGGACATGTCCGCGTACTCGTTCGAGGAGTACACGCAGGTGAAGCATGTCATGTTCGACAACACGGCGGTCGCGAGGAAGGACTGGCACCGCACGATCTTCGGGGACCGATAGAGCCGACAGGTCCGGCCGCCGACCACGGCCGGCCGCACCATCCCTCCCGAAAGGGCACCATGCGCATGGAGCAGTACGAGCCCGACCGCCCCAGCCCGGCCCAAGTGGCCGCCATGCGGCGCAGCTTCCGCAACGGCAGGGCCGCCCTGTCCCGCCGTTCGCTGCTGCGCACCTCCGCGGGCGGCGCGCTCGCGGTGGGCGGACTCGCGACGCTGAGCGCCTGCGGGATTCCCGCGGCGGGCAAGACGCAGGGCGGCACATCCGCCGAGGACCGCTCGGAGCGGGAGAAGGTTGTCAACTTCTCCAACTGGCCCGAGTACATGGACGTCGACGACAGCGGAAAGACCCATCCGACGCTCGACGCGTTCGCCCGGCGCACCGGCATCAAGGTGAAGTACACCGAGGACATCAACGACAACAACGAGTTCTTCGGCAAGATCAAACCGCAGCTCGCCGCGGGCCAGGACACCGGGCGCGATCTGATCGTCCTCACCGAATGGCTGGCCGCCCGGTTGATCCGCCTGGGCTGGGTCCAGAAGCTGGACCCGGCCAACCTGCCCCATGCCTTCACCAACCTGTCGCCCCAGTTCCGCGACCCCGACTGGGACCCGGGACACGCCTACTCCTACCCCTTTCAGGGCATCTCGACCGTCATCGCGTTCAACAAGAAGGCACTTGACGGCATCGAGGTGAAGTCGATCTCCGACCTGCTCGACAACCCCAAGCTCAAGGGACGGGTCGGCTTTCTGTCGGAGATGCGCGACAGCATCGGCATGACCATGCTCGACATGGGCAAGGACCCGAGGAAGTTCACCGACGACGACTTCGACGCGGTGGTCGCCCGGCTGCAGAAGGCCGTCGACAAGGGCCAGATACGGCGCTTCACCGGAAACGACTACACGGCGGACCTCACCAAGGGCGACCTGGCCGCCTGCGTGGCCTGGGGCGGCGACATCATCCAGCTCCAGGCCGACAACCCGGACGTCGACTACGTCCTCCCGGCCCACGGCTACATCACGGCGACCGACAACTTCCTGATCCCGAACAAGGCGCGGCACAAGACGAACGCCGAGCGGCTGATCGACTTCTACTACCAGCCGCAGGAGGCCGCGGCGCTCGCCGCCTACATCAACTACGTGTCTCCCGTCGACGGCACGAAGCCCTATCTGGAGAAGATCGACAAGTCCGCGGCGGACAACCCGCTGATCCTGCCCGACAAGGCCATGCAGGCCAGGGGCCATGCCTTCCGCATGCTGACGCAGCAGGAAGAGACGGCCTACGAAGGTAAGTTCGCGAAGCTCACAGGGGCGTGACAAGGATGAACACCACAGACAGCAGCGGCGACGTCCGCCTCGTGGGGATCGGCAAGACCTACGACTCCTTCACCGCCGTGCACCCGCTGGACCTGACCGTGCCGCAGGGCTCCTTCTTCGCCCTGCTCGGCGCCTCGGGCTGCGGCAAGACCACCACCCTGCGCATGATCGCGGGCCTGGAGGAGCCGACCTCGGGCAGTGTGCGCCTCGGCGAGCAGGAGGTGACCCATCTGCCGCCCTACAAGCGGCCGGTGAACACCGTCTTCCAGTCCTACGCCCTCTTCCCGCACCTGGACATCTTCGAGAACGTCGCCTTCGGCCTGCGCAGACGCGGCATCAAGTCGGTGAAGAAGCAGGTCGAGGAGATGCTCGACCTGGTGCAGCTGGGCGAGCAGGCGCGCAAGAAGCCGCACCAGCTCTCCGGCGGCCAGCAGCAGCGCGTGGCCGTGGCCCGCGCCCTGATCAACCACCCCAAGGTGCTGCTCCTGGACGAGCCGCTGGGCGCCCTCGACCTCAAGCTGCGCCGCCAGATGCAGCTGGAGCTGAAGCGGATCCAGACCGAGGTCGGCATCACCTTCATCCATGTCACCCATGACCAGGAGGAGGCCATGACCATGGCCGACACGGTCGCGGTGATGAATGCGGGCCGCGTCGAACAACTCGGCTCGCCCGCCGACCTGTACGAGAACCCGCAGACCACGTTCGTGGCCAACTTCCTCGGCACCTCCAACCTCATCGAGGCCGAGGTGGACACCCGGGGCGGCGGCGACATCGTCCTCAAGGCGGGCGGCGAAAAGCTGGTGCTGCCCGAGGCACGATGTTCCGCCTCGGCGCGGACCGGCGACAAGGTGCTGGTCGGCATCCGCCCGGAGAAGATCTCCCTCACACACATCGACGACGCGGGCGAGATCCCCGAGGGCCGCAACCACATCACCGGCAGGATCGCGGACGCCAGTTTCATCGGCGTCTCCACGCAGTACGTCGTGGACAGCCCCGTATGCCCCGAACTCGCGGTGTACGTCCAGAACGTCGAGCGGGACGGCCGGCTCGTGCCCGGCGCCGAGGTGGTCCTGCACTGGAGCCCCGCCCACACGTTCGGTCTGGACGCGGCCCAGTCCCTGCTTGCCGGGACGACGGGCTCCGCCGGCGTGGAGACCGTCGAGGAAGGGGCCGCGTAGCGATGTCGACGCTCACCGAGGCGCCGCCGCCTCCAAGCCCCACCGCGACCGAGCGGAAGGCCCCGCGCAAGCGCGGTCGCTGGACGCCGTACTGGCTGCTGCTGCCCGGCATGCTCTGGCTCGTGATCTTCTTCGCGCTGCCCATGGTCTACCAGGCGTCCACGTCCGTGCAGACGGGTTCCCTGGAGGACGGCTACAAGGTCACCTGGCACTTCGCCACCTACTGGGACGCGCTCGGCGCGTACTGGCCGCAGTTTTTGCGCTCGGTGTTCTACGCCGCCGCGGCGACCGTGCTGTGCCTGCTGCTCGGCTATCCGCTGGCGTATCTGATCGCCTTCCGCGCGGGCCGCTGGCGGAACCTGATCATGGTCCTGGTGATCGCGCCGTTCTTCACCAGCTTCCTGATCCGCACGCTCGCCTGGAAGACGATCCTCGCGGACAGCGGGCCGGTCGTCGGCGCGCTCGACTCGCTGCACGTGCTGGACGTCACGAACTGGCTCGGCTGGACCGCGGGGGACCGGGTGCTGGCCACACCGCTGGCGGTGGTGTGCGGTCTGACGTACAACTTCCTGCCGTTCATGATCCTGCCGCTGTACACCTCGCTGGAACGCATCGACGGCCGGCTGCACGAGGCGGCCGGCGACCTGTACGCCAGGCCCTTCACCACCTTCCGCAAGGTGACCTTCCCGCTGTCCATGCCGGGCGTGGTCTCCGGCACCCTGCTGACCTTCATCCCGGCGGCCGGCGACTACGTCAACGCCGAACTCCTCGGCTCCACCGACACCCGCATGATCGGCAACGTCATCCAGACGCAGTTCCTGCGGATCCTCGACTATCCGACGGCCGCGGCGCTCTCCTTCATCCTGATGGCCGCGATCCTTTTCATGGTCACCTTCTACATTCGCCGGTCCGGGACGGAGGATCTGGTCTAAATGCCCTTCGTCAACTGGCTCAAGCGCCATCTCGTCGTGATCGCCGGGCTGCTGACCCTCGGCTATCTGCTGCTGCCGAACGTCATCGTCACGGTGTTCTCGTTCAACAAGCCGAACGGGCGCTTCAACTACGCCTGGCAGCAGTTCTCCACGGACGCCTGGAAGGACCCGTGCGGCGTCGCCGACATGTGCGGCTCGCTCTCCCTCAGCCTCCAGATCGCCGTGTGGGCGACGGTCGGCGCCACCGCCCTCGGCACGATGATCGCCTTCGCACTGGTCCGCTACCGCTTCCGTGCCCGCGGCGCCGTCAGCTCGCTGATCTTCCTGCCCATGGCCATGCCCGAGGTCGTCATGGCGGCGTCGCTGCTCACCCTCTTCCTCAACATGGGCGCGCAGCTGGGGTTCTGGACGATCCTGATCGCCCACATCATGTTCTGCCTCAGCTTCGTCGTCACCGCGGTCAAGGCCCGGGTGATGTCGATGGACCCGCGTCTGGAGGAGGCCGCCCGCGACCTGTACGCGGGGCCCGTGCAGACCTTCGTCCGGGTCACGCTGCCCATCGCGGCCCCCGGGATTGCCGCGGGTGCGCTGCTGTCCTTCGCGCTCTCCTTCGACGACTTCATCATCACCAATTTCAACGCGGGCTCGACGGTCACCTTCCCCATGTTCGTGTGGGGCTCGGCGCAGCGCGGAACGCCCGTTCAGATCAATGTCATCGGTACGGCCATGTTCCTGATCGCCGTACTGTTCGTCCTGGTCTCCATGCTCATCGGCAACCGCCGCAACAGGCAGAGGGCATAAAGCCCTCGCGGAACACCCAGAATTTCGTAGGGAGTTGACATCATGGCCCCGAGCGCCATGAGCCGTACCCACCAGTGGACCGCGTCCCTTTCCGATGCCCAGCCGGTCCCGTACTGGCTGGACGACCCCGGCAGGCCCCGTCCCGAGCCCGCCCTCACCGGCACCGAGACCTGCGACCTGCTGGTGGTCGGCGGCGGCTACAGCGGGCTGTGGACCGCACTCATCGCCAAGGAGCGCGATCCGGGCCGGGACGTGGTGCTGGTCGAGGGCCACGAGGCGGGCTGGGCCGCCTCGGGCCGCAACGGCGGCTTCTGCGCCGCCTCCCTCACCCACGGGCTGAGCAACGGCCTGACCCGCTGGCCGGACGAGATCCACCGGCTGGAGGAGCTGGGCGCCCGCAATCTCGACGAGATCGAGAAGGCGGTCGCCCGCTACTCCCTGGACTGCGAGTTCGAGCGCACCGGCGAGATCGACGTCGCCACCGAGCCCTACCAGGCCGAGGAACTGCGGGACTGGCACCGGGAACTGGGCGACAAGGGCCTCGCCGACGGCATCGATTTCCTGGACGCCGACGCGGTCCGGGAACAGGTCGACTCGCCGACCTTCCGGGCGGGCCTGTGGGACCGCCGGGGCGTGGCCGTACTGCACCCCGCCAAGCTGGCCTGGGGCCTCAAGCGCGCCTGCCTGGGGCTCGGGGTCCGGGTGTACGAGCACACGCCCGCGCTGACCCTGCGGCCGTACGGCGCCCAGATGGCGGTGCGCACCCCGTACGGCGCGATCCGCGCCCGGCACATCGCGCTCGGCACCAACGTCTTCCCGAACCTGGTCCGAAGGGTGCGCGCCTACACCGTCCCGGTCTACGACTACGCCCTGATGACGGAGCCGCTGACGCCCGGACAGCTGGCGTCGATCGGCTGGCGGGGCCGGCAGGGCCTCGCCGACAGCGCCAACCAGTTCCACTACTTCCGGCTGACCGCGGACAACCGGATCCTGTGGGGCGGCTACGACGCGATCTACCCGTACGGCGGCCGGGTGCGGGCCGAGTACGACCACCGCCCGCAGACGTACGCCAAGCTCGCCGGGCACTTCTTCACCTGCTTCCCGCAGCTGGCGGGCGTCCGTTTCACCCACGCGTGGGGTGGCGCGATCGACACCTGCTCCCGCTTCTCGGCGTTCTTCGGCACCGCCCACCAGGGAAAGGTGGCGTACGCGGCGGGCTTCACCGGCCTCGGTGTCGGCGCCACCCGGTTCGGCGCCGATGTGATGCTGGACCTGCTGGCCGGGGAGCGCACGGAGCGCACCGCGCTGGAGATGGTCCGCAGGAAGCCGGTGCCGTTCCCGCCCGAGCCGTTCGCCTGGACCGGCATCGCGCTCACCAAGTGGTCGCTGGCCCGCGCGGACAGCCACGCCGGGCGCCGCAACGTGTGGCTGCGCGCGCTGGACCGGTTGGGGCTGGGCTTCGACAGCTAGTGCTGCGACCGGAAAGGTTCACCAGCTCGCGACGCCCGGCACGGCACTCCCCCAGCCTTCGGCCGGGAGGTGCCCCCACGCCGCGTTGTCGCATCACCCGAGTACATCCAGTACGCGGGAGATGCTCCGCCTTGCGATGCACCGCACCGGACGCCGCGAGCTTTCCGGCAAACCTTTCCGGCCACAGCACTGGCCGCTTCGCCGGGCCGGGCCGTTGTGGGCGGTCGGTTGTCTGCGGGTGGGGGTGTTCGCTCAGTTCTCCGCGCCGCTTCGGGGCCTTGTCGGGGGTGTGATCCAGTTCACTCGGGATGGGGTGGGGAATCTGCGTAATGCTCGGCGGAGTCCGCTGTCTCCCTCGTGACGCCATCGGTGTTCACGACAGAGGGAGGTCTTGCGATGACTGGGGCGAAGACGGCCGTGGAGTGGCTGGCATCCGTCGCACCGGACCCCGAGTCCTGCCGCTGGGAATGGGAGCGCAGCCCCCACGGGATCGCGCTGCTGCCCGCAGGCAAGGCCTGGGACGTGCTCATCCTGCCCGGCCGGCTCGGCTTTCCGACGCTCGACGTACTCACCCGTGTCCTCGATCAACCCGGCCCGGTACTGGTCGACTTCGGGGACAACCGGGTGGGCTTCTTCGTGCCGCCGGGCACCGCCGCGCGCTGGCTCGGCACCGGCATCCGCACGGCCGGGAAGGGCACCTGGATCGTGGTGCCGTACCCCGGCCGGGCGACCCGCGGGGTGCGCTGGCTGGTGGCTCCGGACGGCTCCGGGACGCTCACCGACCCGGCGCTGCTGGAACTGGCGATGCACGAGGCGGCGGCGGGGGCGGTGGTGCACCGCGACGGGTAGCGGGCGGCCCGCCCACCGCCGGAGGTCCTGACAACTCTGGGGCAAGTTGGGCGCGTTCCGCCCTCCCGTCCCCGGTCCGGAGGCACTTGCGGACCGCCCCCATCGCACCAGCCCCCCTCGCCGCGCTCACGGCCGCCCTGCTGGCCGTACCCGCGATCACCGTGCTCGTCGGCCGCCCATGCGGCCGACGCGGACCTCGCCCGCAACGGCGGCTTCGAGTCCTGGACGGCTGGACCTGCACCGCGGGCACGGCCGTCGGCTCACCCGTGCACAGCGGCGCCGCGGCGCTGCGGGCGACCCCGGCCGGCAGCGACCACGCCCAGTGCGCGCAGACCGTGACCGTGCGGCCGGACGCGCAGTACACCCTGTCCGGCTGCGTCCGCGGCGCCTACGTCTACCTCGGCGCCGCCGGCACCGGCACCACCGACGTCTCCACCTGGACCCAGTCCGCCCCCGACTGGCAGCGCCTGACCACCACCTTCCGCACCGGCACCACCGAGGTCACCTCTACATGCACGGTGGGTACGGCGTCGGCGCCTGCGCCCCCCGCGGCACCTGGCCCGCACCGCGCGGTCTGATGACGTGGTCCATCAACTGGGACCGGTTCGGGAACCGGGAGTTCCAGAAGGCCTTCGACTCCTGCTTCGGCTGACCGGGCCGTCGCCCCGGCGGGCGAGCCGCCACAGCACCCACAGCAGCAGGGCGCCCAGGCACCAGCCGGCCAGCACGTCCAGCGGCCAGTGGTAGCCGTGCCGCACCAGACCGAAGCCGACCGCGAGATTCACGGCGGCGCAGCCGAGGACCAGGGTGCGGCGGGCACGGGCACCCCTCAGCAGGGGCAGCAGGAGCAGCGTCGCGGCACCGTAGGCGACGGCGGCGGTGACGGTGTGGCCCGAGGGGTAGTAGCCGAGCCCCGGCGGCACGGCCGGCGTGCCGGGGCGGGCGGTCCAGTCCTTCAGGGGCACGACAAGCGCCGGCACGAGGAGCATCAGCACGGCCGCCGCGGCGGGCGCCGCCCACCAGCGCTGCGCGCCCGCCCGGCGGGTCCGCCAGGACACCGCCACGAGGACGGCCGCGAGCACCGGGACCGCGACCTGGACATTGCCGAGATCGGAGAGGAGTCCGGAGAGCCGGTCCGGGTGCCGCAGGGCCCGGCTCAGCCGCTCGTCCGCGCGCACCAGCGGGCCGTCGGCCACGACCTGCCAGGTGATCAGGGCGAGGAGCAGGGCCGGGAGGCCCGCAGGAAGGAGGAAGGAGGTCGGCCGCCCCGGAACAGGGGGGGTAGTTCCGAGGCGGCCGACCGGATCGGAACGCCGCGCGCCCCGGGGGGTTTGGGGCGAGCGACCGTCCGATCGGTGAGGAGAACCGGGGCCCAGGGCCCCGGGTGTGTGCGCGAGGGCACGACCAGGTCGAAGCTGGGGAGGCCCCGGCCTGGGATCGCCCACAGTCCCCTGTGGGCGGGGTGTATCTCTCATCCGGTGAGAATCTACGGGAGAGGACGGCCCTGAGACAGACCGAACGGCCCCCCGTCATCCACCTCGCACACCTTCTTCACACGGCCTGACGGCCGCGGCCGCGGCCCCGGCCCCGGCGCCGCGACGGGCGACAGGGCCGGGGCCGATGCGGCTCATATGCCGCGGAACCCGTGCCTGAGCTGGGCGTTCGCTGGGTGCGTCGATGGCGCCGCCGGCCGGATCAGATGCGCGTGAACGCCTGCTCGATGATGTCGAGACCCTCGGTCAGCAGGTCCTCGCCGATCACCAGCGGGGGCAGGAAGCGCAGCACGTTGCCGTAGGTGCCACAGGTCAGGACCAGCAGGCCCTCCTGGTGGCAGGCCCGCGCGAGTGCGGCGGTCGCCTCCGGGTTCGGCTCCTTGGTGGCGCGGTCCTTGACCAGCTCGATGGCGATCATGGCGCCGCGTCCGCGGACGTCGCCGATGATGTCGAACTTCTCGGCCATGGCAGTCAGTCGGCCCTTCATGACCGACTCGATGTCCTTCGCCCTGGCGTTGAGGTCCAGCTCCTTCATCGTCTCGATGGCGCCGAGCGCGGCGGCGCAGGCGACCGGGTTGCCGCCGTAGGTGCCGCCGAGGCCGCCCGGGTGCGCCGCGTCCATGATCTCGGCGCGGCCGGTGACGGCGGCCAGCGGGAGACCGCCCGCGATGCCCTTGGCGGTGGTGATCAGGTCGGGCACGACGCCCTCGTCCTCGCAGGCGAACCACTGGCCGGTGCGGCAGAAGCCGGACTGGATCTCGTCGGCGACGAAGACGATGCCGTTGTCGGCCGCGAACCGGCGGATCGCGGGCAGGAAGCCCTTCGCCGGCTCGATGAAGCCGCCCTCGCCGAGCACCGGCTCGATGATGATCGCGGCGATGTTGTCCGCGCCGACCTGCTTGGACATCTCGTCGATGGCCTGCGCGGCGGCCTCCGGACCCGCGTTCTGCGGGCCGGTCGGCCAGCGGTAGCCGTAGGCGACGGGGACACGGTAGACCTCGGGGGCGAACGGGCCGAAGCCGTGCTTGTACGGCATGTTCTTCGCGGTCAGCGCCATGGTCAGATTGGTCCGGCCGTGGTAGCCGTGGTCGAACACGACGACCGCCTGCCGCTTGGTGTACGCGCGAGCGATCTTGACCGCGTTCTCGACGGCCTCGGCGCCGCTGTTGAACAGCGCGGACTTCTTGGCGTGGTCACCCGGGGTCAGCTCGGCCAGCGCCTCGGCGACGGCCACGTAACCCTCGTACGGGGTGACCATGAAACAGGTGTGGGTGAAGTCGGCGAGCTGGGCGGAGGCGCGGCGCACCACGGCCTCCGCGGAGGCGCCGACGGAGGTCACGGCGATGCCGGAACCGAAGTCGATGAGGCTGTTGCCGTCGACGTCCTCGATGACGCCCCCGCTCGCGCGGGTGACGAACACCGGCAGCACGGAACCCACGCCCTGGGCGACCGCGGCGGAACGGCGGGCCTGCAGTTCCTGCGACTTCGGGCCGGGGATGGCGGTGACGACGCGACGCTCCTGCGGAAGTGCGGACATGGGGGCTCCCTGATGATCTTGCGTACCGGGCGGTCTGCCGGGCGGTGCCGGGCGGTGCGTTTGCGGACGCTTGCCTTCTTTCTTCGCAGGCTAGGGCCGAGGCAGGACGGTGGGCATGCTCCATGTGGGCGTTGTCACGGGACGCGGTTGTCCGCGGTGGACATGGCGGGCCGGACCCGAGGTCCCGGGCCTCGGCCGCGTAAGCGGTGAACTCCCCTTGCAAGGGCGTTAGATTGGCTCGCTGATGGTGGTCGGAACGGCTGGTCAGGGGGCAAGGGCGATGGACAGCGACGGGACGCAGGACGCGCGCGGCACACACGCGAATCCCGTACCGCGTCCGGCGGTGCCACAGGACGGCTCCCCGGTGCCGCGGGAGGGCCCCGCGCTGCCCCCGCGCCCCACCCTGCCACCGGGGGTGCCGCCGCGGCCGGACGGTTCGGCGTTCCTGTCCTGGCTGCGCGCACCCCGCCCCGACGTACCACCCGGCGTCTGGCGCTTCGGACACCGGCCGCGCCCCGCTGAGGAGCCCGAACAGACCCCGGCACGCCAACTGCTGAGCGGGGCGTTGATCGCGTTCCTGGTGGGCTGGCTCGTCTGGTCGCTGCTGTGGAACGGCTACCTCGGTGGCTGGTGGGTGCTGCCACTCGAACTGTTCACCCCGGGCTCCTGGCGGCACAGCGACAACCGCGTCGGGAACGCGATCCTCTGGTACGGCTACTACACCCTGATCGCCGTCGCCATCATGCTCGTCGTGGGCAGACTCGGCCGCTGGGGCGAGGTCTGGCGCCGCTTCGGCCCGCCCGCCTGGAGCCGGGCCGTCCCGGTCGCCGAGCGACCGCCCGCTCCCGAGGAGGACCCCGCGCAGTGGCCCCAACTGCGGGCCGCCGGAGCGGTGGACGCCGCCGAACGGCTCGGCGCGGAGGCCAGGGCCGGGCTGATGCGGGACGTCGACCTGGCCCGGATCGCCCGCGCCTGGCAGGGCGTGCACAGCGGCCGGCACAGCCTGACCGCCTTCTCGGCCGCCGTGGTCGAGCACGGCGCCGCCGCCTGCCCGCACCCGTCCGGCGCGCGCGACCTGCCGGGGCGGCAGGCGCGGCACGACCTGATCACCGGGCAGGTGCGGCTCGGCACGACCGCCGACGATCCGCGCAACCCGTACCAGTACCGCGGCAGCGGCCTCGCCCTCGGGCCCGAACTGCTGGGCACCTCGCTGCTGGCCGTGGGCCCGGCCGGCGCCGGCAAGACCGGCGGCATCGTGCGCCCGCTCGCCGAGTCGCTGTGCCTGCACGCGCTCGCCGGCCGCGCCTGCGTCGTGGTGGTCGGCGCGGCGGGCGCCGGACTCGGCCCGGCCGACGCCTACGACGTCGTCGTACGGGTCGCCCACCCCGACTCGGTCTACGACCTGGACCTGTACGGCGGCACCGGCGACCCGGACGAGGCCGCGGCCATCCTCGCCGAGGCCCTGGTCGGCGACCTCGCCGACCCGCACCCCGGCAGTGACAGCCGCCGCTCCACCACCGTCCTCGCCCAACTGCTCGGCCCGTTCCGCGCGGTGCACGGCCGCTTCCCCTCCGTACCGGAGCTGCGCCGGCTGCTCGACGGCACGCCGGGGCCGCTGGCCGCGCTGCGCAAGGCCGTGCAGGAGACCGGACAGGAGTCGCTGCTGCGCGAACTCGACGCGCGGGAGCGGCAACTGGGGCACCCCGGCGATGTGGGCGCGGTGCTCGCCGACCGGATCGCGCTGCTCGACCGGCCCGCCTTCGCCGGGTTCTTCGACACCTCGGGCGGATCCCGGCCGTTCTCGCTCAAGGCCCTCGACCACCCCGTACGGGTCCGCATCGATCTGCCCGAGCGCGGGCACGCGGACGCCTCGCGGCTCCTGGCCCGGCTGGTGCTCGCCCAGTTCACGGCGAGCGTCGCGGTACGGGAGGACCGGTCGCTGTTCGCCTGCCTGGTCCTGGACGACGCCACGGGCGTGGTGACCCCGGAGGCGGTGCGCGGCATCCAGCGGCTGCGGTCGGGCAACGCCGGGGCCGTGCTCACCCTGCGCACCCTGGACGACGTGCCCCGGCCGCTGCGCGGTCCGCTGCTCGGGTCGGTGGGCTGCCGGATGGCGCTGTCCGGGCTGACGCCCTGGGACGGTCAGGACTTCGCCGAGGTGTGGGGCAAGGAGTGGACCGAGGCGCGTGACGTGACCGACCGGCAGATCATCGCCGAGACCCCGGCGGGCAAGGCCGTGCACATGGTGCGCCGGGTGATCACCGGCAAGGCGCCGACCGCGCGGGCCGTCACCGTCCGGCAGGTCGAGCGGGAGCGCTGGTCCGCCTCGGAGCTGGCGCACGCGCTGCCGCCGGGGCACGCGGTGCTGTCCCTGACGACGGTGCGGGGCGAGCACGCCCCGCCGTTGCTGGTGGACCTCCGCGGCTGAGGAGCGTCGGGGACGAGCGGCCGGTACGTCCATCGGATCAAGGGCCGACCGTACGGTCAGGCAGAATCGGCATAGGCTGTTCATACGCGGCGGCCAAAAGATCACAATGATCGCCCGATCTCCGCATGATCGTCCGATGTCACTCGACTGCCACTGACCTGAAGGCCCTATGCCCCCGACGCTCGCCTCGCTCGTCCACCACTCCGCGCTCAAACTCACCGTGCGCGCGGGCGAGGACCGCCTCGACGTGCCCGTCCGCTGGGCGCACGTCAGCGAGCTGGCCGACCCCGTGCCGTACATGGAGGGCGGGGAACTGCTGCTGATCACCGCGCTGAAGCTGGACGCGGAGGACCCCGAGGCGATGCGCCGGTATGTGCGGCGGCTGGCGGGCGCCGGGGTCGTCGGGCTCGGCTTCGCCGTCGGCGTCAACTACGAGGAGATCCCCAAGGCCCTCGTCGACGCGGCCGCACAGGAAGGGCTGCCGCTGCTCGAGGTGCCGCGCCGCACCCCGTTCCTCGCGATCAGCAAGGCCGTGTCCGCCGCGATCGCCGCCGACCAGTACCGGTCGGTGACCGCCGGGTTCGCCGCCCAGCGGGAACTGACCCGGCAGGCCCTGAACACCGGCCCCGAGGGACTGCTCAGCGCGCTCGCCGCGCAGGTCGACGGCTGGGCCGCGCTGTACGACGCCTCGGGCGCGGTGGTCGCCACCGCGCCCGAGTGGGCGGGGCGGCGGGCCGCCCGGCTCACCGCGGACGTGGAGCGGCTGCGGGACCGGCCCGCGCCCGCCTCGTCGGTGGTCGGCGGTCCGGACCACGAGGACCGGGTCGAACTGCACACGCTCGGCACCGGGCGGCGCCCGCGGGGCGCCCTCGCCGTGGGCACCGCCGCGCCCCTCGGCACCGCCGAACGGTACGCGGTGCACTCCGCCATCGCCCTGCTCACCCTCACCACCGAACGCTCCCGCTCGCTGCACGCGGCGGAGCAGCGGATCGGCGGGGCCGTGCTGCGCATGCTGCTCGCCGGGCAGCCGGACCACGCCCGGGCCGTCGCGGGGGACCTGTACGACGGGCTCCTCGACGCGCCGTTCCGGCTGATCGTCGCCGAGTCGGCCTCCGGAACGGCCGCGCGGGCGCACGCCGACGGGCACGCGCGCGTGCCCCTGACCAAGCCGGGCTCGGTCGCCGCGCTCGCCGCCGTGGACGCGGACGGCGACCGGCTGGCCGGGCTCGCGGAGTCCGTGGAGTCCGCCGCGGCGCGCTCCGGGGAGGCCGTCCTGGTGGTGCCCGAGGGGGAGCGGCTGGTGGTGCTCGCCGCCGACGGGGGCGCCGCCGCGGCGGCCGGCATACGGTACGCGATGGCACTGGAGGCGGCCCGTGCCGTGCCCGAGCCGGCGGCCGTGGAGGAGGACGAGCTGGTCGTGGGCCTGTCGGCGCCCGCCGGGCCGATCGCGGCCGCAGCCGCCTACAAGCAGGCCGAGCAGGCGCTGTCGGTGGCGCGGCGGCGCGGCCGGGTGCTGGTGGAGCACGATCAGCTGGCCTCGGGATCCGTGCTGGCGCTGCTCGCGGACGACGCGGTGCGGGCGTTCGCGGACGGGCTGCTGCGACCGCTGTACGAGCACGACGCGACCGGCCGCGGCGATCTGGTGGCCTCGCTGCGGGCGTGGCTGTCGCGGCACGGGCAGTGGGACGCGGCGGCGGCCGACCTGGGCGTGCACCGGCACACGCTGCGGTACCGGATGCGGCGGGTCGAGGAGATCCTGGGCCGCTCCCTGGACGACCCGGACACCCGAATGGAACTGTGGCTCTCCCTGAAAACCACAGCCCAGGACTAACACCTACCAGCGCCACCGCCCCTGGAACCGCCAACAGTCCGACGCCGGTCCCAATCACTGGGCCCGGTCCCGATCACCGGACCTCGGTCTCGACCACTGCCCCTGGAACCGCCAAAAGTACGACGCCGGTCCCAATCACTGGGCCCGGTCCCGCTCACCGGCCCCGGCCCCAACCACTGCCCCTGGGACCGCCAACAGTCCGACGCCGGTCCCGATCGACGGCCCCGGTCCTCACCACCGGACCTTGGTCTCGACCACTTCCCCCAGTCCCGACGACCGCCTCCGGTCACCGGCCCTGGTTCCGACCGCCGACCGCCGACCGCCGGCCCCGGTCCCGGCCACCGGACCCCGGCCGCCGCAAGGCCGACGCCGGTCCCGATCACCGGCCACGGTCACGGTCACTGGCCACGGTCTCGACCACCGGTCCCGGTCCCAGTCCCGGTCCCAGTCCCGATCACCGGTCCCGCTGGTGACCACTGGCCCCGGTCCTGACCGCCGGTCCCGATTGTCGGCCCCGCTCCTGACCACCGGACCTCGGTCTCGACCACTGCCCCCGGTCCTGACCACCGCCCCCGGTCCCGGCCACCGCCTACGGGCGCCGGAGTCCAGGGCCCGGGCGTGGAAAGTCAGGTGCCGGGCCCGGACGGGCGCCGGCTGCTACGACAAAGCGTAGAAACGCGGGTCCGAACTGGTACGGCTCGGACAAGCGACCTCGGGTCGGCGTCGTCCTACGGTGGAGCACGAAAGCAAGGAACACCCCCAACGCGGAAGGGCCGGGACTCTCAGATGACTTCCACCCACGCCTTCTGGCTCGCCGGCCGCCAGGTCACCGGCGAGGACACCTTCGACGTCACCTCCCCGTGGGACGGCCGGCTCGTCGGCAAGGTCGGCGTACCGACGGACGCCCAGGTCGAGGAGGCCGTGGCCGCCGCGTACGCCGTGCGGGACGAGTTCGCCGCCACCCCGGCCCACGTCCGGGCCGCCGCCCTCGACCACGTCAGCAGGCGCCTGGTCGAGCGGACCGAGGAGATAGCCCGGCTGATCTCCGCCGAGAACGGCAAGCCGGTCAAGTGGGCGCGCGGCGAGGTCGGCCGGGCCGTCTCCGTGTTCCGGCTCGCCGCCGAGGAGGCACGCCGGTTCAACGGCGGCGAGGCCCAGCGGCTCGACACGGACGCCGGCGGCCAGGGCCGCCTGGCGCTCATCCGGCGCTTCCCGAAGGGCGTCGTGCTCGGCATCGCACCGTTCAACTTCCCGCTGAACCTGTGCGCCCACAAGATCGCCCCGGCGATCGCCGCCGGCGTACCGATCATCCTCAAGCCCGCCCCGGCGACCCCGCTGTCCGGCCTGGTCATCGGCGAGCTGCTGGCCGAGACCGAGCTGCCCGCGGGTGCCTGGAGCATCCTCCCGGTCCCCAACGACCGGATGCCCGCCCTGGTCCAGGACGAGCGGCTGCCGGTCATCTCCTTCACCGGTTCCGAGAAGGTCGGCTACGCGATCATGGACTCGGTGCCGCGCAAGCACTGCACGCTGGAGCTGGGCGGCAACGGCGCGGCGGTGGTCCTCGCCGACTACGCGAGCGACGCCGACCTCGACTGGGCCGCGCAGCGCATCGCGACCTTCTCCAACTACCAGGGCGGCCAGTCCTGCATCTCCGTGCAGCGGGTCATCGCGGACGCCGCGGTGTACGACCGGCTGCTGCCGCGCATCGTCGCCGCCGTCGAGGCCCAGGTCACCGGCGACCCCTCGGACGAGAAGACCGATGTCGGCCCGCTGGTCAGCGAGGACGCGGCCCGGCGCGTGGAGGCGTGGGTCGACGAGGCGGTCACGGCGGGCGCGCGGCTGCTGACCGGCGGCAAGCGCGAGGGCGCCGCGTACGCGCCGACCGTCCTGACCGATGTGCCGGCCGATGTGACGATCGCCTGCGAGGAGGTCTTCGGCCCGGTCCTCACCGTGCAGAAGGCGGCGGGGGAGACCGCGGCCTTCGCGGCGGCCAACGACTCCAAGTACGGCCTCCAGACGGGTGTGTTCACCCATGACGTGCAGGCCGCCTTCCGTGCCCACCGCGCGCTGGAGGTCGGCGGCGTCGTGATCGGTGACGTCCCCTCCTACCGTGCCGACCAGATGCCCTACGGCGGCGCCAAGCAGTCGGGCGTCGGCCGTGAGGGCGTGAAGTTCGCGATGGACGACTACACCTACGAGCGGGTTCTCGTCCTCACCGGCCTCGCGCTTTGATCCCGCCGGCCACTGGCTAATGGGAACCGTTTCCATATAAAGTCGTGCGTGACGCGCGATCGTCGTCCCTGAGGGTCCCGGCACCGATGCCTTCCGGTGCCGGGACCCTCGGCCGTCATCACCACGGTCAGCGCCGGGGCATCGCCTGCGTGCGATGCGGGTCCGTGCGGTGCGGGTCAGGGTGCGGCGGGCGCCGGACCCGTGCTTGCCCGCACCGTCAGCTCGGGCGCGATCAGCACGACGTCGTCGCTCCCGCGGCCGTGCAGCTTGGCGACCAGGTGTTCCACCGCGTACCGGCCCATGTCCTGCGCGGGGATGGCGACCGACGTGAGCCGCACCGAGGCCTGGACGGCCACCTGGTCCGGGCAGACGGCGACCACCGACACATCCTCGGGCACGGCCCGGCCCTGCTGCCGCAGCAGGGCGAGCAGCGGCTCGACGGCCGCCTCGTTCTGCACGACGAACCCGGTGGTGCCCGGGCGTTCGTCGAAGATCCGGGCCAGGGTGAGGGCCATCGCGTCGTATCCGCCCTCGCACGGCCGGTGCAGCACCCGCAGTCCCAGCTCCCGGGCGCGGGAGCGGAGTCCGTCGAGGGTGCGCTCGGCGAAGCCGGTGTGCCGCTCGTAGACGGCGGGGGCCTCGCCGATGACGGCGATGTCACGGTGTCCGAGCCGCGCCAGGTGCTCGACGCAGAGCGCGCCCGTCGCCCCGAAGTCGAGGTCGACGCAGGTCAGACCACCGGTGTCGGCGGGCAGCCCGATCAGCACGGACGGCTGGTCCGTGCCGCGCAGCAGCGGCAGCCGCTCGTCCTCCAGCTCGACGTCCATCAGGATCATCGCGTCGGCGAGCCCGCTGCCGGTGACCCGGCGCACCGCGTCCGGGCCCTCCTCGCCGGTGAGCAGCAGGACGTCGTACCCGTGGGTGCGGGCCGTGGTGGCCACCGCGATGGCGATCTCCATCATCACCGGCACATACATGTCGGTGCGCAGCGGAACCATCAGCGCGATGATGTTGGACCGGCTGCTGGCCAGGGCACGGGCGCCCGCGTTGGGGTGGTAGCCGAGTTGCCGGATGCTCTCCTCGACCCGCTGCCGGGTGGCGGCGGAGATGGACCGCTTGCCGCTGAGGACATAGCTCACGGTGCTCGCCGAGACTCCGGCGTGCTGGGCGACCTCGGCGAGAGTGACCATCCGGCTCTCCAAGCTTGGTGAAGCGCTTCGACAATGCGCACGTCCGACAGGGGCGAGCGAGGGTGTATTCCACACTAACCTCGGCACAGACGGGGAGTCCATAGGTGTCGAAGCGCTTCGACAACCTGTTCACCGAGGGGCGAGAGTGGGCCGGTGTCATGAACCGTCCCCCGGACGGCGTAACGACGCACCAACGGGAAACCGTGCCCGCGCCCCCGGGCCGGGGCCCGCGCCGAGTGCCCCGCCGGGCGTGCGAGGGGTGCGCGAGGACTGGTGGGCGCGGCCCGTTTCGGGTACCAACGATCCAGTAGCACTGGTCGGTAACGAACGGTCCTCCACATCCCTCTTCGCGGCGAGGTGAGCCTCATGTCCGCCCCCTCCAGCAAACCCACGGTCACCGAGCGCGAGGCCCGGCGGGTCGCGGAGGCCGCCCGGGAACAGGACTGGCGCAAGCCCAGCTTCGCCAAGGAACTGTTCCTCGGCCGCTTCCGCCTCGACCTGGTCCACCCCCACCCCCACCCGGCCGACGACGACGTCCAGCGCGGCGAGGAGTTCCTCGCCAAGCTCCGCGACTTCTGCGAGACGAAGATCGACCCGGCCCGTGTCGAGCGCGAGGCGCAGATACCCGACGAGGTCGTCGACGGCCTCAAGGAGATCGGCGCCCTCGGCATGAAGATCGACACCAAGTACGGCGGCCTCGGCCTCACCCAGGTCTACTACAACAAGGCCCTCGCCCTGGTCGGCTCGGCCAGCCCGGCGATCGGCGCCCTGCTCTCCGCCCACCAGTCCATCGGCGTACCGCAGCCGCTGAAACTCTTCGGCACCCAGGAGCAGAAGGACACCTTCCTGCCGCGCTGCGCCCGCACCGACATCTCGGCGTTCCTGCTGACCGAGCCGGACGTCGGCTCCGACCCCGCGCGCCTGGCCACCTCCGCCGTGCCGGAGGGTGGGGGCCCCTCCCGGTCGAGCGGAGCCGAGAGTGGGGGAGACTACATCCTCGACGGGGTGAAGCTGTGGACCACCAACGGCGTGGTCGCCGACCTCCTCGTCGTCATGGCCCGGGTGCCGAGGTCCGAGGGCCACAAGGGCGGCATCACGGCCTTCGTGGTCGAGGCGTCCTCCGAGGGCATCACCGTCGAGAACCGCAACGCCTTCATGGGCCTGCGGGGCATCGAGAACGGCGTCACCCGCTTCCACCGGGTGCGGGTGCCGGCCGCCAACCGGATCGGCCCGGAGGGCGCCGGCCTGAAGATCGCGCTGACCACCCTGAACACCGGCCGGCTGTCGCTGCCCGCGATGTGCGTCGGCGCCGGCAAGTGGTGCCTGAAGATCGCGCGCGAGTGGTCGGCGGCCCGGGAACAGTGGGGCAAGCCGGTCGCGCTGCACGAGGCGGTCGGCTCGAAGATCAGCTTCATCGCCGCCACGACGTTCGCCCTGGAGGCCGTCGTCGACCTGTCCTCGCAGATGGCCGACGAGAGCAGCAACGACATCCGCATCGAGGCCGCCCTCGCCAAGCTGTACGGCTCCGAGATGGCCTGGCGGATGGCCGACGAGCTGGTCCAGATCCGCGGCGGCCGAGGCTTCGAGACCGCCGCCTCGCTGAAGGCCCGCGGCGAACGGGCGGTCCCCGCCGAACAAATGCTGCGTGACCTGCGCATCAACCGGATCTTCGAGGGCTCCACCGAGATCATGCACCTGCTGATCGCGCGCGAGGCCGTCGACGCCCATCTCGCGGTCGCCGGTGACCTCATCGACCCCGACAAGACCCTGTCGGACAAGGCGAGGGCGGGCGCGAACGCCGGCGCCTTCTACGCCAGGTGGCTGCCCCGGTTGGTCGCCGGACCCGGGCAACTGCCCTCCTCCTATGGTGAGTTCAACCGCGAGGTGGATCTCTCCGGGCATCTGCGCTACGTCGAGCGGCATGCCCGCAAGCTGGCCCGCTCCACCTTCTACGCCATGTCCCGCTGGCAGGGCCGGATGGAGACCAAGCAGGGCTTCCTCGGCCGGGTCGTGGACATCGGCGCGGAGCTGTTCGCGATGAGCGCGGCCTGCGTCCGGGCCGAACTGCTGCGCAGCCAGGGCGACCACGGGCGCGAGGCCTACCAGCTCGCCGACGCCTTCTGCCGGCAGGCCCGCATCCGGGTCGACGAGCTGTTCGGCCGGCTGTGGTCCAACACCGACGACCTCGACCGCAAGGTCGTCAAGGGCGTCCTCGGCGGTGTCTACACATGGCTGGAGCAGGGGGTCGTCGACCCGTCCGGAGACGGCCCCTGGATCGCGGACGCGGCACCCGGCCCCAGCAGCCGGCAGAACGTGCACCGGCCCATCAGGTGACGGCCGGGCGGCCGACCGTCAGGTGACGGCCGGCCGCCCGCTCAGATGCTGACGGGACCGGTCAGGCGCTGACCGGTCCCCCGCGTCGGGTGCAGACCGGACCCGTCAGATGCCGCCGGTGCCCCCCGTCGGCCGCCGGTCAGCACCACTTGTCGCTCGGATCCCGCCTCGTCCAGGAGCAGGAGTCGACCTTCGCGCCGCTCGCCCTGGTGAGGGTGGCGGTGTCGCTGGTGTTGTTCCACACGTACGCGCGGCGGTTCTGGTACTTGTGCGCGGCGGTGTCCGTGCCCTTGCCGGTGTGCACCTTCAGGCTCTTGCCCGCGCCGATCCGCACGTTCGGGAAGACGTACTTGTGGTTGGAGGCGTCTTTGAGGATCCAGCCCTTCAGGGACACCGCCGAACGGCTGGTGTTCTTGAGCTGCACCCATTCGCCGTTCAGGCTCGCGTTGGACCCGTTGTCCGAGCCCGGGCTGTCGAACCAGACATGGCTGATCGTCACACCGCCGGCCGCCTGGGCCGGGGTGCTGAGCAGGGTGCCGGTGAGCAGCGCGGCGCCCGCGAGGGCCGCGGGCAGGGTGGCGCGAAAACGCATGGGAAATCCCCCCGGGAAGTCGTTGAGAACAGCAGTGTTATCACATGATCTTCACGGCTGTTTCACAAAGGAGGATTTCGGTCCCTTCACCACCAAGCCCAGACATGGCACCCGCCCGAGGGACGCGCTGTCCTCCCGGGCACCGCTTGCGGCAACAATGGGGGGATGACCGACAGCCCCGCCAGTCCGGCGCCCCTCGCCGACCCGCACCTCGTCCACGACCCCCGCGCGGGAGACGGGCCGAAGGACGTGGTGATCCTCGGCTCCACCGGGTCCATCGGCACCCAGGCCATCGACCTCGTCCTGCGCAACCCCGACCGCTTCCGGGTCACCGCCCTGTCCGCCAACGGCGGCCGGGTGTCCCTCCTGGCCGAGCAGGCCCGTCGGCTCCGGGTGAAGACCGTCGCGGTGGCCCGCGAGGAGGCCGTACCGGCGCTGCGCGAGGCCCTCGCCGCGCAGTACGGCGCGGGCGAACCGGTCCCCGAGATCCTCGCCGGACCCGACGCGGCCACCCAGGCCGCCGCCTCCGACTGCCACACCGTCCTCAACGGCATCACCGGCTCCATCGGCCTCGCACCGACCCTCGCCGCCCTGGAGGCGGGCCACACCCTCGCGCTCGCCAACAAGGAGTCGCTCATCGTCGGCGGCCCGCTGGTCAAGGCGCTCGCCAAGCCGGGGCAGATCATCCCCGTCGACTCCGAGCACGCGGCGCTCTTCCAGGCGCTCGCCGCCGGCACCCGCGCCGATGTGCGCAAACTCGTCGTCACGGCGTCCGGCGGCCCCTTCCGCGGCCGCACCAGAGCCGAACTCGCGGACGTCACCGTCGACGACGCCCTCGCCCACCCCACCTGGGCCATGGGCCCGGTGATCACGATCAACTCCGCGACCCTGGTCAACAAGGGTCTTGAGGTCATCGAGGCGCATCTGCTGTACGACATCCCCTTCGAGCGCATCGAGGTCGTCGTGCACCCGCAGTCCTACGTCCACTCGATGGTCGAGTTCACCGACGGCTCCACGCTCGCCCAGGCGACGCCCCCCGACATGCGCGGGCCCATCGCCATCGGTCTTGGCTGGCCCGAACGCGTCCCGGACGCCGCCCCCGCCTTCGACTGGAGCACGGCCTCGACCTGGGAGTTCTTCCCGCTCGACAACGAGGCCTTCCCGTCGGTGAACCTCGCCCGGCATGTGGGGCGGCTCGCGGGCACCGCCCCGGCGGTGTTCAATGCGGCCAACGAGGAGTGCGTCGAGGCGTTCCGTAGCGGCGCGCTGCCCTTCAACGGGATCATGGAGACCGTCACCCGGGTGGTTCAGGAGCACGGCACGCCGCGCACGGGAACCTCGCTCACGGTGTCGGACGTCCTCGAAGCGGAGACCTGGGCCCGGGCCCGGGCCCGCGAACTGACCGCACAGAAGGCGACCGCGGAGGCGCGTGCATGACAGCCTTGATGATGATCCTCGGCATAGTCGTCTTCGTGGTCGGCCTGCTGTTCTCGATCGCCTGGCACGAGCTGGGGCACCTGTCCACCGCCAAGATGTTCGGCATCCGCGTCCCGCAGTACATGGTCGGCTTCGGCCCGACCATCTGGTCCCGGCACAAGGGCGAGACCGAGTATGGGATCAAGGCCGTCCCGTTCGGCGGCTACATCCGCATGATCGGCATGTTCCCGCCCGGCGAGGACGGCCGGATCAGCGCGCGCTCCACCTCACCGTGGCGCGGCATGATCGAGGACGCCCGCTCGGCCGCCTTCGAGGAACTCAAACCGGGCGACGAGACCCGCCTCTTCTACACGCGCAAGCCGTGGAAGCGGGTCATCGTGATGTTCGCGGGCCCCTTCATGAACCTCGTACTGGCGGTCGTGCTGTTCCTCACCGTCCTGATGGGCTTCGGCATCTCCCAGCAGACGACCACCGTCAGCTCGGTCTCGCAGTGCGTCATCGCGCAGAGCGAGAACCGGGACAGCTGCACTTCGGGCGACGCCGCGTCCCCGGCCGCCGCGGCGGGCCTGAAGGCGGGCGACAAGATCGTCTCCTTCGGCGGGGTCAGGACCGAGAGCTGGAACCAGCTGTCCGACCTCATCCGCGCCGCCCCCGGCAAGGAGGTGCCGATCGTCGTCGACCGCAAGGGCGAGCGACTGACCCTGCACGCGACGATCGCCACCAACCAGGTCGCCAAGAAGGACTCCAGCGGCCAGATCGTCCAGGGCCAGTACGTCACCGCCGGCTTCCTCGGCTTCAGCGCCGCCACCGGCATCGTCCGCCAGGACCTCGGCGACTCCGTGACCTGGATGGGCGACCGCATCGGCGAGGCCGCCCACTCCATCGCGAGTCTGCCCGGCAAGATCCCGGCCCTGTGGAACGCGGCCTTCGACGGCGCACCGCGCCAGCCCGACTCGCCCATGGGCGTGGTCGGCGCGGCCCGCGTCGGCGGCGAGATCTTCACCCTGGACATCCCGCCCACCCAGCAGCTCGCGATGGCCCTGATGCTGGTCGCGGGCTTCAACCTCTCCCTGTTCCTGTTCAATATGCTCCCGCTGCTCCCGCTCGACGGCGGACATATCGCGGGCGCCCTGTGGGAGGCACTGCGCCGCAACCTCGCCAAGGTCCTCCGCCGCCCGGACCCGGGCCCGTTCGACGTGGCGAAACTGATGCCGGTGGCCTATGTGGTGGCCGGGGTCTTCATCTGCTTCACCCTCCTGGTCCTCGTCGCCGACGTCGTCAACCCGGTCAAGATCAGCTGACGCGACCGTCGTACGTCCTCGCTGTTCATGGGTGACCCCAGTGGTGCTCCGGCACCCTGGGGTCCGGCCGGAGATCGTGCAGCTCCTCACCGAGCGTGCAACTCCTCAAACAAGGAGGGGACGGGCACATCGGTCATGAGCCGGAGGGCAGGACCGGGGCCGGCCGTCAGCGCCGGGCTCGACACCGAAGCTCTTCCGTAACCCGGTGAAAATCTCCCGGTCATGCCTTGTTGGTGGCGGCCCGGGGCCTTGGGCTCCGGGCCGCTTTCGGTCGGGGTGGGTTTCCCGGAGGGATGTGCTTGCGTGGCGGGCCGTGGCGTAATCTCGGAGCCTGGAGCCCGCCGTTCCGGGACCGGATCCTGATCCACGACTTGGGGTTGCACAGCAGATGACTGCGATTTCTCTCGGCATGCCGTCCGTTCCGACCAGGCTCGCCGAGCGTCGGCCGAGCCGGCGGATTCAGGTCGGTTCGGTGGCGGTGGGCGGGGACGCGCCGGTGTCGGTGCAGTCGATGACGACGACGCGT
>NZ_JBEPAP010000023.1:0-124675 GCF_040298665.1 Streptomyces sp. NPDC001508
CCAGTAGCTTCCCGTCCCTACGAACAGCACCGCCCCGGCCGGAGACGTGGAACCCGGCGCCCACCCGACGCGACAGCCGGGCCATACACCTGCCCGTGATCAGCCCGGACGACCGAAACGGCCCGCCAGAGAAACCGACGGACCGTCACGAAAGATCGAGGCTAGCGACGATTGCCGCTCGGCAAGGAGAGTTAGCCGTTCCTCCGCCTGCTGCTCCGTGATCGCGCCCCGCCGTACTGCCCCCGTGGCGATAGCTGCTGCGTACTCCGGTGTCTGGAGCAGACCCGGAACGATCCCTAGTTCAAAGAGTCTGATCTCTGCGGCTCGTACCTCTTGCCGCACGTACTCCGGGAACCCCTCTAGCAACGCCGTGTTCTGTAGGGCGTGCACCATGCGTTGGAACATGTCGCCCGTTCCGAACGCTCTGTCAGCACTCGTCGCGAAGCGCTGAGTTGGAGGGCGACGACCAGTTTCGACGGCAGAAATGTGCGTCCCGGTGCATCCCATGCGCGTCCCTAGCTCGTCCTGCGTCCACCCGCGTTCGTCGCGAAGCTGCCGTAGACGCTGGCCGAAGCGTGCTGAGGGGGACTCCTCGGGGTCGAGTTCCTTTCGGTTCACCATGCAGAGTTCCTAACTCTCCGAGCAAATGCCGCAAGTTGATGACACCGCGCCAGTAGGTCACGCTAGGCCACCCGAGTAGCGGAAGCACTACGGAGAGGAGCGGCGGTGTCTGCGCAGAACGTTCCCACAAACGAGCCCGTCCGCGTTCCCAAACCCGGCGCGCTCATGGTGGACACCAGCCGGGGTGACCAGGTTGGAGAGTTCCGCGGGGTCGCCGGCCCGTACTGGTCACTGCGCCCCATCGGTGGCGGGACCGAGTGGGAAGCGGAGCCCGAGCAAGTGCGTCCCGTGGACCCCATAGAGCGTCTGAGTGCGGAGACCGCCCGAGCGAACGCACGAAGCCGGGGTGAGCTGCTGTGACCACTGCGACCCGTCGCACGTTCCGGTTCGTCGACTGGACGTTACGACCCGATCAGGACGACGACGCCCCGCCGCTGACGTACTCGTTCCGGTGCCTCACGCTCACCGAGGACGACACCGAATGCGCCGCGAAATCACCCCCAAGCGAGGACCCGACCGAGCCGCAGACGTGGGCGTTCGACCACATGCGCGGGCATCCCGAGCACACCAGCTATGCCGAAGTGATCGAATGCCCGTGGGTCATGTGGCGGGGGTGTCCGTCATGAACAGCAGACCGGAGCCGGCGGGCTACTGGGCAGAGGTACGCGCGGAAGGGCCGGTGTATGGCACGGGAGAGACCGTGCAGTACGTCTTAGGCACCTTCCAGAGCATTTCGCCTGTGCTGGTGCTCCGGTGGCTCCGTGGCGAGGCACGGCGCGTCGCTGACCGGCTCGACCCCGACCCCGCCGACTACCCGGCGTTCGACCGTTGGCCCTGGGCTATCGAATTGGACTCGGTACCCGTCCCCGACTGCCTCACGGAACTGCGGGTGTGGGCCGACGATCCCGACGAGGAACGCGCGGCACGCGAGCACATCAAGGGCGGGCATCCACTGTTCATCAAGGTTCCGGATGCGGACTGTACGTACACCCTGTCCGTCTGGCCGGTCCGGCTGCCCGCCCACGAGCCCGACCAGGTGTCGCCCGAGCCGATAGCCCACCGAATCGGCGGGCTGTCGCACCCGCTCTATGCCCTCGCTGCGGACCCGTGCACGTAGCGCGCTGATACTCCCGCCCTCGCCACATAGGACCCGGACCAGGACAGCACGGGGCCGTGACTCGCTCTGTGGCAGGGGGCGGGGCTCAACCCCGGTCGGCTGTCGTGCGTGACGGTCTGGCAGCCGACCGGCCGCACCAGTACACACCCATGGAGAACTGAGCAATGGGCAAGGCGAAGAACACTGTTGCCGCCGCTGCGGCAGCCATCAGGCGGGACACGGGCAAGACCCCGGAACCCCGCCCCGACCAGACACAGGGGGCGTTGGCGGACCGGCACGTTCGCCACCACACCCCGGACAGCCTGTATGGCGACAACAGTGAGCCCGAAGACCAGGCGTAACCCCACCGTCCGGCCCATCACCGGACAGCCCATCCGACACAACGGAAGGACGCCCCATCGTGACCACGCTCATTGAACCGCCCACCCGCAAGCCTGTTGCCGGGATCAACTCGCTTGAGCTGGAGATCACCGGTAAGTGTCAGCTCACGTGCACGCACTGTCTGTCCGAGTCCAGCCCGCAAGCGAGCCACGGCATGATGACGCCCGCGGACTGGCACGCGGTCATCACGGCTGCTGCCGCACTCGGCATCCGCACGATTCAGTTGATCGGCGGTGAGCCGACCGTTCACCCGCACTGGCGGGAGTTCACGGAACTCGGGCTCTCGCTCGGGCTGCACGTGGAGATTTACAGCAACCTGTTCCACGTCGCCCCCGACTGGTGGGACGTGTTCACCCGCGAGGGCGTGACGCTCGGGACGAGCTACTACAGCGACGACCCCGCCGAACACGACAAGATCACCGGGCGTGAAGGCAGCTACGTCCGCACCCGATGCCACATCCGCGAAGCCGTCAATCGCGGGGTCACGATCCGCGCCGGAATCGTGGACATTCTGCCGGGGCAGCGCGTTGCCGAAGCGCGCACCGAGCTGGAATCCATGGGCGTGCAGCACATCAACACGGACCGGGTGCGCGCCGTGGGCCGTGCCGCTCTGCCTGGTGCGAAACCGACGCTGGATGAGATGTGCGGGCGGTGCACCCGCGGACGTGCTGCCATCCTCCCGAACGGGGACCTAGCCGGCTGCGTGCTCTCGCGCGACTTCCCGGCGGGCAACGTCCGGGAAACCTCGCTCGCCGATCTGCTCGGCGGTACGGCGTGGGCGGAACTCTCGGCAAGCGTCCCCACGCCTCGCGCCGCGTGTACGCCGGATGACTCGGGCGACTGTGACCCCGCGAACACCGAAGCCTGTGACCCCGCGTACTGACCTGAAAGGCTCGGCAACATGGATTGGGAGAGCAAGGCAAGCACCCTCGCGGACCAGGTGACCGACCCGGATTCACGGTGGCTCACCCCCGTGGCACGCGTCGCCCGTCACGAGCTGGTCCCGCGCTGGTGGGACGTGGACGACTCGGGCCGGTGGGTGCTGCACGACGGACCGAGCGCCCCGGAAGCGTGGGCGGAAGCCGCGTACGCGGACCGGTCCCTGACTACCAGGGTCGGCACGCTGCACGCCGATGATGCCGAGCCCGGCGACCAGCCCGAGGGACTGCCCACGTCGTCCGCCACCATGCCGAGTCTGGTGGTGCGCATGCTGCGACACGGGCGACTCGGGGACGGGCTGTCCCTGCTGGACTTGGGCACCGGAGCCGGCGGGCTCACCGCGTACGCCTGTCACCGACTCGGGGACGAGCACGTGACGAGTCTGGACGTGGACCCGTACCTAGTCAGTGCAGCGCGGGACCGGCTCGCGGGCATGGGCTACCACCCGAAGATGGTCGCAGCGGACGCCACCGAGGAAGTGCCGGGCTCGTATGACCGCATCGTGTGCACGGTCGCCCTCGCCCCCGGTCCGGGACTCCGCGCGGTGCTCGCCGCACTGGAACCCGGCGGACGCATCGCAACAACGCTCGCGCGCACGTCCCTGATCATCACCGGATGGAAAGACCGGAACGGGGACGTGGTGGGGCAGGTGGAACGGGACATGGCGGGTTTCATGGTCACCCGGTCTGGCGACGACTACCCGCCCGCCCTCGCCGAACTGTTCGCCCTCGCCCGTGAGGCAGACGGGGACGAGACGAGCACGGGCCGCTATCCCGTGGTGGACGTGGCGAACGCATGGGAACTCAGATCCATGCTGGAAGTCACCACACCGGGCGTGGAACTCGGCTACGAAACCAGCGGGCGGACACGCACGGCCTACCTGGTGCACCCGGACGGATCATGGGCACGCGCGTCCGCCGAGTGGACCGACCCGCCGGAAGTACACCAGAGCGGCCCACAACAGCTCTGGACCGCCCTGGAGCGCATCCGAAACCGGCTCAACGCGGAAGGCTCGTTGCCGTTGCTCGGTGCGCGCGTCCGCATCACTCCTGATGGGGTGTGCCATCTGTCCCGCGGGCGATGGCGCGCATCCATGGGGGCGCGATAGCTCCGGCACTGCGGACGCTGCCCTGACAGTCCGCGTGCCGGTCCCTGGCACCCGATCCGACACCGCTACCCCCGAAGCGGTGAGGGTGCCACCCCGGCCCCGTCCGTGTGCTGCCCCCGTGGCGCATGGGCGGGGCTTCCCTGTCCCGATTCAAGGAAGCCCCATGCGTCAGTGCACCGCCACGGCCGAGGTTCCGCCCGTGGACCTACTCTTTGCGATCCTCGCCGGACAAGGGCGAGTCAGTGACCGCGAACTAGTCGGCACGTCCGGGCTCGTCCGCTGCGAACTTGCCCTCTGGCACGGAGGTGAGCACGCCGACCATGTATGGGACTGGCGAGACCAGCCGACACACGGACTGTGGGCACGCTGGACGCCAGACGGAACGATGCGCTTTGAGTCCCTGCGCTGGTGCGAAACCAACCGGCTGCCCGATGACGACGCGTGCACCCTCTACCAAGCCCACGCCCGCGAACACTCGTGGGACGTGCGCGACCCCGAAACGGAAGCACTGCGCCGATGCATCCTCGCGAACTACTCGGGGTGGCTCGCACGGCTCACCAGGAAGCCGGACTAGTCGTCCTGGTGCTCGTCCTCGCCCCGCTCGGTGGGACCGGCAACGAACGTTCCCTTACCCCACTCAGTGACGACGAGCCCGCGTTCCCGGAGCACGCGCACCGCTCGGCGGGCTGTCTCCCGAGCTACGCCGTGCCGCTCGCATAGCTCGGCTTCGGACGGAATGCGCGCACCGGGAGCGAACTTGCCCGCCCGGATATCCCCGGTCAACGCGTCCAGCACCCGCATATACGGGGCTCGGGGAGTGTGCGGGTCCGGGGAGCGCTCAGGCATGGGGAGAGCGTAGACAACGGGTCAATCATGGGCGACTTAGACGGGCAGATCTGTTAGACAGGTAGACGAGTTAGACGTGTTGGCTTAGCGTGATCCACCGAACACAACAAAACGCCCCGACAGACCGATTAGGCCCGGTCCATCGGGGCTTGCCGAGACAGCTTGCTAAGGAGCTGCACGACCATGCGCGATGTTATCGCCCGCGCCCTTATCTGGGTGCTCTCCGTCCTCGTCCCCCACCGGCCCGGACGTCACAGCGCGGAATTCCTCGCCGCGCAGACTCCCGAGCCCGAGCCCGCCCCCGTGTCGCCCTGGTCCCGTCCGTGGACCGGTCCGTCGTCGCGGGAAGTCCGGGCCATCTTCAAGGACGAGCGCACACGGGAACTGCCCGCCCTACAGCGTGAACGGTTGTGGGCTGCCGAGTTCGCCGCACTCGGCGTGGACTACGACTATCCGACCATGCCGCTCGGCAGTCTCGTGACGCGAGAGCGGGTGGCAGCGTGACCGCCGAGGAAGGGTTCCCGACCGTCCTCGCCGGACGCGTGGCGCTGTGCATCAAGTGCCACACCCTCACGAACGTGCCCGTAGCAGTCCGCTGGATTCAGAGCAACAGCGGCCCCGGTACGACCCTCTACGCGTGCCCGGACCACGCGGCAGAACTCGGAGCCGGACCGACTCCGGATGACGTGATCCGCACGAGGGGCACACGTGGCGCGGACGAGACGTGATAGTCAAGCGGTGGTCTTGTGAACAATCGGGGAGGGGAAGCAGTGAAGCGAAAGACATGGATCATCACGGGGGCGGCAGTGCTCGCGTTCGGCGGGGTGCTCTCGCTGTTCGAGGATGAGCCGGACAAGGCAACAGCCGAGAGTCCGAAGCCGAGCGCTACAGCGGCAGCCAAGCCCGCGGACAAGGCGAGCCCGGAACCGTCCAAGCCGTCCGGCATCCCGTCGCCCGATGCTGCACAGACCGAAGCCCTAATAAGCGCTCTGCGGGCTGTGGACCCTGGTCTAGTGGCCAAGGAAGACTGGGCCGTTGATCGGGCGCGGAACGTCTGCCTAGATATTCAGGGCGGCAAGGAAGCGGCGACCGTCCAGAGCAACGCCAAGAGCCGGTATGAGGGGGGCACCGTGCCAAGCCTCACGGACGACCAAGCCGCAGAGATCGTGACCGCCGTGAAGTCGTCGTTCTGCGACTGACCACAGACAGCAAAACGCCCCGTTCGGCCAACTGCCGGGCGGGGCTCTGTCGTTGGTGCTGACGTGCGCGTATGCTCAGAACCGGTAGTTAGACGTGTTGGGGCCGGTCATCACCACCCACTCCCCGCCGTTCTCCCGCACCCGCCGCCGTACCCGCGCGCCCAGTCGCTCCAGCCGGCCGACCTCGTCCTCGCGTCCGCCCGCGCCCGCGTGCACGTCGATGTGGAGCCGGTTCTTGCCGGACTTCGGTTCCGGGACCCGCTGGAACAGCAGCCGCCGCCCCAGCCCGGTACCGCTGTCCTTGTCGTACGGATCGTCGGGGTGCCGTACGGCGATCAGGTCCCGGAAGGCGGGGCGGCCGTGGTGCTCGACGGTGGCCGCGCCGGGCAGCGCGCCGAGCCCCAGCAGCCGTTCGATGAAGGCGCTGTTGTCCTCGACCTCGTAGTGCAGCGCGGCGGCCCAGAAGTCGGCCTGCGCATGCGGGTCGGCGGCGTCGATGACCAGCTTCCAGTGGAGCGGGACGGGGCCGGGTGCGGATGTCTGCGTCATACCGGCCACTTATAGCCGACGGCACTGACAGCCCCACCGGACGGCAGCGGGTCCCCGGCTCAACGGCGCCTTCTGCGCGGCTGGCCGCTCACTGCGGACGGCGCTCACGCTCGTCGTCATGGGCTGCGACGCGGTCCTCGCCCCGCCCCTCCCCCCGAAACTGGTCGCCCGCCACGGCAACGCCCGCGTGATCGTCGGCGGCTTCCTGCCTGCCGTGCTCACCTACGGGCTGTTCCTGCCCAGTTCGGGTCGGCGATCGGGATCGCGGTGGTGACCGCGGGCTACGGTCTGGCGGCCTCCGGGTCCGGCTCCGCTCCCGAGGTGAGGCTCTGTGCCTTCCGGGCGGTGCTCGCCGTGCCGGTCGTCATGGTCCTGCTGGAGACGGCGCTCTCGCCGGCGAGCGCGCGGGCGGTGCGGGCCGCGCGGCGGGCGGCGCGCAGGGCGTCCCAGGTCAGCAGCGACAGCGCCAGCCACACCAGCGCGAACCCGGCCCAGCGCTCGGGCGGCATGGCCTCGCCGAAGTAGAGGACGCCCAGCAGGAACTGGAAGACGGGCGCCAGGTACTGCAACAGCCCCAGCGTCGACAGGGGCACCCGTATCGCCGCGGCGCCGAAGCAGACGAGGGGGAGCGCGGTGACCACCCCGGTGGCGGCGAGCAGGGCCGCGTGCCCGGCGCCGCCACCGGTGAAGGTGGAGCCGCCGTGCGCGGTCAGCCACAGCAGATAGCCGAGCGCGGGCAGGAACTGGACCGCGGTCTCGGCGGCCAGTGACTCGATGCCGCCGAGGTTGACCTTCTTCTTCACCAGCCCGTACGTGGCGAAGGAGAAGGCGAGGCTCAGGGAGATCCACGGCGGGCGGCCGTAACCGACGGTCAGCACCACCACCGCGGCGAAGCCGATCCCGACCGCCACCCACTGCACGGGCCGCAGCCGCTCCTTCAGGATCAGCACGCCCATCGCGATGGTGACCAGGGGATTGATGAAGTATCCGAGGGATGCCTCGACCACGTGTCCGGCGTTCACGGCCCAGATGTAGACACCCCAGTTGACCGTGATCACCGTCGCCGCGACCGCGATCAGCCCCAGCCGGCGCGGCTGGCGCAGCAGTTCCCCGGCCCAGGCCCAGCGCCGTACGACGAGCAGCGGCACGGCGACGAGGGCCAGGGACCACACCATCCGGTGGGCGAGGATCTCCATCGCTCCGGCGGGCTTCAGCAGGGGCCAGAACAGCGGTACGAGCCCCCACATGCCGTACGCCGCGAAGCCGTTCAGCAGACCTGTCCGCTGCTCACCCCTCGACTCGCTGGCCACGGGCCCCTCCCTCTCACATCCGCGCGCGTGTTCGCCTCGACGAAGGTAGCGCCGAGCGCCCCCGCCTGTCATACCCGTGTTGGCATACGGTCATGACAGGGCAGGGGCGCGGACCGGGGCTCGCGCGGACGTCGAGTACGTGCTGCTCAACTCCCCCGAGTACCGCAGGGTGGTCGCTCGGGCCGGCTTCTTCGTGAACAACGTCAACTGGCCCGGCACGCAGGTCAAACGGCCCGGCAGCATGCACATCCACACCCACCAGGGCACCCCGCTCAAGTACATGGGCGGTGCTCGCGGTGCGGCCGGTCAGCCCTTGAGCGCGGCGGCGACGGCCTCCGCGAGCGGGGTGATCGGCCGCCCGGCCAGGCGGGACAGATCGCCGGTGGAGACGACCAGCTCGCCCTTGGCGATCGACGCGTCGACGCCGACCAGGATCGCGGCCATCGCCTCGGGCACTCCGGCGCCGGTCAGGATGCCCAGCAGGGTCTCGCCCGGCACGGAGTTGTAGGCGATCTCCTTGCCGGTCTGCCTGCTCAGCTCGGCCGCGTACTCCTCCAGGCTCCACGCCTCGTCGCCGCCCAGCTCGTACGTCTTGTTCTCGTGCCCCTCGCCGGTGAGCACGGCGACGGCGGCGGCCGCGTAGTCGGCGCGCGAGGCCGAGGAGATCCGGCCCTCGCCCGCCGCCGCGACGACGGCGTCGTGCGCCAGCACCGGGGCGAGGTTCTCCGTGTAGTTCTCGTGGTACCAGCCGTTGCGCAGCAGCGTGTAGGGCAGGCCGGAGGCGAGCAGTACCTGCTCGGTGGCCCGGTGGTCGTCGGCGAGGGCGGCCGTCAGGCTGCCGGGGGCGCTGGTGTAGGCGAGCAGGGCGACGCCGGCCGCCTTGGCGGCGTCGATGACGACGGTGTGCTGTCGGACCCGGCCCTTGTCGAACTCGTTGCCGGAGATCAGCAGCACCCTGTCGCCGGCGGCGAAGAGATGGCCGAAGGTCTCGGGCCTGTTGTAGTCGGCCACGGCGATCCGTACGCCGCGGGCCGCGAAGTCGGCGGCCTTCGCCTCGTCGCGCACGACGGCGGTGATCTGCTCGGCCGGGACCTCCTCCAGCAACTGGTTGACGACGTGGCGGCCGAGGTGTCCGGTGGCTCCGGTGACGACGATGCTCATGGTGGAGAACTCCTAGTGGGGGTGCGTCTGTCGCTAACCCTAGGAGTTGCGCTAACTCTGGGATAGTACCCACTTTGAAGTAAGGTACGGGCATGGGAGTTAGTGCTGTGGAGAAGGTGGCCCGGGACGCCGGCGAGGCGATGTGCCCCTACCGTCTCGTCCTCGAACACGTCACCAGCCGCTGGGGCGTCCTCGTCCTGATCGAGCTGCTGGACAGTCCCCACCGGTTCAGCGAGCTGCGCCGGGCGGTCGGGCGCTTCGGCCGGGACGTCAGCGAGAAGATGCTCGCCCAGACCCTCCAGGTCCTGGAACGCGACGGGTTTGTGCACCGGGACGCCAAGCCGGTGATCCCGCCCCGGGTCGACTACTCGCTCACCGCGCTCGGCCGTGAGGTGGCGCAGCAGGTCCGGGCGCTGGCGCTGTGGACCGAGACACGGATGGGCGAGGTGCGGGAGGCCCGGGAGCGGTACGACGAGACCAAGCGGGCCGCGCAGCAAGCCGCCACGACGGCCGACCGGCGGGCCTGACACCCCCGCCCGAAATCCACGACCGGGCCGCATCAGCTGTCTGAAAGGCACGGCCCGGCCGAGCCCGCCACTCGGACGCCGGACGTGCCACATGCTGGGCGGCCCGGCCGCGTCACTGGCTCGGACACCAGCCGCGTCAGCCGCTTGGCAGACCCGGACCCGGACATGCCAACTGCTCCGTTGGCCCCTGCCGAGCCCGCCACTCTTACGGGCCGGCCGCGTCGGCTGCTCGGCCACCGGCCGTCGGCCGCGTCAGATGCCTGGCAGGCATGGCCCGGACGGTGTCAGACGCTCGGGCGGGCCGGCCGCGCCGACCGCTCGGACGTCGGCCGCTGGCAGACGTCGCCCGGATGGGACAGCCGCTCGGGGCCGGACGCGTCAGCCGCTTGAGAGGCCGGACGTCGGTCGGGGTGGCGGTTCAGGGGTGTGATGTGGGCGAGGGCCCGGATGGTGTGTCCGGGCCCTCGCCCTGCCGTGTGGTCGGTCGTCGGCGCCGCCGGATCGGTCTGCCCGCGACGGCCCGCCGATGACGGTCAGCCGATGACGGTCCATGTGTCGTTGCCGGCCAGCAGGGCCGCAAGGTCCCCCTTGCCGCGCTGCTCGACGGCCGCGTCGAGCTGCTCGGCCATCCGCGTCTCGTACACCGGGCGCTCGACGCTGCGCAGGACGCCGATGGGCGTCTGGTGCAGGGTGTCCGGGTCGGCCAGCCGGGACAGGGCGAAAGCCGTGGCCGGCGAGGCCGCGTGGGCGTCGTGGACGAGGATGCGGTCCTCGTTGTCGGGCGTCACGGTGACGATCTCCAGATCGCCGGTAAGCGGGTCGCGCACCACGCCCCGGCCGCCGTCCGGGCCGAACCGGACCGGCTGCCCGTGCTCCAGGCGGATCACCGCCTCCTGGACGCCGTGCTGGTCCTTGAGGGCGTCGAAGGCACCGTCGTTGAAGATGTTGCAGTTCTGGTAGATCTCCACCAGCGCGGTGCCCGGGTGGGCCGCGGCCTCCCGCAGCACGCCGGTGAGGTGCTTGCGGTCGGAGTCGATGGTCCGGGCCACGAACGACGCCTCCGCGCCGAGCGCCAGCGAGACGGGGTTGAACGGCGCGTCCAGGGAGCCCATCGGCGTCGACTTGGTGATCTTGCCGACCTCCGATGTCGGCGAGTACTGGCCCTTGGTCAATCCGTAGATCCGGTTGTTGAAGAGGAGGATCTTCAGGTTGACGTTGCGGCGCAGTGCGTGGATGAGGTGGTTGCCGCCGATCGACAGCGCGTCCCCGTCGCCCGTGACGACCCAGACGGACAGATCACGCCGGGTGGCGGCCAGACCGGTCGCGATCGCGGGAGCCCGGCCGTGGATGGAGTGCATCCCGTAGGTGTTCATGTAGTACGGGAAACGGGAGGAGCATCCGATGCCCGACACGAACACCACGTTCTCCCGGGCCAGACCCAGCTCCGGCATGAAGCCCTGCACGGCCGCCAGGATCGCGTAGTCACCGCATCCCGGGCACCAGCGCACCTCCTGGTCCGACTTGAAGTCCTTCATCGACTGCCGGGCCCCGGCCTTCGGCACGAGCGAGAGCGCCTCGATCGTGTCCGTGCCGCTCGTGGACGTCTCAGCCATCGATGGCCTCCTTCAGCGCCGCGGCGAGCTGTTCCGCCTTGAACGGCATTCCGCTGACCTGGTTGTAGGAGCGGGCGTCGACCAGATACTTCGCCCGGATCAGCAGGGCGAGCTGACCCAGGTTCATCTCCGGGACCACCACCTTGTCGTAACGTCTCAGCACCTCGCCGAGATTCCCCGGGAACGGGTTGAGATGGCGCAGATGGGCCTGTGCCACCGGCACCCCCTTGACCCGCAGCCGGCGCACCGCCGCGGTGATGGGCCCGTAGGTGGAACCCCAGCCCAGGACGAGGAGGCGCGCGTCGTCCGGATCGTCGACCTCGATGTCGGGCACCTCGATGCCGTCGATCTTCGCCTGCCGGGTGCGGACCATGTAGTCGTGGTTGGCCGGGTCGTAGGAGATGTTCCCCGTGCCGTCCTGCTTCTCGATGCCTCCGATGCGGTGCTCCAGACCCGGTGTGCCGGGAATGGCCCACGGGCGGGCGAGCGTCTCGGGGTCGCGCTTGTAGGGCCAGAACACCTCGGTGCCGTCGTCCAGGGTGTGGTTGGGGCCCTGTGCGAACCGCACGCGCAGATCGGGCAGCTCCTCCAGCGAGGGGATCCGCCACGGCTCGGAGCCGTTGGCCAGATAGCCGTCGGACAGCAGCAGCACCGGCGTGCGGTACGTCAGCGCGATCCGGGCCGCCTCCAGGGCCGCGTCGAAGCAGTCGGCAGGCGTGCGCGGCGCGACGATCGGCACCGGGGCCTCGCCGTTGCGGCCGAACATCGCCTGCAACAGGTCGGCCTGCTCGGTCTTGGTCGGCAGACCGGTCGACGGCCCGCCCCGCTGGATGTCGATCACCAGCAGCGGCAGCTCCAGCGAGACGGCCAGCCCGATGGTCTCCGACTTCAGCGCCACACCGGGGCCGCTCGTCGTCGTCACCGCCAGGGAGCCGCCGAAGGCCGCCCCGAGCGCGGCGCCGATGCCGGCGATCTCGTCCTCGGCCTGGAAGGTCCGCACGCCGAAGTTCTTGTGCTTGGACAGCTCGTGCAGGATGTCCGAGGCCGGGGTGATCGGGTACGAGCCGAGGAACAGCGGCAGATCCGCCTGGCGGGAGGCGCTGACCAGGCCGTAGGCCAGGGCCAGGTTCCCCGAGATGTTGCGGTAGGTGCCCACCGGGAAGGCCTTCGCGGCCGGGGCGACCTCGTAGGAGACGGCGAAGTCCTCCGTGGTCTCGCCGAAGTTCCAGCCCGCGCGGAAGGCCGTCAGGTTGGCCTCGGCGATCTCCGGCTTGTTCGCGAACTTGGTCCGCAGGAACCTCTCCGTGCCCTCGGTCGGCCGGTGGTACATCCACGACAACAGGCCCAGCGCGAACATGTTCTTGCTGCGCTCGGCCTCCTTGCGGGTGAGGTCGAAGTCCTTCAGCGCCTCCACCGTCAAGGTGGTCAGCGGCACCGGGTGCAGCCCGTAGCCGTCCAGCGAGCCGTCCTCCAGCGGGCTGGTGGCGTAACCGACCTTCTGCATCGCCCGTTTGGTGAACTCGTCCGTGTTGACGATGATCTCCGCGCCGCGCGGCAGGTCGCCGATGTTCGCCTTCAGCGCGGCCGGGTTCATCGCCACGAGGACGTTCGGCGCGTCGCCGGGCGTGAGGATGTCGTGGTCGGCGAAGTGCAACTGGAACGACGAGACACCCGGCAGGGTGCCGGCGGGGGCCCGGATCTCCGCCGGGAAGTTCGGCAGCGTCGACAGGTCGTTGCCGAACGACGCCGTCTCCGAGGTGAACCGGTCACCCGTGAGCTGCATACCGTCACCCGAGTCGCCCGCGAACCGGATGACCACCCGTTCCAGACGCCGGACGTCCTTCGTACCGCCCGGTTTGCGCTGCTCTCCTACGACGGCACCGTCGGCCTGCTCCGCTGGGCTGCTGACCTGGCTGGTCACTGAACTGGACCTCCTTCGAGGCTGCTCTCCGGGCATGGTCGTCCCAGGGACCTTCCCAGGATCAACCCTACGTCGCTTAGGGTCGCCTTCCCGCGGCCATTCGCATGATGGACGGCATGACGAGACGGCCCGTCGCCCTGACATGTCACGATGTCCCGCCCCCAGGCTTCTTCGAAGACGCTCCCGGCTCGTTCCCCGGTTTTCACTTCCCGTTCTGGCACACGGCCATCCCGCATCCCGGGAAACGCGACCGGCCGGCCCGCCGCCGGCACCCTGTCAGGCCATCACGGCCGAGAGGGGCCAGCACGGTCCAGACGGGCCATCGCGGTCCAGACAGGCCAGCACGGCCCAGAGGCCATCGCGGTCCGGATGGCATCGCGGTCCGGATGGGCCATCACGAGTTCAGATAGGTGAGAACGGCCAGAACTCGCCGGTGGTCCCCCTCACTCTGCGACAGGCCCAGCTTCAGGAAGATATTGCTGACGTGCTTCTCCACGGCCCCGTCGCTGACCACCAGCTGCTTGGCGATCGCCGAGTTGGTCCGCCCCTCCGCCATCAGCCCCAGGACCTCCCGCTCCCGCGGCGTGAGCCCCGCGAGCACATCCTGCTTGCGGCTGCGGCCGAGCAGCTGCGCGACGACCTCCGGGTCCAGGGCCGTACCGCCCCGCGCCACCCGCACCACCGCGTCCACGAACTCCCGCACCTCGGCGACGCGGTCCTTGAGCAGATATCCGACGCCGCGGCTGGAACCGGCCAGCAGTTCGGTGGCGTAGCGCTCCTCCACGTACTGCGACAGCACCAGCACCCCGAGGTCCGGGTGCGCCTTGCGCAGCCGTACGGCGGCCCGCACCCCCTCGTCCGTGTGCGTCGGCGGCATCCGTACGTCCGCGACCACCACGTCCGGCAGCGCATTCTGCCCGGCCAGGTCCGCAATGGTCTTGATCAGCGCCTCGGCGTCTCCGACGCCGCCCACCACCTCGTGCCCGCGGTCGGTCAGCAACCGGGTCAGGCCCTCTCTGAGCAGCACCGAATCCTCGGCGATGACCACCCGCACCCTGTCCTCCACGTCCTCCACGATCCTCCGGCCCCCCACAGCCCGAACCTTCGACGGTGCCCGTCCGTACGGGGGTCCAGCATTCCAGCAATCCCACCGCGCCGCTCCCGCGGCATCGGAACAACCGCACGAAATACCGGCACCGGAGGACCCGGCACCGGAGGACCCGGCACCGGAGGACCCGGCACCGGAGGTCCGGCACCGGAGGTCCGGCGTCGGAAGTCCCGGCATCGGAGGTCCGGCGTCGGAAGAGCGGCACCGGAAGAAGGGACCGCTTCAGGCCGGATTCGGTTGCCTGCCCCCTCGTGCCGCACGCGCGTGTGCCGCCGGGCCGGTTCCGGGACAGCGCGCTCCGGGAACGGCCTCGTGCCGCACGCGCGTGTGCCGCGGACCCATGTGCTGCCGGCCTGTGTGCGGTGGACCCAGGTGCTGCGCGCCTGTGTGCTGCGGGTCCGTGTACTGCGCGCTGGTCGGCCCGCAGGCCTCTGTGTGCCGCGGGCCTATGTGCTGTTGACCCGTGTGCTGTCGACCCGTGTGCTGGGGATACGTGTGCGGCGCGTCCGTGTGCGCCCGGCATGCCTGCGCGGCCCGGTGGCCCCCCATGTCGGGTGGCCACCGGGCCGCGCGCGGCCGGCCGTGGTCAGCCTCGCCAGGGCAGTTCCGCCGTCACACGGGTCGGGCCGCCCGGCGGGGAGTCCACCACCAGGATCCCGTCCACCGCGTCCAGCCGCTCCGCCAGCCCGGCCAGACCCGAACCCCCGGACACATCGGCTCCGCCCACCCCGTCGTCCACGACCTGCAGCATCAGCCGGTCGTCCGACTGCCACACATCCACCGACGCCCACCTGGCCCGGGAGTGCTTGCTGATGTTCTGCAGCAGTTCCGAGACCGTGAAGTAGGCGATCCCCTCGATCGCCGGCGCGGGACGCCGCGTCAGGTCCACCTCGACCTGCACCGGCACGGTGCAGCGGGAGGCGACCGCGGAGAGGGCGGCGTCCAGACCGCGGTCCGTCAGCACGGCGGGATGGATACCGCGGGCCAGGTCCCGCAACTCCTGGAGCGCCGTCTTCACCTCGCCGTGCGCCTCCTCCACCATCCGCGCCGCCGACTGCGGGTCCTCGGTCAGCTTCTCCTTCGCCAGCCCCAGGTCCATGGCCAGCGCCACCAGCCGGGCCTGCGCCCCGTCGTGCAGATCCCGTTCGATCCGCCTGAGGTCCGCCGCCGCCGTGTCGACCACCACACCCCGGTCCGACTCCAGCTCCACCACCCGCGCCGACAGCCGTGACGGCCCGAGCAGTCCGTGCACCAGCAGCCGGTCCACCATCGTCAGCGCCCGCACGATCCACGGCGTGGCCAGCGTGAACAGCAGCCCGATCAGCGCCGTGACGGTGATCTCGAAGGGGTTGTCGAGGTAGATCCGGTGGTGTTCGTCGCCGTAGAGCTGGATGCCGCCCTGGCCGGCGTACACCGGGAAGACCCAGAACCACAGCGGATACGTCACCAGCGTCCAGCCGATCGCCCAGAAGTTCAGCGCGACGACGAAGGAGAACATCGCCCAGGGGAAGTGCAGCAGCGCGTACAGCAGATGCCGCCACGACGTGCCGCTCTTCAGAACCGCGCCCATCCAGGCCATGACGCCCGGCTTGCGCATCCGCAGCGGCTCCGGTTCGGCGACCTCCAGACCGAGCAGTCCCCGCGCCCGCGCCCGCTCCAGCGCGCCCAGACCGCGGCATCCCGCCAGCGCCCCCGCCAGGACCGGAATCCCGAGGAACGTCACCAGCAGCCCCGCCCCGAACGACACCATCGTCACCGCGTACGAGAACATCAGGATGCTGATCGGCAGGCTCAGCAGCACATAGCCGAACTCGCGCCAGCTGCGCGCCGCGAACGGCGCGCGCAGTGCGGCCGGCAGCCGGTGCCGGCCTGCACCGTCGTATCCGTACCGGTGCCCGTACCCCTGTCCGTACTCCGTGGCCATCGGCGTCGTCCCGTTCTCCTCGTCAGCGGCCTTCTGCCGTACCCCCACCCTCCTGCGCCGCGGGTCCGCGGACCATGGAGGCCGTCGGCGTCTTGGACGGGGGGTTTTCCCCACCCCGGGTCAGGAGGTCTCCGTCCGGTCCCGCCAGGGCAACTCGGCGGTGACCGTGGTCGGCCCGCCGACCGGGGAGTCGACCACGAACAGCCCGTCGACCGCGCCCAGCCGCTCAGCGAGCCCGCGCATCCCGCTGCCCGCGTCGAGCCGCGCCCCGCCCCGGCCGTCGTCCCACACCTGGATGAGCAGCCGGTCCGCGGACCGCCAGACTTCGACGGACGCGGTCCGCGCGCCACTGTGCTTGCTGATGTTCTGCAGCAGCTCCGAGACCGTGAAGTAGGCGATGCCCTCGATCGCGGCGGCCGGTCTCGACTCCAGGTCGGCCGTCACCTTCACCGGCACCGTGCAGCGGGAGGCCACCGACGACAGCGCGGCGTCCAGGCCGCGGTCGGTGAGCACGGCCGGATGGATGCCCCGGGCCAGGTCGCGCAGCTCCTGGAGGGCGAGCTTCACCTCGCCGTGCGCCTCCTCGACCATCGTCGCGGCCGTGTCGGGATCCTCCAGCAGCTTCTCCTTGGCCAGGCCGAGCCCCATCGCCAGATTGACCAGCCGGGCCTGCGCCCCGTCGTGCAGGTCCCGCTCGATCCGCCGCAGGTCAGCCGCCGCGGTGTCCACCACGATCCCGCGGTCCGACTCCAGTTCGGCGATACGGCGCTCCAGCTCGTCGGAGGGCGACAGCAGCCCGCGCACCATCACCCGGTCCACGTTCGCCAGGCCCCGCGCGAGGAACGGCAGCACCGGCCACAGCACGAACAGCGAGGTGAGCGTGATGACGAAGGTGAGGATCCCCCAGGGCAGCCGGATGAAGTCGTACAGCAGGGTCCGCCAGCCCACCGGGTCCTTCAACGCCATCCACATCCGCTGCAGCAGCCCGCCGCCCCTGCCGAGCGGCAGCGGGCTCGGCTCGTCCACCCGCACCCCGAGCAGCGCCCGGGCCCGCCCCCGTTCCAGCTTTCCCAGCCCCCGTGCGCCGAGCAGGGTGGCGGCGAGCATCGGGAAGCCGATCACGGTGAGGGTCAGCGCGCCACTGGTGACGAGCGCCGTGGTCGCGTAGGTGAAGCCGAGCAGCGCCACCGGCAGGTTCGCCAGGAGATGGGCGATCTCCTTCCAGGTGTGCACGTCGAAGGCGAAGCGGGCCGGCGGCAGACGGTCGTCACCGTCGGTCGGGGCCGCCCCGGCGGATGGGATGCGAGCGGTCATACGGGCTAGCGTGCCGTGCGCCGCGCTCCCGCGCCATGAGGTCCGCCGCCGCGGAGCCCGGGGGAAAACCCCACCTTTTCGTCCCGTCCCCGGGCCGGGGCGAGCGGAGTCCGTGACGGGCTGCTTACCGTCTCTTTATCAGGGCCTAGACTCCCGTGCGTACAGGTCGTCGAATCGTGTCGCGTCACAGGATTCACCAAGGCACTCAGGTCACCTGGTCAGGGAGCGAGGGACGGACGTTGCGGGAGACGTTGGGGGACTCGACCGCCGTCGTCGCGGCGGACTACTTCCGGTCCTATTCGGTCGTGGGACTGCTCGCGCTGATGGGCGTGCTCTTCGTCGGGGTCGCCTTCGGCGCCGGCCGGCTGCTGCGCCCCGTCGTTCCCACACCCGAGAAACTGCTCACGTACGAGTGCGGCGTCGACCCCGTCGGCGAGGGCTGGGCCCACACCCAGGTCCGCTACTACGTGTACGCCTTCCTCTACGTGATCTTCGCCGTGGACTCGGTCTTCCTGTTCCCCTGGGCGACCGTCTTCGCCGACCACGGATACGGCGGGACCACGCTCGTCGAGATGTTCGTCTTCCTCGGCTTCCTCGCCGTGGGCCTGCTGTACGCATACAAGAAGGGCGTCCTGACATGGACGTGACCCGCACCACTGCCGAGCCAGTGCTGCTCCCCGAGCCCGGGCGTCCCCCCGCCGAAGGCAGCGGGCGGCTCGGCGCACTCGCGCGCCTGGCCCCGGAGCCGATGAAGATCGTCCTGAACTGGGGCCGCCGCTACTCGCTCTGGGTCTTCAACTTCGGCCTCGCCTGCTGCGCGATCGAGTTCATCGCCGCGTCGATGGCCCGCCACGACTTCATCCGCCTCGGCGTCATCCCGTTCGCGCCGGGCCCCCGCCAGGCCGACCTGATGGTCGTCTCCGGCACGGTCACGGACAAGATGGCGCCCGCGGTGAAGCGACTGTACGAGCAGATGCCCGAGCCGAAGTACGTCATCTCCTTCGGCGCCTGCTCCAACTGCGGCGGCCCCTACTGGGACTCCTACTCCGTCACCAAGGGCGTCGACCAGATCATCCCGGTGGACGTCTACGTACCCGGCTGCCCGCCCCGCCCTGAGGCGCTGCTCCAGGGCATCCTCAAGCTCCAGGAGAAGATCGCCGGGGAGTCGCTGGGCGAGCGCTACGAGGCCGGCCGGCCGTCCACCGCCGCCCTGCAGAGCGGCCTGGTCCGCCCGCCGACCGCGGAGGGAGGCGCGCGATGACCGCCGTCGGCTGGCTCCCCGCCCCCGTCGAGGAACTCTTCGGCCCCGAGGCCACGGCGCAGGAGTCCTACGAAGTCCTCACCGTCGACGTGCCGCCGCAGTCCTGGATCCCCGCGCTCGAGACCGCGCGTACGACCCTGACCTGCACCTATTTCGACTGGCTGAGCGCGGTCGACGAACCCGGCACGGGCTTCAGGGTGTCCGCGCACGTCGTCGCGCTGGCCCCGGTGCGGCGCCTGCTGCTCCGCACGACCGTCCCCCACGAGGCGCCGGCGCTGGCCTCCGCCGTCGGTGTCTACGCCGGCGCCGCCTGGCACGAGCGCGAGACGCACGAGATGTTCGGCGTCCGCTTCGAAGGCCACCCCGCCCTGCACCACCTCCTGCTCCCCGAGACCTTCGAGGGCCATCCCCTGCGCAAGGACTTCGTCCTGGCCGCCCGCGTCGCCAAGGCATGGCCGGGCGCCAAGGAACCGGGCGAGTCCGACCACGGCGGCCCCAAGCGCCGCCAGATGCTTCCCCCCGGCGTCCCCGACCCCAACGAATGGGGCCCCCTGAAGGGCCAACTCCCCCCGGCCCCGACCCGTCCGACCCGCCGCACCCGTACCACGGCGGAAGCCTCCACCGCACCGACCGAGCCCGCCGCCACACCCACCCGACCACCCCGCCGGTCGCATACGGCAGCGGAGGGTTCCGCCGGTCAGACGGGCGCTCCCGGACCGCGCCGGTCCCGTTCGGCGGCGGAGGGTTCTGTGAGCCAGGCGGATACGGCCGGATCTGGTCGGTCGGGTTCGGCGGCGGAGGGTTCCGCCGGTCAGACGGGCGCTGCTGGACCGCGCCGGTCCCGTTCGGCGGCGGAGGGTTCCGTGAGCCAGGCGGATACGGCCGGATCTGGTCGGTCGGGTTCGGCGGCGGAGGGTTCCGCCGGTCAGACCGCGGGCGCGGTGGCAGCCGAGGGGGCGGCGCCCCCGGAGGCATCCGCACCCGGTGCGGCGAGCACCGCCTCGGAAGGAGCGGCCGCGCAGCGAGCCGAGCGCACCACCCCGACCACCCCGCGCCGCGCCCGCAGCGCGAGCCAGGGATCGGCTTCCCAGCGGGCTGAGCGGGCTGAGCGGGCTGAGCGGGCCGAGGCGGTAGAGCGGGCGGGACAGGCTGAGCGGGCCGAGGCAGGGGGGGAGACCGAGCAGGCGGGTCAGGTGTCGGGGACGTCGGGTGTGGCCGAACCGACCGACACCGCGGCAGCGGCGAAGCCGTCGGCGCCCGCGGGTCCCCGCCGCTCGCGCAGCGCGTCGGAGGGGTCCGCCTCACAGCGCGCCGGTGCGCACGCCGAGGCGGGGCAGGAACCCACGGCATCCGACACGGCCGCCCGGCGCTCCGCCCGACCCACGGCGCCCCGCAGCTCGGACGCGCCCTGGCACCACGCTCGCCCCGCTTTCGACGAACCGCGACAACCCCGGCCCCCGCAAGCAGAACTCAACCCCACCGAGGCCGCCCCGCAAACCCCGGAGAAGGGCGAGGTTTGGGGGCCCGAGGAGAAGGGCCAGGCCCCTCAGCCTGAGGAGAGCGGCCACGCACCCCGGGCTGACGAGAACGGCCAGGTCCCTCAGGAGAGCGGTCACGCACCCCGGCCTGAGGAGAGCGGCCAGATCCCCCGGGCTCAGGAGAACGGCGGGGCTCGCGAGGCTGAGGAGACGAGCCCGGGGACGGAGACGCGTCCGGTGCCGGAATCCGGCCGAGCGGCCGAGGCGCCGTCGGACACCAACGCCCACGCCCAGGCCGGCGGTGACGCCGGCGAACCCGTGATCGACAAGCCGACGGCCCGGGAGGCGGCGCCCGGAGACCCCCGGCCCGAGCAAGCGGTGTCAGAGGAGCCGGCCTCCAAGGAGCCCGCGTCCGAGGCACCCCGGCCCGACGGAACGGCGGCTGAGGAGGCCGGGGCCGACGGAAAGGCGTCTCAGGGGCTCGGGGGCACGGAGCCCGGGCGCGAGGGGCCGGCCCCCGGGGAATCGGACTCCTCGGACGAGCCGTCCACGGCCGGTCCCGCCACCGGCGCCCCTGCCCCCGACGTTCCCGATCCAGACGACCCCGCCCCCGAAACCCCCATAGGAGGCCCGCAGTGAACGGCGTGTTGGACGTCGCCCTGCGACTCCTCGTCGTGTTCGTCGTCTTCCTCACCTTCCCCCTGATCGTCGGCCAGACCGAGCACAAGGTCATGGCGCACATGCAGGGCCGCCTCGGTCCGATGTACGCCGGCGGCTTCCACGGCTGGGCCCAACTCATCGCGGACGGAGTCAAGTTCGCGCAGAAGGAGGACATCGTCCCGAACGGCGCCGACCGCCGCATCTTCCAGCTCGCCCCGGCCGTCGCCCTCCTCCCGTATCTGCTCGTCCTGCTCGCCATCCCGATCGGCCCCGGCGAGGGCGCGGTCGGCCAGGTCCTCGACGCGGGCGTCTTCTTCGTCCTCGCCGTGATGGGCGTCGGCGTCCTCGGCTCGCTCATGGCCGGCTGGGCCAGCGCCAACAAGTTCTCCCTCCTCGGCGGCCTGCGTACCGCCGCCCAACTCCTCGCCTACGAACTTCCGATGCTGCTCGCCGCCGCCTCCGTGGCGATGGCGGCCGGCACGGTCTCCCTCCCCGGCATCCTCGACGCCTTCGAGTGGTGGTGGCTGCCCTGGCAGATCGTCGGCGCGCTCGTCTTCTTCGTCGCCGGCCTCGCCGAACTGCAGCGCCCGCCCTTCGACATGCCCGTCGCCGACTCGGAGATCATCTTCGGCGCGTACACCGAGTACACCGGCCTGCGCTTCGCCCTGTTCCTGCTCGCCGAGTACGCCGGAATCATCGTCCTGTGCGGTCTGACCACCGTCCTGTTCCTGGGCGGCTGGCACGGCCCGTGGGGCGCCGACGGCCTCGGCTGGGTCTGGACCCTGCTGAAGACGGCGCTCCTCGCCTTCCTGGTCATCTGGCTCCGCGTCACCTACCCGCGGCTGCGCGAGGACCAGCTCCAGAAGCTCTCCTGGACCCTCCTCGTCCCCCTTTCCCTCGCCCAGATCGCCCTCACCGGCATCGTCAAGGTGGTGATCCAGTAGCCATGGCCCCCATCCCCGGCAGCGGCCTCGCCAAGGGCCTGGCCGTCACCCTGCGCACGATGACGAAGAAGACCGTCACCGAGCAGTACCCCGACGTCCAGCCCGATCTCCCGCCCCGCACCCGCGGTGTCATCGGCCTGTTCGAGGAGAACTGCACGGTCTGCATGCTGTGCGCCCGCGAGTGCCCCGACTGGTGCATCTACATCGACTCCCACAAGGAGACGATCCCGGCCGCCACCCCCGGCGGACGCGACCGCAGCCGCAATGTCCTCGACCGCTTCGCCATCGACTTCTCCCTCTGCATGTACTGCGGTATCTGCATCGAGGTCTGCCCCTTCGACGCGCTGTTCTGGTCCCCGGAGTTCGAGTACGCCGAGACCGACATCCGCGAACTCACCCACGAACGCGACAAGCTCCGCGAGTGGATGTGGACCGTCCCGGCCCCGCCCGCCCTCGACGCCGGCGCGGAGGAACCCAAGGAGATCGCCGCCGCCCGCAAGACCGCCGAGAAGCTGGCCGCCGCCCAGGCCGAGCCCCAGGAGGGAGACACGTGAGCCTCGCCGCCCCGACCCACGGCTTCCTGTCCCCGACGGGTGTCGAGATCGCCTTCCTCCTCGTCGGCCTGGTCACCTTCGGCGCCGCGCTCGTCACCGTCACCACCCGGCAACTGGTGCACGCCGCGCTGTGGCTCGTGGTCACCCTCGGCGGCCTCGCCGTCGAATACCTCCTGCTCACCGCCGAGTTCATCGCCTGGGTGCAGGTCCTCATCTACGTCGGTTCCGTCGTCGTCCTCCTCCTGTTCGGTCTGATGCTCACCAAGGCCCCCATCGGCCGCTCCCCGGACGCGGACTCAGGCAACCGCTGGGCCGCCCTCACCGTGGCCGTCGCCGCCGCAGCCGCCCTGGTCTGGGTGGTCGTCGACGCCTTCCGCACCACCTGGATCGACCTGGACGGTGCCGCCGCCGGAACGACGAAGGTCACCGGCGAAAGCCTCTTCCAGCACTGGGTCCTTCCCTTCGAGGCCCTGTCCGTCCTCCTCCTGGCCGCCCTGGTCGGCGCGATCGTCCTGTCCCGCAAGGCGAAGGCGGACGCGGCCGGCCCGCAGGTCCCCGGCGCCCGCGACGGCCGGGCCACCGCCGAGGAAGACGAAGGAGCCCGCTGATGCACCTCGCCTATCCCGTCGTGCTCTCCGCCCTCCTGTTCTGTACCGGCCTGTACGGCGTCCTCGCCCGCCGCAACGCGATCCTGGTCCTGATGTCGGTCGAGCTGATGCTCAACGCCGTCAACCTCAACCTGGTCGCCTTCGACGTCTGGCTCAGCAAGGCCGCCGCGGAGACCCTGCACTCCGGCCAGGCCCTGGCCCTGTTCACCATCGCCATCGCCGCCGCCGAGATCGGCATCGGCCTGGCGATCGTCCTCGCCGTCCACCGCAACCGCGGCACCTCCGACATCGACCGGCTCCGCGACACCGCCGAGGGCCACGCGAGCGACGGACCCGACAGCGGCGACCTTGCCGCCGAGAAGGCTGAGGCCACCGCGTGACCACGACCGCCCTCGCCGTCCTCGTCCCCCTCCTGCCGTTCCTGGGCGCCGCGGCCGGGCTGCTGCTCGGCCGTACGGCCCCCGGCTTCGTCCGCCCGCTCGCCGTCCTGCCGACCCTCGCCTCCCTGCTGCTGGCGGTACTGGTCGCCGTGCGGCAGGGCGGCGGCGACGCCATCGACTCCGCCACCGAGCTGACGCCCACCGGCTCGGTCCCGATCGAACTCGCCCTGCACATCGACGGCTTCGCCGCCCTCGTCGCCCTCCTGGTCGGCTTCGTCGCCACCTGTGTGCAGGTCTACTCGACCGGCTATCTGCGCGACGACCCGCGCTACCCCTCCTACGCCGCCCTCGTCTCCCTCTTCACCTCCGCGATGTTCCTGGTCGTCTACTCCGGCGACCTGATCGTGCTGCTGGTCGGCTGGGAAGTCATGGGCATCTGCTCCTACTTCCTGGTCGGCCACTACTGGGAGACCCCGGAGGCCCGCGCCGCCTCCCTCAAGGCCTTCCTCGTCACCAAGCTCGGTGATGTGCCCTTCCTGATCGGCCTGTTCGCCCTCGCCACCGACGCCGGGTCCTTCCGCATCACGCGGGTCCTCGGCACCGTCACCAGCGGCGGACTCCACCACCCGACCGTGATCGCCCTGCTGCTCCTCGCGGGCGTGGCGGGCAAGTCGGCGCAGTTCCCGCTGCACACCTGGCTCCCCGACGCGATGGCGGGCCCCACGCCCGTCTCCGCGCTGATCCACGCCGCGACGATGGTCGCCGCCGGTGTCTATTTCGTCGCACGTCTCCTCCCCGTCTTCCAGGCCTCTGCGGCCGCGATGGTCGTCCTCGCCGTCATGGCCGCCGTCACCATGGCCGGCTCGGCGCTCGCCGCGCTCGCCCAGGACGACATCAAACGCGTCCTCGCCTACTCCACGATCGGCCAACTCGGCTATATGACCGGCGCCCTGGCCGTCGGCGACCGCGGCGCCGCCGTCTTCCACCTCCTGTCCCACGGCGCCTTCAAGGCGCTGCTGTTTCTCGCCGCCGGCGTGATCATCCACGCCGCCGGCACCAACTCACTGGCCGCCATGTCCCGCATGAGCCGTCTGCGCGACCGCGTCCCCGACGCGTACTGGACGACGACCGTGGCGCTCCTCGCGCTCGCCGCGATCCCGCCCTTCAGCGGCTTCTTCTCCAAGGAGTCCGTCCTCGGCGCGGCCGAGCACGTCGCCACCGGCCACACCGAGCACGCCCCCGGCGGCGCGGGCTGGATCGTCCTGCTCGCCGGCCTGCTGACCGCCCTCCTCACCGCCGCCTACGCGACCCGCCTGTGGCTGCTCGCCTTCCGCGGCCGGGGAAACGAGGCCCCGGACCACGGCCGTCAGCCGCTCACCATGACCGTCGTGCTGTGGGTGCTCGCCATCCCGTCACTCGCCTTCGGCGGCTTCGTGTTCCGGCTGCTGCCCGACTGGTTCGGCGGTGGCAGCCTGGCCCCGACCCTCACCACCTCGGTGCTGGGCACGGGCCTCGCCCTGGCGGGCGGGCTGGTCACCTACGGTGCCTGGCAGCGCACCACCGCCTTGGCCGCGCGCACCCCGATGGGGGCGGTCGCCGCCCACCCCGAGGCCGACGCCGCACTGGTCGAGGCGGAGGCCATCGCCACCCACCGGCCCGCCTACGGCGACGTGGCCCACGCCCCCGATCCGGCCGATCCCGGACGGCTGCTGCTCGGTCCGCTCCACCGGTCCGCCGCCGCCGGCTTCCACCTGGATGCCGTGTACGCGGCGCTGTTCGTCCGACCGGTCCAGGCCGGAGCGAGTCTCGTCCGGTTCCTCGACCGCGAGGTCGTCGACACCTACGTGCGCGGCGCGGCGGCGCTGCCCCGGCTGCTCGGGGCCGCCGTACGACGCGCCCAGACCGGCAACGTACAGACCTATGTGAGCGCGCTGCTCGCCGGCACCGTCGTCCTGGCGGTCGCCGTCCTCCTCGTCGCCACGGGAGCGTGAGCAGGCGTGATCGATATCAACGAGTCCGTGATGCAGTTCCTTCTGGCGTTTGTCGTCGTCGGCCCGCTCCTCGGCGCCGCCGCCGCTCTGCTGCCCGCACCGCCCGGGCTGAAGGGGAAGTCGCCCGAGCAGGCCGTGCTGCGCCACGGCGTGACCGTGACCGGTGTCATCCTCGCCGCCGCGATCGTCCTCGCGCTCGGCTTCGACCACGGCCATCCGTCGAAGATGCAGGCCACCACCGACATCAGCTGGATCCCCGCACTCGACGTGCGGATCCACCTCGGCATCGACGGCATCTCCCTCCCCCTTCTGGTCCTGACCGCGCTGCTGACCTTCCTCTGCGCGATCTACTCCTACTTCAAGATGCCTGCGGGCCCGTCCCCGAAGGCATTCGTCGCCCTGCTGCTCCTGCTGGAGTCCGGCACCCTCGCCACCTTCGCCGTTCTCGACCTGCTGCTGTTCTTCCTCGCCTTCGAGATGGTGCTCGTCCCGATGTACTTCCTCATCGCCCGCTGGGGCGGCGAGGGGCGGACCCAGGCCGCCTGGAAGTTCATCCTGTTCACCCTGCTCGGGTCCGTCGTCATGCTGCTCGGCCTGCTCCTGATCGGAATCAAGGCGGGCACGTTCGACATGATGGCACTCGCCACTGACAACGGCCGGTCGCTGACCACATCCGTGCAGGTCATCGCCGTTTTGGCGGTCGGGATCGGGCTCGCGGTCAAGACGCCGATGTGGCCGTTGCACAGCTGGCTGCCGGACGCCCACACCGCCGCGCCGACCGTCGGCTCGGTCCTGCTGGCCGGCGTCCTGCTGAAGATGGGTACGTACGGGTTCGTCCGGATTCTGCTGCCGGCGGCGCCCGACGGCTTCCGCACCTTCGCCCCCTACCTCGCCGCCTTCGCCGTCGTCGGGATCATCTACGGATCCCTGGCCTGCCTGGCCCTCGCCAAGCAGGGCGCGAAGGGCGACCTGAAGCGGCTCATCGCCTACTCCTCCGTCGGCCACATGGGCTTCGTCCTGCTCGGCATCGCCACGATGACCCCGACCGGCGTCAACGGCGCACTGTTCGCCAACATCGCCCACGGCCTGATCACCGGTCTCCTCTTCTTCCTGGTCGGCGCGGTCAAGGAGCGCACGGGCAGCACCGACCTCGACACCCTTTCCCTTCCGTCGCCCGACCACCGCCCCTTGACGAGCGGCTCCACCGCGCCGGATCAACTTCCGGTCGGCGCCGCGCTGTACGGCAAGGCACCGCGCCTCGGCGGCCTGCTGGCCTTCGCCGCGGTCGCCTCCCTCGGCCTGCCCGGACTGGCCGGGTTCTGGGGCGAGATGCTGGCCCTGTTCGGCGCGTTCCGGCCCGCGGCCGGCCTCAGCCGCCCCGCCTTCTTGACGTTCATGGCCATCGCCGCGTTCGGCACGCTGCTGACGGCCGCGTACCTGCTCATCGTGGTCCGCCGTGTCTGCATGGGCCCCGTACCGCAACAGGCCCCGAAGCTCGCCGACGTGCACACATACGAGTTCGCGGCCTGGACACCGCTCGTCGCCCTCACCGTCGTGGCCGGACTGTGGCCGAGGGCACTCCTCGGCCTGACCGACCCGGCCGTGCAGCAACTCCTCGCAGGAGGCACCCGATGAGCAACCCGGCCCAGCCCCTGGCCGAGTCGCTGGTCCAGTCCGTCGACTGGCTCGCGATCGCCCCGCCCACCATCGCGGCGGTCGTCGGTCTCGGAGTCCTCGTCGCCGACCTGTTCCTGCCCGACGCGAAGAAGGCCGTACTCGGCTGGTGTGCGGTGGCCGGGCTCGCCGTCTCGGCCCTCCTGCTGCTGCCCCTCCTCGACGCCGACCGCAGCACCTTCTGCCAGAGCGGCGAACCACGGCTGTGCAGCTATACGGCCGACCGGTTCACCCTCGTCATCCAGTTCCTCGTCCTCGGCGGCGCCCTCCTGGCCGCCCTGCTGTCGGTCACCGCCCTCAAGGACGGACGCAGGAGACTCCCCGAAGGGGAGTTCTGGTTCCTGCTGCTCTCCTCCGCCGCGGGCGCCGCCCTGCTGCCCGCCTCCCGGGACCTCGCCACCCTCGTCGTCGCCCTGGAGGTCGCCTCGCTGCCCGCGTTCGCGCTCGTCGGCATCCGACACGGCGACCGCAGGTCTTCGGAGGCCGCCCTGAAGTTCTTCCTGTCCTCGGTCACCGCCACCGCGGTCAGCCTGCTGGGCATCAGCTTCGTGTACGCCTCCACGGGCACCCTCTACCTCACCGGGATCGCCGACCGCATCCAGCACGTCGACGGACAGCTCCACACGCTCGCCCAGACCGGCGTCGTCCTCACCCTGGTCGGCTTCGCCTTCAAGACCGCCGCCGTGCCCTTCCACTTCTGGGTGCCCGACACCTACGTGGGAGCGCCCCTGCCCGTCGCCGCCTACCTGTCGGTCGTCGGCAAGGCCGTCGGCTTCTCCGGCCTCATCCTCGTCACCGTCGTCGCCTTCCCGTCGTACGCCGACGCCTGGGGTCCCGCCCTCGCCGCGCTGGCCGCCCTCACCATGACCGTCGGCAACGTCGGTGCCCTGCGCCAGCAGGCCACGCGCGCGTACAGCGCGGTACGGCTGCTCGCCTGGTCCTCCGTCGGCCAGGCCGGCTACCTCCTGGTCCCGATCGCCGCCGCCGGATACTCCGCGGACGCCCGGAAATCGATCGGGTCCACGGTCGCCTACGCCCTCATGTACGCCGCCGTGAACCTCGGCGCCTTCGCCGTCGCCGCCCTGGTGGGCCGCACGAGGGCGCTCAACCGCGTCAGCGACTACCGCGGCCTGTACGCCTCGAACCCCCTGACCGCCCTGCTCCTGGCCTTCTTTCTGCTGTGCCTCGCGGGGCTGCCGCCGGGCATCATCGGCCTCTTCGCGAAGGTCACCGTCTTTTCGGCCGCCGTCGACGCGGGCCTTGGCTGGCTGGCCGTCGTCATGGCCGTCAACGTGGTCATCGCGCTCGTCTACTACCTCCAGTGGACGGCGCTGCTGTTCCGTGCCCCCGAGGGAGAGCCCGCGCGGCACCGTGTCCCCGCCCCCTTGACGGCCGCCATCGCCCTCACCGGAGCCCTCGGCATCGCCTTGTCCGGGGCGCCCCAACTCGTCCTCCGCTTCGCCGGCACCGGCCTGTTCTGAGCACCCCGTACGCGCGCGTGGAGCACCTGGGTTACGCGCGCGTGCCCGCCGCAGCGGGCGCCGTCACCCGGACGGCCGAGCCGCGGCGCCGCCCTCCCAAGGGAACTCGCGGCCCTCGCCTGGCGTTGACCAGTACGGGAGGGTCCACTGGACGTGACATCACGGCACCAGTGGCTTCGCTGATCAGCAAACACACCAGCAAGCAAAGGGTTCCCCTGCTGCACGATTTGGAGGGCGTACCGTGCACCGCCGGCACAACGGGCTCAGGACCGCAGTACTCCTCGGGGGACTGTCCGCACTCATCATCGTCATCGGCAGCTTCTTCGGCCGTACGGGCCTGATCGTCGCGGTGCTGATCGCCCTCGGCACGAACGCGTACGCGTACTGGAACAGCGACAAACTGGCGCTACGCGCGATGCGTGCCCGCCCGGTGAGCGAGTTCGAAGCCCCGGCCCTCTACCGCATGGTCCGTGACCTGTCCACGCAGGCCCGTCAGCCCATGCCCCGCCTCTACATCTCACCCACGGAGGCGCCGAACGCGTTCGCGACGGGCCGCAACCCGCGCAACGCCGCCGTGTGCTGCACCGAGGGCATCCTGCGCCTCCTGGACGAGCGTGAGTTGCGTGGTGTCATCGGCCATGAGCTGAGCCACGTCTACAACCGGGACATCCTCATCTCGTCGGTCGCCGGCGCACTCGCTTCGGTGATCATGTTCCTGGTCAACTTCGCCTGGCTGATCCCGATCGGCCGCTCCGACGACGACGAGGGACCCGGCCTGCTGGGCATGCTGCTGATCATGATCCTGGGCCCGCTCGCCGCGAGCCTCATCCAACTGGCCATCAGCAGATCCAGAGAGTACGAGGCGGACGCCTCCGGAGCCCAGCTCACCGGCGACCCGCTGGCCCTCGCCAACGCCCTGCGCAAGCTCGAAGCGGGAACCAAGCATCTGCCTCTGCCGCCCGAGCCGAGGATCGAGACCGCGAGCCACATGATGATCGCGAACCCTTTCCGTCCGGGCCAGGGACTGTCCAGGATGTTCTCGACGCACCCGCCCATGGCCGACCGCATCGCCCGACTCGAAAGGATGGCCGGCCGCAACCGGTGACAACCGTCCTGAGCACCGTCTGACCCGTCCTGAGCGACGTCCCTCGTCATCGTCCTGCCTGAGAGGAAACTGAGAGGCTGCCGTGCCAGGCTGGCGCGCCCCACCACGCTGAGGAGCGTCGCGATGAGTCTGATCAACGGCTTGCCCGCCCATGTCCTGCTGGTTCACATAGTCGTCGTGCTGGTACCGCTCACCGCACTGGCCTTGGTGGCGGCAGCGCTGTGGCCGCGCGCAGCTCAGCGGCTGGGCCCGCTGCTGCCGTTTCTCGCCCTGATCGCCCTGGTCAGCGTGCCGTTGACCACACAGGCCGGCGAGTGGCTGGAACGGCACGTGAACAACGACGCGCTGGTACGGCGGCACACCGAGATGGGTGACGGGCTGCTGCCCTGGGTCCTGGGTCTGTTCCTGTTCGCCGCCGTCGTGTGGTGGGCGGCAAGGAGCGTTCCGGCGGAGCCTGTGCGAGGCGGCCGTATGCGCTGGTCGGCCCCGCCCGTCCGGATCGTCGTGGGAGTCCTTTCGCTGGCCGTCGCGGTGGGAGCGGTGGTGGACGTCTACCGGATCGGCGACTCCGGAGCGAAGGCCGCCTGGCACGACACCGTCTCGAAGACGGCGACGGGGACAGACGACGGCTCCTGACCTGCCACGGGCCCACACAGTGCGGGCCCGGATCTCACTTCTGTCCGTGGCGGCGCAGCGGGGTCAGCGTCCACCGAAGGCCTGATCGGTCGGGACGACCTCCTGACCCAGGGGCATGAGGGAGATCGGAATCAGCTTGAGGTTCGCCCAGCCGAAGGGGATTCCGATGATCGACAGGAAGAGCGGGATGCTTGTGATCAGGTGACCGAGGGCGAGCCACCAGCCCGCGAAGACGATCCAGATCACGTTGCCGATGCACGAGGGTGCCCCGGCGTTCTCCTTCGGCACCGTAGTGCGGCCGAACGGCCAGAGCACGAAGCCGGCGATCCGGAGCGAGGCGATGCCGAAGGGGATGGTCACGATGAGGACGAAGCAGATCAGCGCGGCCACGGCGTAGGCGATGGCCATCCAGATCCCGCAGAAGATCAACCACAGGACGTTGAGGACGAGGTTGATCGGTTTCATGATCGCTGCCCCTTCAGGAGTGACGCTCGTACGCGGTCTCACCAGCCAGTATCCGGCGCTCAAGTATGAAGCCGGAACCGCAGCGGCCTTGAGGGAGAGCTGTGAACGCAGAGAAGCGATCCGGTTCGGCAGTGCCGACCCCAGGCAGATACCGGTGTCCCCGCTTCCGCCGGACCGTACGGACCTCCCATGAACGGGCTGTTCGTGGTGTCGCGGACCGCGCGGGGGCATACGGTCGCTGCGCGCTCGACGAAGCCGTGAACGGCCCGGCGGCCACTTCGGCTGGGGCCTCGACGCCACCGCCGACGCTCTGTGCGGCGGCTTCGGGGCGACCTGGCCCTTCACCCTCCTCCGGTGCGACGCCGACGTCGCACGCACCTGCCTCGGCCCGACTCCGCTCCTGCGGGCCCCGAGAGCTTCGAGGGCCTGGTGCAGTTCCTGACCGGGAAAGGCATCGAGGTCCGACTGGTCTGACCGTCCCTCAACCAACGCCCGAGGCAGGGTTTTCCACAGGTTCGAGGTTGTCCACAGGCCCGCCCGTTTGTCAGAGGCGGCCTGCATCATGAAGCCATGACCGAGATCGAGCAGTTGCTGACACGGGTGGCCGCGCAGGCACGCACCTCCCGTCCGTGGGGCTGGCCTTCGCTGCCCCACCCCGTCGAGCCGACCGCGCCGGCCCAGGCGGAGGCCGCCCTGGGCTTCGCCCTGCCGCCGCTGCTCGCCTCGCTCTACAGCCGCATAGCGGATGGCGGCTTCGGCCCGGAGTACGGCCTGCTGCCCCTGCTCGACAGCCCGCCCTCCGGCGAACCGGCCGCCGTCGCCCAGTACCTCACCAACCGAGAGGAGGGCCGTAAGGACCCGGACTGGCCCTGGCCCGAGGGCGTCCTGCCGATATCCCACTGGGGATGCGGGATGTACGCGTGCGTGGACTGCCGCACCCCCGAAGCCGCCGTCCTGCTCTACGAGCCGAACGCCGACGAGGCCGACCACGCCTGGTACGTGGACGCGCCCAGCCTCACCGACTGGCTGCACGCCTGGCTCGACGGCACCGGCTGGTACGAGGAGAGCAACGACGGCATGGACCTGGAACCCTGGGCCGACTTCCGGAGACGCACAACCCCCTCACCTACGCCCTGAAGCCAGACCTCGCCACCGGCGCCCCGCCCGCCGGCGGGCGGAACGCGGCCCTCACCCCCTTGCGTCAGCGCCCTTGAGTACGCCCCTATCCACCCCCATCGCCGTAAGCGGCTGCCCCCGCCGCCGAGCACCCGAGCCCACGGCCCGGCGGCCCCAGCCACGGCGAACGCCGACACCACATACCCCACCAGCACGAACGACCGGAAGGAGGCCAGCCTGGGTCAGGAGGTAGCAGTAAATGAGGAGGTAGCAGGAGATCGGAGCAGGAGCCAGGAGGCCAAGGCCAGGCGGTCAGGAGGCCAAGGTCAGGCGGTCAGGCCGAGCGTGGTCAGTCGGTCGGGGTCGGTGAGGACATCGAGTCCGGTGATGCGGCCGTCTCGGATAGTGAAGGACATGACGGACAGCGGTCGGCCTTCGGCGAACGAGACAACACCGGGTGTTCCGTTCACCGGTACCAGACGCGCGTCCGCCGCGTAGCGGGTGAAGGTGATGGCCTGGGATGCCACGTCGGCCGCGCCGCGCCGCAGGATGCTGGGGACGAGTGTGCCGCCGTCGGAACGCGCGACCACGTCGGGGTCGAGGACGGCCAGGAGCGCCTGGAAGTCGCCGTTGCGGGAGGCGGTCAGAAAGGCGTCGACGACGTCGCTCTTGCGGGCGTTGTCCGTGTCGGCGGCAGGGGCGGCGCCGTGGACACGGCGGCGGGCACGGCTGGCGAGCTGCCGGGTGGAGACGGCGGTGCGGCCCAGCACGGGGGCGATGTCGTCGAAGGGCACGTCGAACAAGTCGTGCAGGACAAAGGCGAGCCGCTCGGCCGGGGAGAGGGTTTCCAGCACCACCATGAGGGCGATGCCCACCGCGTCCGCGACCAGGACCTCCTGCTCGGGATGGGCACGGCCGAGCTGGGTGACCATCGGGTCCGGCAGCCGAACCTGCCCGTCCTGCTCGGGCAGCGGATCCTCGCGCCGGGAGGCACGCGAACGCAGCATGTCCAGGCACACCCGGCCGACGACCGTGGTGAGCCAGGCGCCCAGGTTCTTCACCTCGCTCACGTCGGTGCGGCTGAGCTTGAGCCAGCTCTCCTGGACGGCGTCCTCCGCCTCGGCGAGCGACCCCAGCATCCGGTAGGCCACAGCCCGCAGCCCGGGTCGCTCCGCCTCGAAACGGTCGGCCAGAGAATTGTTGCCGCTCATCCCGTCACACCCCCGCGCCGTGATCCGTCGGTTCGGTGAAAGACGCTAACGGATCACCAGGAGAGCATCAGATGAACACCGCAGCCGCGACCACCGCCCGGATGAAGAACCCCGCCCTGGTCCTGCCGGAGGCCAGGAAGGGCATCCAGAACATCTACAAGGCCATGTACCAGGGCGGTGTCGCCCCGCAGCTCCTGGAACTGGTCCACCTGCGGGCCAGCCAGATCAACGGTTGCAGCGCCTGCGTGTTCGCCGGTGTGGCGGGCGCGAAGAAGCACGGCGAGAGTGACGAACGCCTTCACTCCGTGGCCGCCTGGCGCGACGCTCCGTTCTTCACCGCGGAGGAGCGTGCCGCCCTGGCCCTGACCGAGGCCGCCACCCGGATCGCCGACCGCTCCGGCAAGGCCGTACCCGACGAGGTGTGGGACGAGACCGCGGACCACTTCAACGAGGAGCAGCTTTCCGCGATCATCCTGATGATCAGCCTCACCAACTTCTTCAACCGCATCAACACCACCATCGAAGAGCCCGCCGGCACCACCTGGTGACCGACGCTGCCGAACCGCCGTCACGCCCCGCTGCAACCGACCAGGGCAGTCGTGGCGTCTTCAGGAGCGATACGGCACGAACACGCGCAGGCCGTACGGCACGGACCACGGGCCCACGGCCTGCGCAGCACAGCCGGCGTTGACGGACATCACAGCGGCTGGACAGTGCGAGCACAGCGCGGGAGGGCAGGTTCACGGCATGAGCATCATCGGTTGGATCATCCTGGGACTGTTGGCCGGCGCCATCGCCAAGATTCTGCTGCCGGGGCGTGACCCCGGCGGCTTCATCGGCACGACCCTGATCGGCATCGCGGGCGCGTTCATCGGCGGCTGGATCTCGGCCCGCTGGCTGGACCATCCCATCACCAAGGACTTCTACGACGGGGCGACATGGGCGGCCGCGATCGGCGGCTCGCTGGTGCTCCTGGTCCTCTACCGCATCCTGTTCGGCAACTCGCGTAACTGATCGATGCCGGACGCGACACCGGCAGACGAGAAGGGTGGGCCGCCTCGGATGCCCACCCTTCCTCGGGATTGCGTCGTTCCCCTACCCGCGCGGGGCGCGGCCCGGCGGGACTACCGGTAGTTCACGAACTTCCCGCGTGATCGTTTGACCTGCACGGACTCCCGTGCACCCGATCTGACCTGCGAAAACCGCTTTCGGTGATTGCCAGTGATTTTCGCGATCTTCCAGGGTCATGTGCCCTCGCTGTGCCCTCGGGGCACGGCCGGTCAGAGCGGGGCGCCCTATCCGAACCGATCACGTTCGAGGGAGTCCCGACCGATGAAACACCCCGGCCCCTGTGCCCCGTACCGCGAGCTGCTCGCCGCGGTTCTGGAGGCGCTCGACATCCCGTTCTCCGCGACCGTGGGCGACTCCGACCGGTACCGCGAGGCGCTCGCCGACCGCGCGATGCACGCTGTTCTCGCCCTGCGGGCGTTGACCGAGGGCGAGCAGCCGCTCGGCGTCGAGTGGACCACGGCATACCTGCGCGAGCAGCTCACCAAGACGCCGGCCACCGGTTACCGCGTGCGGGGCGAACGATGAGCGCCCCGGAGCCCGGACGGCGCATGACGGTCCGCGTCGACGAGCAGATGCCCGCCGACTTGGCCGTGATCCTCAAGGCGGGTGGGACTACGTCCGACGCGGTGCGCCTCGCGGTCGCGTTCCTCGCGCACGGGTACCGCGACATCTGGGCAAGGGGCCGCTACCCGGACGGGGTCGCCCCGGCGTACATGCGGATGGTTACGCCGCCGTACAAGGGCCCTGAGCAGCGTGTATGACGCGTGTCGGACGACGTGGCAACGCTCAACTGATCAGGAGGTCTTCTTGGTACTTCCCTCGCGGAGGGAACGTACCCGCTGGCTCTTGGACGGCGGTGTGCCAGTGACCGCAGCGAAAACAACTTCACGGCTACCGGCGAGGCTAGCTTCGAGCTGCTTTTGAACTCCGCTACTCCCGTAGCCGCTGCTGCCAATCCATCCGCCCGCAACTAGCTCCGTAAACTCCGTGTTGTCGAAGTAGCGTTCGACGGTTTTCCGGCTAAAGGCTCTAACTTGACCCGGCAAGTTCGCTTTTGTGTAGATTTGATCAAAGTGTTCTCGCGTGAGATACATTCCAGGCGTAAGAGTTCTTGCGTCCGGCAAGATCGAGTCTGCGTGGCAAAGTTTCAGCCATGAGGGCTGTGCATTGAGTCGATAGTCATCACTGCCTTGGCTCAGCTTGGCGCACTCGGCGTCGATCGCCCGCATTCGCTCCAGTTGATCCTGGAGGTTGCCGTCTCCGTTCGGGTAGAATTTCCACTCGGAATTTCCTTGGCGTGACATTCTCTTGTACTGAACAAGCACGAAACTGTTTCGCGTCTCGTGAAAGTAGATGAGATCGACACCGAGTGTCTCTTCTGCTGCCTTGCGGTTTGCGTTGTAGATGACTAGGCGCTGCTCCCCTTCGCTGAAGCCTGTGAATGCCGAGCGACTCAGCCAGTCTTCTGGTCCGAGCCAATCGCGGAACCGCTGAGCGTCGTGCGTGATCATGTCGTCTTCGTGCGACGGACCGTCGCGCTGTTGAAGGCGCTCGATGAACGATCGGCTCGAATCCTCTGACAGTGACCAGCTGGTGATGTGATCTGGGTCGAATCCCGTCATCCTCACGGCCGACAGTGTTGCGTCGCGTGTCTGCTGCAATATCTCGTCTGATCGCGTCTCTACGGGAATGCCGCCGCTTTCCGTTCTTAGCCGATTCAGGTGGGAGGCTGCGTCGCTGGCGAGTCGAGTCAGGGCGTCAACTACATGCTTGCCCACCCCATCGGGTAGTGCACCGTTGCGAGCGAGGTATGGCTGTGATCTTCTCGGAACTGCATCAATGAGAGAATTCCACGGGATTGGCTTGGCTAGGCGGTAAGGTGCAACGACTTCAATGCGTCGCTTTAGGTCGTCGGCGTGTCCACGTGTTTTACTTGCTCGCGCGAGCCAAGTGACTTGTGGATTTCCTGACGTGTCGCCTGTGATGATAAGGGTGATATGGCGCCCTTGCCAGTGTTCGTGCGGTTGCGCGGTATTCCATCGCGGCTTATGCCCGTCAGGCGTTTCTCTCCAAAGTCCACCCAGGTACTTTTCTTCTGCCTTATCTGTGCGGATGATCGCTACCATGTAGGCATTGTCTGATCTTCAGATACGTATGTCCCCGGTTTGCTCGAACTTCTGCTTCCAACGTCCCTCGCAGCCGCTTCTTCACGCTGTGAGGGGGCCACGGTCGCGTTCCTCGCGCATGGGCGAAGGGGGCGTTACCCAGACGGAGCTGTTCCGGCGCACATGCGGATGGAGCCACCGCCATACAAGGGGCCTGAGCAGCAGGTATGACGCGTGTCGGACGCTGCACCCATCTACGGGGAGCAGCGTCCGACGTTGATGTCGGCCCGGTGCCGACTGCGCGCGATAGGCGTCACGGCGAGCCCGGTTGTCGTCTCCGTCGTGCTTCCGGAATCTGTAGCCCTCCACACGCACCGTGTGCGCTCTGTACCGTCAGGGACATAGGTCCGACGGATGGAGCACGCATGCCTCGCCGCACGCATACTGACCGCCGGCCCCTCGCCGCAAGGGGGGCGCGCTGATGCTGGAGGAAGCCGAAGAGATCGGCCGCCGCGCGCGGCGCGCACGTCTCCGTCTCGGAATGCCGCAAGCAGACCTCGCCGTCGCCCTGGGTAAGACACAGGGGTGGGTGTCGAAGATGGAACGCGGCCTGATCGAACTTGACCGCGTCGGCCTGCTCAACCAGGTAGCCGCAGAGCTGCACGTACACCCGAACGACCTGATCGGCCGCCCGTACAACAGCTCACCCGACGAGAACCAGTGGCAGATTGCCGCGTCATCCATCCTGCGTGAACTGCGGCGGTACGACCTCGCGCCGGTCTTCGAGGGAACGCCTCGCCCGTCGGGGCAGCTCTGGCAGGAGACAACCCGCTTGCACCGACTGCGCGACGCCGCCGCGAACGTAGCGATCATGCAGGTACTTCCCGACCTGTTCCGGGAAGCTCGTGCACTCGTTGAGGTCTCCACCGGCCACGAGCGCGAGGAAGCGTTCGCCGTCTACGCGGTGTGCTGCAAGTTCGCGCACACTGCCGCGCACGCCCTCGGGCACCCCGAGCTGGTGGCCATGGCCTGTGAGCGTGCCGCCTGGTCGGCCCGGTTGTCCGGCGACCCGGTCATGCCGGCCATGGCGGACTGGATGCGGGTGTGGGACATGTGGGCAACGGCGGACTGGTCGGACGCCGTCGCCCTGTCGGACCGGGCCATTGCCAGCGTCCAAGAGGGATACGACCAGGGCGAGCCGCTCGCCGTGCGCGCGTGGGGGACTCTCCAGCTCCGCGCGGCCGTATCCGCGGCTCGGGGCGGCCGTACCGCCGAGGCCGAGGACCGTATCGGATACGCGCGGACGGCGGCTGATCGGCTGGGCGAACAGGTCGGCCCGCCGGTCTACGACCGGCACTCGCTCACGTTCTCGGCCGGGAACGTCCAGATCCACGCGATCAGCATCGCGCTGGAGATGCACGAGCAGCGCAAGGCGCTGGCCATAAACCGGCGTATGCCTCGTGGCCTGGTCGCCGCGCTCCCCAACTCCCGGCAGGGGCACCATCACATGGACCTCGCGCGGGCGTGGCTGTGGGACGGCAGCCGAGACAAGGCGTTGGCCGAACTGGAGACGGCCGAGCGCGCGGCGCCGCAGCTCGTGCGTAACCACCCCATCGCCCGTTCCACCCTCCGCAGCATCGTCTATGCCGAACGAGCGGCCACCCGCGAGAAGCTGCGCCGCATGTCAGACCGGTTCCACCTCGACGGATAAGGGCGATATTCCTCCGGTTCATATTCGGCCTGCCGCTCGCTCCTAACTTCGGAGCATGGCCGAACAGATCTCGAAGCAACTCCCCACGCGAGGCGTCGAGTTAGGCGCAGGCTCCCCGTTCCATCCGCGACTCGGCGACCTCGCCCTCGACCTCGCCGAGGGCGGACAGATCGGGGTCGTGGTCGCCCTGCCCGGCGACAACGCGAGGTCGTACCACCTGCGTCTACCCGGAGGCGGGGGTGACTGGCGCGCGAGAGCGGACGGCAGCACCCTGCGCCCTGTCGCCGTGCCGGTCACGCATGTGACGCCCCAACGGCGAGACGTGATGTACGACGCCAGGGCGCAGCAGGGCGCGCTACCTGTCACCGTCCACCACGAGGACGGCGGCACCTCGGAATCGGTGCTCGTCCTCACTCCGGCGCAAGTCGAGCTGCTGCACCACCAGCTCGGACAGCTCATCGAGCGCAGGGAGCAGGCTCGGACGTACAGGCCGGGGACGGGTCGGCCATGACGTATCGCCCGTCGGTTCCCGCGCCCCCGGTCAAGCAAGCCGCCATCGCGCTCCGCTGCGAGGTGACGGCCTACGCCCTGAGCGGCTCCCGTGAGATCGTCCTCGCTCACTATCGGGCCACGTCCCCGCGTCTCGCCGCGCGATGGATGCGCGCCGAGGCGCAGCGCCTCGCCCGCCTGCTCGCCCCGGAGCCGACCACTCCGCGCCTCGGGTCGATGCTGCTCGTCGCGGCGGGCCCTGCCTGTCCGCGCCCCGATGCCGACCTGCTCGCGTGGGCGGCCAGCGATGCCCGGTACGAGCACGTCCTCGGCGTGCTCAGGGCCGGGAACACCTACACGCTCGACGTCACGGACTACGACGCCCGGTACTCCGTACGCGCCTACGCCCTGCCGACGCACAGGCCGTCACAGTCTCCCGCTCCCACCGGGTGCCGCACCTACGTCCCGGCGGGAGCGGGACACCACGGGAAGCCTCGCCGCTGGCGCTTCCTCCGCTGAACTCTGCCCCCGCGTCGACAAAGGCTCCCCGGACGCAGGGGCGGTGCACCACCTGTCCAGAACCACCGCCCCAACCAAGGGAAGTGAGTCCATGGAACAGTTCGAGCGCGCCCGCCTCGACTCCTATTTCGCGCGCATCGCCGACGACTTCACCACAACTGAACTCGTGTCGTCCTTCCTGATCACGCACCTGTTGCCCGAACGCCCCTCGTTCGTCGGGGCCGTGGGCAAGTGCAGCAACCTGCGGGCCGTCCTCCCCAAACCGAAGTCTGTCGATGCGACCGCCCGCCGCGCCGTCGAGAAGGCGGCCCCGTGCGACACCCTCACGCGCGAGATGTTCGAGGACGACGACACGGCCCTCGACTACATCGAGGCGCGCGCCCCTGGTGAATCCGTCGTACTGCTCGATGTCGGCGGCTACTTCGCCCCCTCGCTCGACGCATTGTGCGACCGCTTCTCGGGGCGCATCCTGGGTGTTGTCGAGGACACCGAGAACGGACACAAGCGTTACGCCGACCGCGACAAGCTGCCTTGCCCGGTCGTCTCCGTCGCGCGCTCGCCGCTCAAGGACCCCGAGGATTTTCTCGTGGGGCAGTCGGTCGTGTTCTCCGCCGAGGCGCTCATGCGCAACCGCGGCGACATCCTGCACGGCCGACCCGCGCTCGTGATCGGATTCGGCAAGCTCGGGTCCAGCATCGCCCGCCTGCTGCACGCCAAGGGCGTACAGGTCACCGTGCACGACGTCGACCCCGTACGGCAGGCACAGGCGCTCTCACAGGGATTTGCGGTAGCCCGAGACCGTGACGCCGCCCTGCACGGTGCCGGACTGGTCCTGTGCGCGACCGGCGCCGTCTCGCTCCGCGGCGAGGACTTCTCAAGTCTGCGCAACGGGGCCTACGTCGCCACCGTCACGAGCAGCGAGGACGAACTCGACCTCGACGCGCTGCCCGGTGTCTACCAGCGCACCCCGAACGGCGAGCACGTCACGCGGTACGCGACCACCGGTCACTACTTCTATCTGCTGAACGGGGGCAACGCCGTCAACTTCCTGCACGGTGCGTCCGTTGGACCGTTCATCTTCCTCGTACAGGCCGAGATCCTCGCCGGAATCCGGATGCTCACCCGTGGCGACCTCGGACACGGTATGCACGAGGTCGACGCCGCCGACAGGAAGTCCATCGCGGCAACGTGGCTCAACTACTTCAACCGCTAGGAGACGGGACACCATGCCGATCACGGCACAGCATGTGCGCGAGACCCTCGACGCCTACCTCGCCGAACACCCCGACGAGAAAGACGCCCTGTCGGTCCTCTCCGAGGTGCTCGACGAGGCCGGCGACTCCATCGCCTCACGCAAGGAGTACCGCGGACACGTCACGGCCGGGGCCGCGCTGCTCCGCCCGGACGGCCGGGTACTGACCATCGAGCATCGCGCGCTGCGGAAGTGGCTGCTGCCCGGCGGGCACGTCGAGGCGGACGACACGACCCTGCGCGACGCCGCTCTGCGGGAGCTGGAGGAGGAAACCGGCGTCGGGCGGGACCAGGTCGAGCCCGTCGGCAGCCTCCCGCTGCACATCGACGCCCACCCGATCCCGGCCAACCCCGACAAGGGCGAGGACGCACACCCGCACTTCGACTTCCGGTACCTCTTCCGGACCACGGCGGAAATCGTCGAGCTGCAAGAGGAGGAAGTGACGGCGTACTCCTGGCAGTTCGCCGACATGCTGACGGCCGAGCCCCTGCGCTCCCGCGTCATGGCAGCCGCCCGCGCGTAGGGTCGACCGACGGATGCGGCCCCGGTACCCCGTCAGCGGGGCGCCGGGGCCGCCGTGCGTCGACAGGGCGAGATTTCTTGCCGGAGGTGGCAAAAATGCTCCTGCGCTGAGAGTGAGCGGGACGCGATCATTTTCGGGACGTCCCGAAAATGGTCCTGAGCTGGGCAGTTGCGGGACCTGGGCACGCTCCGCCTCGCGCGCGAGAAGGGCCGCGACCGGTCGCGCGGGCAGGAAGTGAGCCTTCGCGCGCGTGGGGAAGACATCGACCGGTCGATGTGCGGTCTCGATTGATGCGGGCGCGAGGCAGCCCGAGTGCTGGCAGATGCGAAAACCGCACGTCACGCCGACGTGGGTTCCCGGCACCGGGAAGCTATCGAGGCGTTGTCAGTGGGGCGGTGTACTCGCGCGCACCCGAGACACGACCGGTCGCAGAGCGACATCCCAGAGCCCGAGCGGGGACGGCAGGGACGCGGGGGACGCTGTTTCCGGGCTGCTCTCCGGCACTCTCCCTCTCGTCTTCCTCTGAACAGAGAAGAGACAGGGGTACCGCGTCCCCCGCGTCCCCTTGGCGGGTTGTTCATCCGATTCGGTATGCAGGGACGGGGCGGTACCGGGGACGCTGCGCGAAGCGAGATGCGTACCCGAGCCGTCCCCCACACGTCCCCCGAACACGGCAACGCCCCGGAAGGCAAGGTGCCGATCCGGGGCGCGTCGAGGGGCGCATGCGGGGCTCATGACGGCGGCGCGTACGTAACGGCCCACACCTTCCCGTGCTTGTTGCTGCCCGACGCGCGGGCCACATAGATACCGCGAGCACGGAGCGCGGGGGCGACCTGGCGGATACGGGAGCTGAGTACGGCCGGCGTCTTGGGCCAGCCGTCGGCGAAGCCTCTCCCGTCACGGCCGAGCACCTGAAGCAGGTCTGTCATGGAGCCTTGCCAGCCACCGGACGGGAACGCGGGCGAGGCGGTCCACTCGCGCAGCGCGGCGGCGACCGGGTGCCCGTCGAGGACGGCATCGTTCAAGGCGTCCTGCGTCCCGTTGAACGCGTCGAGGCTGCGCCAGCCGGTGACGCGGTCGAGGGCGTGCAGCAGCTCGGCGAAGTCGGCGAGCCGGGGGCGCTCGGTCAACTCGGCAGCGGCGTATGGTAGGTCGGCCCAGACTTCAACGGCGAGGTCGAGCAGAGCGCCGAGGACACGCGGGTGGGCTGCCTCGTACGCGGCCCAGAGCGCACCCGCGGTGCGCCGCCTGTTCCGTGGAATTGGCTGGAGTTCGAGCGGCATCATGCGCTCGGCGAGGTCGTTGCGGAGCGCGCCGAGGTCAATTCCGGTGAGCAGTACGGGGCGTTGGTAGACGAGCACGTTCACGTCGTCGTCGGTGTAGAGCGCGCGGGTCACCTGGGCGTCGCCCGTGACAATGCGGCACAGGGCGTCGGAGAGCCAACCGGGCAGGCCCGAGAGATTGTCGAGGGCGAGCACCCACCCGGCGGCGGTGGTCGGCCCCAGGTCGCGCAGCGTCTCGGGCGCCTGCCGCAGCCGTGCGCGGGCCCCCTCGATGACGCCGGCGAGCATCTGCCCCGATGTGCTCTTGCCTGTGCCCTGTTCGCCCGTCAGGTACGCGACTGGCCGCGGCATGCCCGGACGCAGCGCGGCGAGCAGCCAGCCGACGGCGAGCGGCAGCGTCTCGGCGCCGAACGGCAGCAGCGCGGCGAACTCTTCGATACCCGCGCGCCAGCCGCCCACTACCCGATCAGGAAGCGGCAGAGGGCGAATCAGCTTGCTGCGCCGCCACACAGGACCGGTTTCCGGGTCGGGGTGGGTCACCACCCACCCGTCAGGGGCGATGCGTACCGACGCCCCGTCCGGGTGCCCGAGGTCGAGCCACGTCGCCGCAGGGTCGTCCGGACCGGCGGAGATACGTAGCGGAAGCTCGGTCTCGGGCGCGTCCATGGCGAGCGCGTCGAGTGCGGCGAGCGCGTCGGCGAGGGCGGTCTGTGACGGCGTGCGGTTCTCCGTGGCCAGGTACGCGCGGATGAGGTGCTGCCGCAGGCTCCCCGTGCCGGTGTGAGCGGCAGCACGCAGCGGAACGGCGACAGGCGGGCCGCCGTAGGGGACGGCGTACGGGGCGCCGTTGTGGTGTAGATAGCGGAAGCCGTTCTGTCCGATCACGCGCAGCGTCTCGGCCTGCGGCGGGGTCCGTTCCTGCCGCTGCGCGCGCGGAGGTTCCGCGCCCCCTTCCTGCCTCGGGAAGGGGACGACGGAACGCGCGGCGGCGGTCGGATTGAAGGTGGTCCCATGGTTCACGTGGCGACTCCGGCAAGGGGCCGTGGTTGCCGCTCGCCCGCACTCATCCCGGAGCGAATCGCAGCCTCGGCTTCACGCTCGGGCAGCCCAGCGTGCCGGGCCGCGTCGGTGAGCACGTCGACGATCTGCGCGCGGTCGAGACGAGCCGCGGCGTGCAGGGTGCCGAGGTTGAATGCCGCCCGGTTGAGAGTGTGATTGCGGGTGCCAGATGGCGCCTCGGCGACCGCGCGTAGCTCCCCCTCGACGGCAGCGGCCACGTACCCGTTCCCCACGTCCCGAGGACGCGGAAGCGCCACACGGGGCCGCTCGGGACGTACACGGTGCCCGGTGCGGTCGAGGTCACGCGCGAGCCACACGGGCAGCTCAGCGACCGTGCGGCAATCACCGAGCGCGGTGTACGCGCCGGACCGGGTGACCGTTCCGGGCGCAACGGCGTACGACGACCCGGCGCGCATATCGAGCTGCCAGCCGAGCGCGCTGGCCATGGGGCGCCACTGCGTACCGTCGGGGGCCCGAAACCAGTAGTGGACCCCGCCCGAAGGAGTGCGCACGGTGAGCGTCTCCGGGGGGCAGCCGGGCAGCGTGGCGCGCCGCGCCTCGACGAGCAGCGCGAGAACGTCCTGACCGTCACGGACGCTGCCCGGGGCGATGTCGGCGGGCAACTCGACGCCGGGCAAGAGCTGTTCAGGGTCGGTCGGGACATCCCCACCGTGACAGTCCACATCGAGGATCATGAGCCCGGATGGACCCGCGGCGACGCCGACCCCGGCGGCGGGCGTAGTCGCCCACCATCCGGAGATGTGGTCGGGATCGGTGGTCGCGGCGAGCACCCCGTGACAGGGGAGCCCGGCGGCGTGGCACGGGCAGGCATGCCCGTCGTGCTCGACGTACGCGGGGTTGGGGCGTTCGGCGGTGCCAGGGGAGCAGCGGTCGCAGCCCCGTACGGGCACCTTCAGCCCCGGTGTGAGCGGATGCACCGCGAAGCCCTGGGCGGCAAGCCACAGGGCGACGCGGAGCGGCTGAGGGGCCGGGGAACTCAAACGGCCCTCCCCGGAGCGACGTCGCTGATCAGAAACGCGAGTGCGCCGCAGACGGCGTCCAGCCCTTCGCGGTCGGCACCGCGCACGCTGTAGAACGCGCAGCCGACCAGGGCGGCGGCGAGCTGCCGGGCGGTGTGCTCGTCGATGTCGCGGGCATCTCCGATCCAGATGTTCGCGCGGTAGCCGTACGGGACGGGCGTCAGGCCGCCGAACTCCCTTGTCGGATCGGGCAGCGAGACCCACCCGTGCCGCGTGGAAAGGTGGTAAGCCGTCGTGGGCGGGGCGGTCCGGGGGTACGGGTGCGTACTCTGCATGGTGAAACGTCCTTCTTTCAGGCGGTCCGGGTGGTGAGAGACCCGGTGCCGCTGGTGGTCTCGTATGACGTGAGCGAGGGCGTTCGGGCCGTCGGCGTGGTTGCGCCGGCGGCCCTTTTCCTGGGTGCGGTGACGTGGGCCGGGCATCAGGCGGCGGTGTCTATCGCCTGCTCGTCGAGCCACTTCTCGACGTCTTCCCAACGCGCGCGCAGGTGGCGGCCGACCTTGATCATGCGCGGGCCGCCGCCGCGATGACTCCATTGGTAGACAGTGCCGATCGGTACCCCGCAGTAGTCGGCGAGTTCCTGCGCGGTGGCGAGCTTTCGCCGCTGGGTGGCGGGGACGTCGGAAATCTGAGGACGGGGCACGGTGACCTCCAGGGCAGGGCTGCTGCGGGCAGCGGACGACTCGTTCGTGTCGTGAAGTAACGAACGAATAACGAGAGTCACCGTACACCACTCGTTCGTGTCGTCAACCAACGAACGATGTGGCAAAGTGGCATCCATGCCCAGCAACGAAAAGCAACGAGAAGTGACCGGCCCCCCGGCCGTCGGTGAAGTCGTCGGCGAGAATCTGCGCCGACTGCGCCAAGAGCGGCGTTGGACCCAGGACGCCGCCGCGCGTGAGTTCGCTGCGGTCGGGCTGCGCTGGAAGCGGACCCATATCGCCGCTCTGGAGAGCGGACGCCGCGAAACGGTCGACGTCGGCACGTTGGTGCTGCTCGCCGCCGCATTCGAGGTCCCCGTGCCGGAGCTGTACCAGGGGAGCGGCGACGTACTCCTGACGCCGCGTGCGGGCGCGGAGGACCACGGCGTGACCGCGACTCGGGAGCAACTCCGCGCATGGATGAGCGGGGAACACTCCAACCTCATGATTCGCGGCCCGCAGACGGCGTTCGCCGTCCTCGAACTCAGCGACCACAAGACGCGCCCGATCCCGGTCGAGGCTGACCGCGCGCTGGCGAAGCGCCTCGGGCGGAACCTCCGGGACGTCGTGAACGCTGCCGAGGGCCTGTGGGGGCGCAGCCTCACGGAGGAACGCGACCGTCGCGTAGCGGCCGAACTCGCAGACCTCCCCATCGGGGAACGGCAGGCCCGGCAGGGCCACATCACACGCGAACTGTCCGCGGCACTGCGGAAGTGGATCGAGGGGGGAGAGGCGGAGGCGGATGGCTGACGTTTACGACAGGTGGCACAAGTCCCGTCCGGGCAAGGCCGACGAGCCGTGCGCGGAGCACTCCAGCAAGACCCGGAAGCTGGTCCCGAGCGGTGATCATGGCAAGGGCAAGCGGTGGCAGGTCCGTTGGCGAGACGCGAGCGGCAACCAGCGCAAGGAGAACTTCGACAAGAAGGCCGATGCGGAGACCCGCGCGGCCACCGTGAAGGCTGACCTCGACCGCGGCCTGTACGTCGACCCGTCGGCCGGCAAAGAGAGCTTCCGGGCGGTCGCTGAACGGTGGCGCACCTCGGCGGTGCACCGCCCCACTACAGCGTCACGCGTCGACCGGGGACTACGCAATCACGTCTACCCGATACTCGGTGACCGGCCCGTCGCCAGCATCCGGGCATCGGACATACAGGCATGGGTCAAGGACCGGTCGCAGGTGCTCGCGCCGTCGACGCTCGAAGTCACGTACGCGTACGTGGTCACGCCGTTCAAGACTGCGGTACGGGACCGGATCATCGCGAGCAACCCTTGCGATGGCGTCCGCCTGCCACGCCAGCGGAAAGCCGAGGTCGTTCCTCTCCACGTCGACGCCGTCCGGGCGCTCATCGACTCAGCAGCACCGCGCTTCCGCGCCCTGTACTTGCTCGCCGCCTCCGCCGGCCTGCGCCAAGGGAAACTGTTCGGCCTCGAAGTCGACTGCATCGACTTCCTGCGCCGCGAAGTGAAGGTGCGTCAGCAGCTCATCGACCCGGACGACGGCGAACCGTACCTCGGCGAACCGAAGACCCATCAGAGCTACCGAACGGTGCCGCTCACAAAGGCGACGGTCGACGCGCTCGCCGCGCACATCGAGCAGCATCCCGTGCACGGCGTGAAGATCGAGGACCGTACGGACCCGAGGAAGCCCCGGCCCCGTACCGCGCGGCTGCTCTTCCTGAACCGGCATCGCGAAGTCGTACGGCGCGGCGCCTGGTCGCAAGTCTGGGGAAGGACGCGCAAGCTCGCGGGCGAGTCACTCGCCGAGGCGTACGACACCGCGCACGCCGCATGGGTCCGCAGCGGCAAGCCCGAGGGTCGCGAACCGGCCCGCGTCACCATCCCGGACGGCGCCAGCCTGCACGACCTACGCCACTTCTACGCCTCGCTCCTGATCAAGCACGGCGAGAACGTGAAGACCGTGCAGAAGCGCCTCGGGCACACGAAGCCGTCGATCACGCTCGACACGTATACGCACTTGTGGCCGGATGAGGAGGACACAACGCGGGCCGCCGTCGAGGCTGTTCTCGGCGATGTGCCCCCGTTGTGCCCTGTGAAGTCTGCTTAGCAACGTCCGTGCAGGTCAGGCCAGTTGGTCACCGGTAGTTCACGAACTGCAGTGCGAAGTCGAAGTCCTGGCCCTTCAGCAGGGCGATCACGGCCTGGAGGTCGTCCCGGCTCTTCGAGCTGACGCGCAGCTCGTCGCCCTGCACCTGGGCCTTCACGCCCTTCGGGCCCTCGTCGCGGATGATCTTCGCGACCTTCTTCGCGTTCTCCTGGGAGATGCCCTCCTGGACCGACGTGAAGATCTTGTACTCCTTGCCGGAGAGCTGGGGCTCGCCCGTCTCCAGCGCCTTCAGCGAGATGCCGCGCTTGATCAGCTTGGACTGGAAGACGTCGAGGACAGCCTTGACCCGCTCCTCGGAGTTCGCCTGCATCAGGATCTTCTCGCCGGACCAGGCGATCGAGGCGTCCACGCCCTTGAAGTCGTAGCGCTGCGAGACTTCCTTGGCGGCCTGGTTGAGGGCGTTGTCGACCTCCTGCCGCTCGACCTTCGAGACGATGTCGAAACTGGAGTCGGCCATGTCCTGTGGCTCCTTGTATCGGGGTGTGTATCGGGTGCGTGCCGGCGTGCGTAAAGGCAGCCGCCGAGCCCGGTGCGAGACCGGGCCGCATCCGCACCAGCCTAGCCATCCGACGTGGGCCGGGTGCCGTTCAAACGGGTGGCGAAGCACCCCTCGGCATCGGGTATTGTTTACGTCGTTGCCAGGGGGCACCGCCGAAAAGCGGACCCCGTCCGGCAGCAAAACCCGGCGGTGTGCCCGAGCGGCCAAAGGGAGCAGACTGTAAATCTGCCGGCTCAGCCTTCCCAGGTTCGAATCCTGGCGCCGCCACACGGGAACGAAGGGCCCGTGACCTGTCAGACGACAGGTCGCGGGCCCTTCGTCGTGTGATCACGGCACGCATCCCGGCCCGGCCGGGCGGAGGGCCCGGCGTTCGTGCGCGTTTCCGTCGTCGCAGGCGCGGGTCCGGAGCCGCTTCGGGCGGGCCAGGCGTCGTGACGAAGATCATAAAGGGCCCAGCCGTGCCAACGGGGCGTGAGCGGTCACCCGTTGCCGGCGTTGTTGCTGTCGTTGCGGATCGGTCGCCGGGTTCGGACGTCGCCCGAGCGGATCAGGTGCGGTGGCGGTGGTGGGGGACCTCCGTAGCCTTGATCACGTAGGGAGACGGGCCACCCGTTCCGGGGCGTTGTTGTGCACTGCTGCCAAAGGAGACATGCCATGACCGCTTCCTCTGTGGGCTCCCGGCGTTCGGAGGCCGCTGTCAGCGGCTTCACGGCCTCACCGCAGATGGCCGGGGCGTTGCAACAGATCCTGGCGGATCTCGTGGAACTGCACATCCAGGGGAAGCAGGCCCACTGGAACGTGGTCGGCCACAACTTCCGTGACCTGCATCTACAACTCGATCAAATCGTCGACGACGCCCGGGAGTCGGCCGACGTCATCGCCGAACGCCTGCGCGCTCTGGACCACTGGCCGGACGGCCGCTCCGACACCGTGGCGGCGAACACCACACTCCCCGCGTTCCCGGAGGGGCAGGTGAGCGTGACCGCCGTCGTCGATCTTGTCACCGCGCGCCTGCGTGCCGCCGTCGACACGGTGCGCACCTATCACGACCAGGTCGACAACGAGGATCCCTCCACGGCCGACCTGCTGCACCAGATCATCGACTCCCTGGAGAAGCACGCCTGGATGGTCAGCGCGGAGAACCGAACCGGCTGACACCGATCCCCGCGTTGCCCGGGTGAGCCACGGCGGTTCCCGCGCCCGGCCGGGATCGCATGGGCATGGAGGACACTGGCTCCATGGCCTCCCGTCGTAGAACCTGCCCGGTGTGCCGTCGTGACATCGCCGTCGTCGCGGGACGCTTCGCGCGGCACGACCCGCCCGGCGCGCGCGAGAGCGGCGAACTCGTCTCGTGCGCCGGCTCACGGCGACAGGCACAACCGGACGCGGCCCAGCCGGCGTTGGACGGGTACGCCGTACCGGACTTCCCCGGGCAGTTGCCCCTCTTCTGATGGATTGCGCTGGACGACACCGACCGGTCCTGCGAGGTCCGCGGGTCCTGCCGGTCAACAGGTCCAACGGGCCGCGGGCGGCCTCAGTTCCCCGCCACCGACTTCACCGCGACCGACACCGGCGTCGACCCGCCGATCAGCTCCAGCGTCAGACCGGCCGTCGCCGGACTCTCCACCAGTTCCGCGAGTACGACGGCCACGTCCGCGCGCGGGACAGCACCGCGCCCGGTGTGCGCCTCCAGACGTACCAGGCCGGTGCCCCGCTCGTCAGTCAGCCTGCCGGGGCGCAGAATCGTCCAGTCCAGTGCGTCCAGGCCGGTCACGTACGCGTCGGCCGCGCCCTTGGCGCGCAGGTACGCGTCGAAGACCTCGTCGCCCTCGTGTGCCGGGTCCGCGCCCATCGAGGAGACGACCAGGAAGCGACGCACGCCCGCCTGGACGGCCGCGCTCGCGAACAGCACCGCCGCGCCCTTGTCCACCGTCTCCTTGCGAGCCGCGCCGCTGCCCGGCCCTGCGCCCGCCGCGAACACGGCGGCGTCCGCGCCCCGCAACCGCTCCGCGACCTCCTCGACCGAGGCCGACTCCAGGTCGAGGACGATCGGTTCGGCACCGGCTTCCCGTAGATCGCCTTCCTGTTCGGCCTTGCGGATGATTCCCGCGACCTCGTCCCCACGGGCCGAGAGGAGCCGTTCCAGCCGCAGCGCGATCTGACCATGACCCCCTGCAATGACAATGCGCATGTTTCCGACCGTACGCCCGAAGAGCCGCATCCGCCGCATGAGTTCGGCTCAGTTCCCGCACCGGGTACACAGGCCGCTCCCGGCCCGGCGCGCACCCCTTGTCGACCGCCGGCTTCTTCGCCGTGAGCGCCCCGCGGACGAGCCCGTATCGCGCGCCCCCCCTTCACCTCACTCCACCCGATTCCCCTACCAGCACTCCGCCCGATTCTGCTGCCGGCCGGCGCCGTCCCGGTCCGCCGTCTCCCGGACCCACAACCCCCGGCCCAATCCCTCCACCCCCACCCCCACCCCGGGGCCCCGGTCTCCGGCCCCGCGCCCGCTCACGACACCTCGCCCCGGCCCTGGCGCGGCAGCCCCAGCTCCGCGGCGGCCGCCGAGTTGCAGTACTCGCGAACCGCGCTGGTGCGCGCCACGACACGCCCCTGGTGCACCACGATCCTGCTGTACGCGAGGGAGAGCGCGCCGGCCAGATGTTCACCGCGTACGGCGAGCAGTTCGGCGGGGAAGCCGGCCTCCACACGGACCTCGGGAAGGCCGAGGACGGCGCGGGCCGAGACGCTCACGGCGCCGTACGCCTCCTCAGGGCGCAGCCCGTGACCCGAGGCCAGCAGATAAGCGGCCTCCAGGGGATCGCCGCGCCCGACCGGGTTGGACACGTCCCGCAGGGCACCGCTCCCGGCCGCCACCCGCACCCCGGCGGCACGCAGCAGCCGTACCGGAGCCGTACCCCGCCGCTCGACGCCGCCGCAGCCGCCCTGCGGCAGGCACACCACGGCCACCCCGGCCGCCGCCAGCCGGTCCGCGACGCGGGCGGCCGACTCGGCCGGCAGCCGGGACAGGCCACCGCACGGACCGAGGGTCACACCGGGCCGCAGCCCGCCCGCCATCGCCGCGAGCCGGGCGAGGCGGGCCGGGTCGGCGGCGTCCGTGTGCAGGTCGACGGGGCAGCCGTGCTCGGAGGCCACCTCCAGGACCGTCTCCACATAGCCCGTGGGATCGGGGTCCAGATCGGGGCAGCCGCCCACCACGGAGGCGCCCATCTTCAGCGCGTCGCGCAGTATCGCCAGCCCGTCGGCGCCGGCCGCCCCGGTCAGCAGCCGTGGCACAGCCACCGTGGTCAGTTCCGCGAGCCCGCGCAGCGAACGCCGCGCCTGAAGGACGGCGTCGAGAGGGCCCAGCCCCGGGACGTCGCCCACGCGCACGTGCGCGCGCAATGCCGTCGCCCCGTGCGCGAGGTGCAGCAGGGCGGCCTCCGTCGCCCGGCGCTGGACGTCCTGCGCGTCGTACGGGACGGGTCCGCCGCGGTCGGCGGAGAGCGCGGTGTCGGCGTGGGTGTGCGGTTCCACCGGGGCCGGAAGGAGCAGGTAGCCGCTGAGGTCGACGCGGGAACCGGAGCGGGCCGGCCCCGGTGCCAGGCTGCCTGCCGTGCCGACCGCTTCGATGCGCCCGCCGCCCAGCCGCACGTCCACGGTGCGGCCGTCGGTGAGCCGCGCCCCGCACAGCACGAGAGCCCCGTCGGACCGGCCCGAGGAGCCGTGGGGGTTCGACGACGGTGGGGGTGGCTGCGGCCGGCTGTCGGGCATCGGGGTCCAAGGGCTTGGGGCTTGGGGCTCTTCGGGGCTCGGGGCTTCCGGGCTGTGTGAGGGGACCGAGGGGAACTCATGATCACGCAGAGTGAGTCGAGCCTAGGGTGGCGGGCCGCACGGGGCGGGGAGGAGCGCAATAGTCGTACCGGCGTGGCCCGTCCGGAGCGCCACGCGCGCGTGGAGAGCCCACGACCAGGTGCGGCGCGCCGGTTTCCCCGGCGCCGGAGCGCCACGCGCGCGTGGAGGGCCCAGGAGCACGGCCGCCAGGACGAGCTGATCCGGACCGGTAGCGCCACGCGCGCGTGGCCAGCCCTTCAAAGGGGGTCGCGAGACTGCCGGGGCACGGGCGGTCGACGCCTGGGCATGCGGTACGAAACGGATTTGGGTGAACGGCTGCCGAGCGTGTAATGTCTTCATCGCTCGCCCCAATAGCTCAGTCGGCAGAGCGTCTCCATGGTAAGGAGAAGGTCAACGGTTCGATTCCGTTTTGGGGCTCTGGTGTGAGAGGTTCCCGTCGTCAGGCGGGTCCCGATCTCATCAAAGCGGTGTAGCTCAGTCGGTAGAGCAAGCGGCTCATAATCGCTGTGTCACCGGTTCAAGTCCGGTCACCGCTACTGACAGTAGCCGATTGCGGGGTCGGTCCTTCGATCGGCTACTCTTTCTTGCGTTGAACCAGTCCATCCGTTCGTCTTAGGAGCACTCACGTGGCTGCCACCGACGTCCGCCCGAAGATCACGCTGGCCTGCGTGGAGTGCAAGGAGCGGAACTACATCACCAAGAAGAACCGGCGTAACAACCCGGACCGACTTGAGATGAAGAAGCACTGCCCGCGTTGCAACGCGCACACCGCGCACCGCGAGACGCGCTGATCATCAAGGCTCGTACACGAGGCCGTCCCCGCAGTCAGGGGGCGGCCTCGCGTCGTTTCCACCGGCTGGAATCCAGCTACCTTGTGGACCATCACAGCTGACATCAGGAGGTGCCGGGCCATGCCGCTCGACCAGTCCTTCGTGGGGCGGAGCTACCCGCCCACCGAGCCCTACGAGGTGGGACGGGAGAAGATCCGCGAGTTCGCCGAGGCGGTCGGGGACACCCATCCGGCGTACCGGGACCAGGAGGCCGCGAAGGCGCTCGGTCACCCCGATGTGATCGCGCCGCCGACCTTCGTCTTCTCGATCACCTTCCGGGCGGCAGGGCAGGTCATCGAGGACCCGCAGCTCGGCCTCGACTACAGCAGAGTGGTGCACGGCGACCAGAAGTTCGCGTACACGCGCCCGGTGCGCGCCGGCGACCGGCTCCAGGTCACCTCGACCATCGAAGCCATCAAGTCCCTGGCCGGAAACGACATCCTGGACATCCGGGGTGAGGTCCATGACGAGGCGGGCGAGCACGTCGTGACGGCCTGGACCAAGCTGGTGGCGCGCGCGGCCGGGGAGGCCTGAGAGATGACGGCGAAGATCGCTTACGACGACGTGGAGGTCGGCACGGAGCTGCCGGCGCAGTCCTTTCCGGTGACCCGCGCCACGCTCGTGCGCTACGCGGGCGCCTCCGGGGACTTCAACCCGATCCACTGGAACGAGAAGTTCGCCAAGGAAGTGGGGCTGCCGGACGTCATCGCGCACGGCATGTTCACCATGGCCGAGGCGATCCGCGTGGTCACCGACTGGACCGGGGACCCGGGCGCGGTCGTCGAGTACGGCGTCCGCTTCACCAAGCCCGTCGTCGTCCCGAACGACGACGAGGGCGCCCTGATCGAGGTCGGCGGCAAGATCGCGGCCAAGCTCGACGACAACACGGTGCGGGTGGACCTGACGGCCACGAGCGGCGGCCAGAAGGTGCTGGGCATGTCCCGGGCGCTCGTACGGCTGGCCTGAGCCCGCACGGCCGGCCTCGACGCCGCGGCGACGTAAGGGGTGTCCTGCAAGGATCCTGCCAGCTCTTGCAGGGTGAGCGCCCCTTACGCCTTGCATCGGCACGCGCCCGGCCCATGGCATGCACGCACCGCTTGACGTAGTTAGTGATTGAGTACTAACTTACTCGCATGGTCAGGATGAGTGCGGACGAGAGGCGTGAGGGCGTCATTCGTGCGGCGATCGCGGAGTTCTCGCAGAAGGGCTACTACGGCACCTCGACCGAGGCGATCGCCAAGCGGGTGGGGGTCTCACAGCCGTATCTCTTCCGGCTCTTCCCGGGCAAGAAGGCGATCTTCGCCGCCGCCTCGCTGCGCTGCGTCGACGATGTGTGCCGGGTTCTGGGGGAGGCGGGTGAGGGCTTCGAGGGTGAAGAGGCCGTGCATGCCATGGCCCGGGCGTATGTGCGGCTGATCCAGGAGCAGCCGGAGCGGCTCCTGATGCAGATGCAGACGTACACCGCGGTCGCCGCCGCCGAGGCGGAGGGCGACCATGAGTTCGGCGAGGCCGTGCGGGCCGGCTGGATGCGGCTGTGGGAGACCGTGTATCTGCCGCTCGGGGCCGACGACGCAGAGACGACGGTCTTCCTGGCCTACGGAATGCTCATCAACACCCTTGCGGCCATGGGCTTTCCGCCGGGCCACCGGGTCTGGCAGGCCATGTATCCATCCGCCCGGGTCGGCGAGCCGGCCGACGGGCAGGGGAACTGAGGCGGGCCCGCATCGCCGCCTTCTCATGGGCTCAAAAGTTAGTAATCCATAACTAATCATCGATCACGCTCTGGGGGAGCGATGCCACAGCAGACCGGGCCGACCACGGCACCTCGCGGAGGAGTCATATGGGCCCTCGTCATCACCAGCGTCGCCGGATTCATGGCGTCCCTGGACAACCTCGTCGTGACCACCGCCCTGCCCTCTATCCGCGAGGACCTGGGAGGGGCGCTGGACGACCTGGAATGGACCGTGAGCGCCTACACGCTCACCTTCGCCGTCCTGCTGATGTTCGGCGCCGCGCTCGGCGACCGCTTCGGCCGGCGCCGGCTCTTCCTCGCCGGGCTCACGGTCTTCACCGGCGCATCCGCCGCCGCGGCCATGGCGCCCGGCATCGACTCGCTGATCGCGGCCCGCGCGGTGCAGGGCGTCGGCGCGGCGGTGATGATGCCCCTGACGCTCACCCTGCTGACGGCGGCCGTGCCCGCAGCCAAGCGCGGCATGGCGTACGGGATCTGGGGCGCCGTCAACGGACTCGCGGTGGCCTCCGGGCCGCTCATCGGCGGCAGCCTCACCGAACATGTCTCCTGGCACTGGATCTTCTGGCTGAACGTCCCGCTCGGCCTGGCCCTGCTGCCGCTCGCCCGTCTCCGCCTCGCCGAGTCCCACGGCACCGGCGCCCCGCTCGACATCCCCGGCACCCTGCTCGCCAGCGGCGGACTCTTCGGGATCGTCTACGGGCTGGTCCGCGGCCCCGCCGACGGCTGGACCGACTCCATCGTCCTCACCGGCCTGCTCGCGGGCGGCGCGCTGCTGATCGCCTTCGTCGTCCACGGCTCCCGCGCCCGCAACCCCATGCTCCCGATGCGGCTCTTCCGCTCCCGCGCCTTCGCCGGGATCAACGCGGCCAGCCTCCTCATGTTCCTCGGGATGTTCGGCTCGATCTTCCTGCTCAGCCAGTACATGCAGGGCGTGCTCGGCTACTCGCCGACCGAGGCCGGCTTCAGGATGCTGCCGTGGACCGGCATGCCGATGCTGGTCGCGCCGGTCGCCGGGATGCTCTCCGACCGCATCGGCGGCCGTCCGGTCGTCGCGGCCGGCCTGTTCCTCCAGGCCGCCGGGCTCGGCTATCTGGCCTCCGTGGTCACCGCCGACGCCTCCTACGCCGCCCAACTGCCCGGCCTGATCGTCAGCGGCATCGGCATGGCCCTGTACTTCGCTCCGGCCGCCAACCTGGTCATGTCCAGCGTCCGGTCGTCCGAGCAGGGCATCGCGTCCGGCGCCAACAACGCCCTGCGCGAGGTGGGCGGCGCACTCGGCATCGCGGTCATGTCGTCGATCTTCGCGGCACAGGGCGGCTACGAGTCCGCGCAGTCCTTCGTGGACGGCCTGCGGCCAGCCCTGGTGACCGGCGCCGCGACGGTGGCGCTAGCCGGGGCCGCCGCCCTGCTGATCCCGGCCCGCCGCACCCCCGGCCGGCTGGTGACCCGGACCGAACCGGCGCCGGCACTGGAGACCGCCGCCCACTGAACGCCCGACCGGTACGCGCGCGTACGGCCCCGCCCACCGGCTGGGCCGTACGCGCGCGTACCCGTGGGCCGGCCGGGGATGTCGGTGCCGTCTCGTAGTCTTGGGCGCGTGCAGGAACTCCACGACGCCCCGCTCGCCCCCCTGACCACGTTCCGGCTGGGCGGACCCGCCGCCCGGCTGGTCACCGCCGCCACCGACGCCGAGGTCGTCGCCGCCGTCCGCGAGGCCGACGACAGCGGAACGCCCCTGCTGCTGATCGGCGGCGGGTCGAACCTGGTCATCGGCGACAAGGGCTTCGACGGCACCGCGCTGCGCATCGCCACCCGCGGGGTCGAACGGGACGGCACGCGCCTGGAACTGGCGGCCGGCGAGGTGTGGACCGACGCCGTCGCCCGTAGCGTCGAGGCCGGGCTCGCGGGCGTCGAGTGCCTTGCCGGGATCCCCGGCTCCGCGGGCGCGACACCCATCCAGAACGTCGGGGCGTACGGCCAGGAGGTCTCCTCCACCATCACCGAGGTGATCGCCTACGACCGCAGGGCCCGGGAGACGGTCACGCTCACCAACGCCGAGTGCGCGTTCTCGTACCGGCACAGCCGCTTCAAGGCCGACCCGGAGCGGTACGTGGTGCTGCGGGTCCGCTTCGCACTGGAGGACGCGGACGGGCTGTCGGCACCCATCAGATACGCCGAGGCGGCCCGGGCGCTCGGGACGGAGCCCGGCGGCCGGGTACCGCTGGCCGCGGCGCGCGAGGCCGTTCTGAAACTGCGCGCGGGTAAGGGCATGGTCCTCGACCCCGAGGACCACGACACCTGGTCGGCGGGATCCTTCTTCACCAACCCGATCCTCACGGACGCGGAGTTCGCCGCGTTCCACGCGCGCGTACGGGAACGGCTCGGGGACGGGGCCGAGCCGCCCGCGTACCCCGCGGGCGAGGGCCGCACCAAGACCTCCGCGGCCTGGCTGATCGACAAGGCGGGCTTCACCAAGGGGTACGGCAGCGGGCCCGCGCGCATCTCCACCAAGCACACTCTCGCCCTCACCAACCGGGGCGGGGCCACCACGGAGGACCTGCTGGCGCTGGCCCGGGAGGTCGTGGCCGGGGTCCGCGAGGCCTTCGGGATCACCCTGGTCAATGAGCCCGTGACGGTCGGCGTCAGCCTGTAGCTCCGCCGGCCTGGCCGGATTGGTGTGCGGCTGGGGCGGGGCCGGTTGCGCAGTTCCCCGCGCCCCCATGTTCCATGGGTGCTGGAGGGGACCTCGCCGAGATCGTCCGCCAGGCCGCCCTCCTACGAGCAGAGCTTCCCGATCGCGGGCTCCCTGTACGCCGAGATCCAGCTCACACGCCGTCACGACGACGCCCTGCAGCAGACGGGCTCCGGCCCGTACCGGCCGATCGAGGGCCTGGACGCCTGTCCGCGCGCCGAACAGCGGGCGGCCGCGTCCGCCGCGGCGCCGACACCTTCGCCGCCGCGCCGCTGCTGCCCGGCGCCTGCGCTCAACGGGCGTTCGCCTACGGGGCGTCGGAGCCGGGTGGGCGCCCCCGCGGTCGACGACTTCGCCCGCCGCCTGGAAGGCACCCTGCCGAGCGGAATCTCCGCCGAGCACCACGGGCTTGCCGCCCTGTCCGCACCCGCCCCGTTTCAGGCGGCCGGGCGGGTGAGCCAGTCGTCGACGCCGGCCAGCAGCTTCGCCCGCATCTCCGGCGGCGCGGCCGACGCCCTGACCGACTGCCGGGCCAGCTCCGCCAGTTCCGCGTCCGTGAAGCCGTGGTGCTCCCGGGCCAGCCGGTACTGGGCGGCCAGCCGCGAGCCGAACAGCAGCGGATCGTCGGCTCCCAGCGCCATCGGCACCCCCGCCTCGAAGAGGGTGCGCAGCGGGACGTCCTCCGGCTTCTCGTACACGCCCAGCGCCACATTCGACGCGGGGCACACCTCGCAGGTCACCTCCCGGTCCGCGAGCCGCTTGAGCAGACGCGGATCCTCCGCCGCGCGCACCCCGTGGCCGACCCGGTTCGCGTGCAGGTCGTCGAGGCAGTCGCGGACCGAGGACGGGCCGGTCAGCTCGCCGCCGTGCGGTGCCGACAGCAGGCCGCCCTCGCGCGCGATGTGGAACGCGCGGTCGAAGTCCCGTGCCATGCCCCGGCGTTCGTCGTTCGACAGGCCGAAGCCGACCACGCCCCGGTCCGCGTACCGCACCGCGAGCCGGGCCAGGGTGCGGGCGTCCAGCGGGTGCTTCATACGGTTGGCGGCCACCAGTACGCGCATGCCCACACCGGTGTCCCGCGAGGCCGTGTCCACCGCGTCCAGGATGATCTCCAGGGCCGGGATGAGGCCGCCCAGGCGCGGTGCGTACGACGTCGGGTCGACCTGGATCTCCAGCCAGCCGGAGCCGTCCTTCAGGTCCTCCTCCGCGGCCTCGCGGACCAGGCGCTGGATGTCCTCAGGTTCCCTCAGACAGGAGCGTGCCGCGTCGTACAGCCGCTGGAAGCGGAACCAGCCCCGCTCGTCCGTGGCCCGCAGCCGCGGTGGCTCCCCGCTGGTCAGTGCGTCGGTCAGCGCCTCCGGCAGGCGCACGCCGTGCTTGTCGGCCAGCTCCAGCAGGGTGCTGGGCCGCATCGAGCCGGTGAAGTGCAGGTGGAGATGGGCCTTCGGCAGGTCAGAGACATCACGTACACGCTCCATCCCCGGATCCTGCCGCACCTCGCCCGTGTCCCGGTAGCCGTTTCCCCGTTCGTGGTCTTGCCCGCACACAGAAGCGGGCCGCCTCCCGAAGGAGACGGCCCGCCGGCCCGCTCACCGTGAGCGGATTCAGTCCCTGGCCTCCGCCAGCAGCTTCTGGATCCGGCTCACGCCCTCGATCAGGTCCTCGTCACCGAGGGCGTAGGACAGCCGCAGATAGCCCGGGGTGCCGAACGCCTCGCCCGGGACGACCGCGACCTCGGCCTCCTCCAGGATCAGCGCGGCCAGCTCCACGGTGCTCTGCGGGCGCTTGCCCCGGATCTCCTTGCCGATCAGCGCCTTCACCGACGGGTACGCGTAGAACGCGCCCTCCGGCTCCGGGCAGACCACGCCGTCGATCTCGTCCAGCATCCGCACGATCGTCCGGCGCCGCCGGTCGAACGCCTCGCGCATCTCCGCTACGGCCTTCAGGTCGCCGGAGACCGCGGCGAGGGCCGCCACCTGCGCGACGTTCGACACGTTCGACGTGGCATGCGACTGGAGGTTCGTGGCGGCCTTGACCACGTCCTTCGGGCCGATGATCCAGCCCACGCGCCAGCCGGTCATCGCGTACGTCTTGGCGACGCCGTTGACGACGATGCACTTGTCACGCAGCTCCGGCAGGATCGCGGGCAGCGAGGTGAACGTCGCGTCGCCGTACACCAGGTGCTCGTAGATCTCGTCCGTCAGCACCCACAGGCCGTGCTCGACGGCCCAGCGGCCGATCGCCTCGGCCTCCGGCTCGCTGTAGACCGCGCCGGTCGGGTTGGAGGGCGAGACGAAGAGGACAACCTTCGTCTTGTCCGTGCGCGCCGCCTCCAGCTGCTCCACGCTCACCCGGTAGCCGGTCGTCTCGTCCGCCACGACCTCCACCGGGACACCGTCGGCGAGACGGATCGACTCCGGGTACGTCGTCCAGTACGGCGCCGGGACGATGACCTCGTCGCCCGGGTCGAGGATCGCGGCGAAGGCCTCGTAGATGGCCTGCTTGCCGCCGTTGGTGACCAGGATCTGCGACGGGTCGACCTCGTAGTTCGAGTCGCGCAGCGTCTTCGCGGCGATCGCGGCCTTCAGCTCGGGCAGGCCGCCCGCCGGGGTGTACCGGTGGTACTTCGGGTTCTTGCAGGCCTCGACCGCGGCCTCGACGATGTAGCCGGGCGTCGGGAAGTCGGGTTCGCCCGCGCCGAAGCCGATCACCGGACGCCCGGCGGCCTTCAGGGCCTTGGCCTTGGCATCCACGGCGAGGGTGGCGGACTCGGAGATCGCGCCGACTCGGGCGGAGACCCGGCGCTCGGTGGGAGGGGTTGCAGCGCTCATGGAGCCATCGTTTCAGACCGGAAATGTCCCCGGCACGCGGGTTTCACAGACTGAACGGCAAGGGACCGACCCGTGAACATGCGTCCGGATTCGGCCTCCGGCCAGGAGATCTTGCGTCTCGCGGGCGTAGGCGGGCACTTACTGTTCGACGCCGGGCCCAGGACCACGTACACTCTCACCTCGTTGGCCTTCGGGGGCCGCCTTCGAGCCGGTGCACGCCGCGCACTCGGTCGGATGCGGTACGTTGGGGGACATCAAACATCAAAGGGTCGTAGCTCAATTGGTAGAGCACTGGTCTCCAAAACCAGCGGTTGGGGGTTCAAGTCCCTCCGGCCCTGCTACACACACCGCCAGGATGTGTGCGCATGTACGTACAGCATTGCACTGCCGTGCGGCTCAGAACCGGGCGCGGCACGGCCACGACCCGGGATCAGGTGAGGACGAATGACGGACGCCGTGGGCTCCATCGACACTCCTGATGCCCAGGACGAGGTGCCGGAGTCCAAGAAGAAGACCCGTAAGGGTGGTAAGCGTGCCAAGAAGGGCCCGCTGAAGCGGCTGGCGATCTTCTACCGTCAGATCGTCGCGGAACTCCGTAAGGTCGTCTGGCCGTCGCGGAACCAGCTGACGTCGTACACCACCGTGGTGATCTTCTTCGTCGCCATCATGATCGCGTTGGTGACCGTGATTGACTATGGGCTCAACCACGCGGCCAAGTACGTCTTCGGCTGAGCCAAGAGCGAAGGGCGCCGTGGTACCGGCGCCCGTTTTCGCATGTTCCACCTCTATGTATCCAGGAAGAAGCAGCCATCGTGTCTGACCCGAACCTGAACGACGCCATCGAGCCTCGCGGGAATGCCGCCGAGGCGGTGGACGACGAGCTCGACATCGTCGAGGGCGCGGATGAGCAGGACGAGTTCGAGGCTGCCGAGGCCGAGGCGGGGGAGCCGGCCGAGGAGGCCGCCTTGCAGGTCGTGGACGAGGACGCCGAAGCCACCGGGGGCGAAGCCACCGAGGAGCCCGCGGAGCCCGTCGACCCCGTCGCGGCGCTGCGCGAGGAACTGCGTACGCTGCCCGGCGAGTGGTACGTCATCCACACCTACGCCGGCTACGAGAACCGCGTGAAGACCAACCTGGAGCAGCGCGCCGTCTCGCTGAACGTCGAGGACTACATCTTCCAGGCCGAGGTGCCGCAGGAAGAGGTCGTCCAGATCAAGAACGGCGACCGCAAGACGATCAAGCAGAACAAGCTGCCGGGTTATGTCCTGGTCCGCATGGACCTGACCAACGAGTCCTGGGGCGTCGTCCGCAACACGCCGGGCGTCACCGGCTTCGTCGGCAACGCCTACGACCCGTACCCGCTGACCCTGGACGAGATCGTCAAGATGCTCGCCCCGGAGGCCGAGGAGAAGGCCGCCCGTGAGGCCGCCGAGGCCGAGGGCAAGCCCGCTCCGCAGCGCAAGGTCGAGGTCCAGGTGCTGGACTTCGAGGTCGGCGACTCGGTCACCGTCACCGACGGCCCGTTCGCCACGCTCCAGGCCACCATCAACGAGATCAACCCGGACTCGAAGAAGGTCAAGGGCCTGGTGGAGATCTTCGGCCGTGAGACGCCGGTCGAGCTGTCCTTCGACCAGATCCAGAAGAACTGACGTCCTTACGGACGTAACGCCTCCGACCAGGTCGGGTGGACGCTCGGGCGGCCGCCTGACCTGCTCGGTTTTTGGCCGCGCACGTGTACCCGTTACCGTGGTGCGGTATGCCTCCGTCCGGATGATCCGGATCGGATGGCGGAACACTCTCACTAAGGACCCGGAGAGAGAGCACATGCCTCCCAAGAAGAAGAAGGTCACGGGGCTGATCAAGCTCCAGATCCAGGCCGGCGCCGCCAACCCGGCCCCGCCGGTCGGCCCCGCGCTGGGTCAGCACGGCGTCAACATCATGGAGTTCTGCAAGGCCTACAACGCCGCGACCGAGTCGCAGCGCGGCTGGGTCATCCCGGTGGAGATCACGGTCTACGAGGACCGCTCCTTCACCTTCGTGACCAAGACTCCGCCGGCCGCGAAGATGATCCTCAAGGCCGCGGGCGTCGAGAAGGGCTCCGGCGAGCCGCACAAGACCAAGGTCGCCAAGATCACCGAGGCGCAGGTCCGCGAGATCGCCCAGACCAAGATGCCCGACCTCAACGCCAACGACCTGGACGCCGCCGCGAAGATCATCGCCGGCACCGCCCGTTCCATGGGCGTCACGGTCGAGGGCTGAGTCCCACCCCGCAGAACCCACGCGGCGGTGTGACGCCGCACGTGGCAGGGCCTGCTCGGCCCGTACCACGACTCCTTTCCAGCACACCTCAGGAGCAGTTGTGAGCAAGCGCAGCAAGGCTCTCCGCGCTGCGGACGCCAAGATCGACCGGGAGAAGCTGTACGCCCCGCTCGAAGCCGTCCGTCTCGCCAAGGAGACCTCCACGTCCAAGTTCGACGGCACCGTCGAGGTCGCCTTCCGTCTGGGTGTCGACCCGCGCAAGGCCGACCAGATGGTCCGTGGCACCGTGAACCTTCCGCACGGCACCGGCAAGACCGCCCGGGTCCTGGTCTTCGCGACCGGTGACCGTGCCGAGGCCGCGCGTGCCGCGGGTGCCGACATCGTCGGCGCCGACGAGCTGATCGACGAGGTGTCGAAGGGCCGTCTGGACTTCGACGCCGTCGTCGCCACCCCGGACCTCATGGGCAAGGTCGGCCGGCTCGGCCGCGTCCTCGGCCCGCGTGGTCTGATGCCGAACCCGAAGACCGGCACCGTCACCCCCGACGTGACCAAGGCCGTGGGCGACATCAAGGGCGGCAAGATCGAGTTCCGCGTCGACAAGCACTCGAACCTGCACTTCATCATCGGCAAGACGTCGTTCGACGACAGCAAGCTGGTGGAGAACTACGGCGCCGCGCTGGAGGAGATCCTGCGTCTGAAGCCGTCCGCCGCCAAGGGTCGCTACATCAAGAAGGCTGCCATCACCACCACGATCGGCCCCGGCATCCCGATCGACCCGAACCGCACCCGCAACCTCCTCGTCGAGGAGGACCCGGCCGCCGTCTGAGCCAGCGCTCATCCCCGGCCGCCGCGTCAGGCACGCGTCGTGAGGGCGGGCCCCGCACCCTTGGGAGGTGCGGGGCCCGCCCTTTCCTTGTGCGCTTCTTCTTTGTGCGCTTCGCGTACGGCTGTCGGTGCGCTGCGTTAGCGTGCGCACACAGGACTCGCACAGGGGTGGGACGACATTGAAGAGCACGAGTGTGCGCCGTATGACTCTCTCGACGGCGGTGGTGACCGCGCTGGCGGCGGTGGCCGCCTGCGGTTCCCCGGGCCCCTCCGGGGACGGGTCAGCGGGCGGCAAGGCGGCGAAGGAGGGCGCGACGCGGGTCAGCCCCGTCGCGGCCCTGCGCTCCGCCGAGAAGTCCACGGCCGGGGCCGAGTCGGCCAAGGTCCGCTCCACCACCACCGTGGGCTCCGTGATGTCCATGACGGCCGACGGCTCCCTCGACTGGGGCGACGGCATCACCGGCACGCTCACCCTCACCTACACCGGCGGCACGGCGGCCGACACGATGCGCCGGCTCGGCTCCGCCTCCATGCAGGCCCGCTATCTCTCCGACGCCTACTACGCCGGGGTGAGTGACACCTTTGCCGAGAAGGCGGGCGGCAAGCACTGGATCAGGTACGCCTACGACGACCTGGCCGGCCTCGGCGGGTCCTCCGGCGTGTACCTCAAGGACCAGATGCGGACCTCCACTCCGGACCAGTCGGTGAAGCTCCTGCTGGCCTCCGGGGACGTACGGAAGGTCGGCGAGGAGAAGGTGTCCGGCCGGAACACCACGCACTACGCCGGGACGGTGGAGGTCGCCGACCTCGTCACCCGCGGCTCCCACCTCGACGCGAGCCGGCTGGCCGACCTGAAGAAGCAGCTCGACCAGGCCGGCATCACCACCGAGACCGTCGACATCTGGGTCGACGACCAGAATCTGCTGGTCAAGAAGATGGAGAAGGGCGACACGGCCAACGGCACGATGACCAGCACCGCGTACTACAGCGACTACGGCGTACGGGTCTCGGTCCAGGAGCCTCCCGCGGCCGACACCGAGGACTTCAAGGCCCTCATCGCCCAGCAGGGCGGAAGCGGGCCGGCCCCCTGAGGTGGTGTTCGGTAAATCGCTTACCAAGAGAGCACCAACAAACCGGGAAGACCCCGCGTGGAGCCGCCGGATACGATCGAGCCCGTACCTGTGCATCAGGCATGTGTTCCATGTGTTCCACGTGTGACGTGGGGGGAGAAGGTTTTGCTGTGTCCATGAGGTCTTCGGTGGGGGTCACCGGTATCGCTGTCCTGCTGCTCGCGGGGGGCGCGGTCGGCTGCGGCGCAAAGGACGACGCGGCGAAGTCGCCCGCGATGGAGCCGGCCGCGGCCGTCGCCGCGGCCGCGAAGAACGCGGACGGCATCACGTCGTTCCGCTACCGGCTGACCGGCAGCGTCCCGGGCGAGGGCAAGATCAAGGGCGAGGCGGCGATGAGCGTCAAGCCGCTGGCCATGAGCATGAAGATGGCGGTCGAGGACAAGGCCACCGACGGACAGGTCGAGATCCGGCTCATCGACAAGGCGATGTACATCGGCGGCAACGCCGAGATGGCCAAGGAGATGGACGGCAAGAGCTGGATCAAGTTCGACATGTCCGCCCTCGGCGGGGACAGCGGCCGCGCCATGGACCAGCTCGGCGCGGGCGAGGCCGGCAAGAACCCGGCCGCCGACTCCACCTTCCTCACCGGCTCCAAGGATGTGAAGAAGGTCGGCACCGAGACCGTCGACGGCGTGGAGACCACCCACTACAAGGGCACGGTCAGCCTCGACGACCTGCGGACCACACTCAAGGACAAGGACAAAGAGGCCCGCGAGCGGCGCGAGACGAGCATCGAGCAGTACGAGAAGATGGGCCTCGACTCGATGACCATGGACATGTGGATCGACGGCGAGCACCACACGAAGCAGTTCCGTATGCGCGGTGACGCCCAGAAGGGCCCGCTCGACATGACGATCACCTTCCTCGACTACAACAAGCCGGTGAAGGTCACCGCCCCGCCCGCCAAGGACACCGCCGACCTGGCCGAGATGATGAAGGCCGCCGAGCAGGCCTGAGTCCGTACGGAAGCCCCCGCGGGGACGGATTTGCTTGACGGCGATCCGTTCCCTTACTCTCCTACAGAAGCCAAAGACCGCTGGTCGTTGCCGCGCGCTCGGACGAGTGCGCGGTGGCCGAAGGATCCGCTGAAAAGTGGGCGACCCGCGCAGGTGACAGAGGAAGAACTCCCGGAGTGCGCGCACCGCGCGTGTACGACCGGTCGAGTCCGCCCCGTGCGCCTGCGCCGGGGCGTTTCGTTTCCCCAGTCCTCCTTCGGGTCCGCGCGGTCAGAATCACCCGGAAGGAGGCCGAGGCTCTATGGCGAGGCCCGACAAGGCTGCCGCGGTGGCCGAGTTGACGGAGCAGTTCCGCAACTCCAGCGCCGCTGTGCTGACCGAGTACCGCGGTCTCACCGTGGCGCAGCTCAAGACGCTGCGCCGGTCGCTCGGTGAGAACGCCCAGTACGCCGTGGTGAAGAACACGCTGACCAAGATTGCGGCCAACGAGGCCGGGATCTCGACGCTTGACGACCTGTTCAACGGTCCGACGGCTGTCGCCTTCGTCACTGGTGACCCGGTGGAGTCGGCGAAGGGTCTCCGTGACTTCGCCAAGGACAATCCGAATCTCGTCATCAAGGGCGGTGTCCTTGACGGCAAGGCGCTGTCCGCCGACGAGATCAAGAAGCTCGCGGACCTTGAGTCCCGCGAGGTTCTGCTCGCCAAGCTGGCGGGCGCTCTGAAGGGCAAGCAGACCCAGGCTGCTCAGGTCTTCCAGGCGCTCCCGTCGAAGCTCGTCCGCACCGTGGACGCGCTTCGTGCCAAGCAGGACGAGCAGGGCGGTGCCGAGTAATTCGGCTCGCGACATGACCAGCGCCGCCTGAGCGGCTCAGGTCGTAGCGGGCCGTACGTACGCCCGCCAGACATGTACATCCGGCACCAGCCGAATTAGTGGAAGGAAAGCCATCATGGCTCTCACCCAGGACGAACTGCTCGCCGAGTTCGAGACGATGACCCTCATCCAGCTCTCCGAGTTCGTGAAGGCGTTCGAGGAGAAGTTCGACGTCACCGCCGCCGCCGCCGCGGTCGCCGTCGCCCCGGGTGTCCCGGGCGTCCCGACCGAGGCCCCCGAGGAGCAGGACGAGTTCGACGTCGTCCTCACCGGCGCCGGCGACAAGAAGATCCAGGTCATCAAGGTCGTGCGCGAGCTGACCTCGCTGGGCCTGAAGGAGGCCAAGGACCTGGTCGACGGTGCGCCGAAGGCGGTTCTGGAGAAGGTCAACAAGGAGGCCGCGAACAAGGCCAAGGAGTCCCTCGAGGGCGCCGGCGCCTCCGTCGAGGTCAAGTAAGACCTTCCGGGGTTCCGTGAACCCCGTCGCACGCCCCCTGCGGCCTCCGAGCGGGCTGTAACGCGAGCGCACCGAGGAGCGATCATCCATCCGGGTGGTCGCTCTTCGGCTTTCCCGGAGGTCCGACCGCGGCTGCCTTGCACCCGCGTGAGCGGGGGGTATGGTGATCTTCGTCGTGTCCCCGGAAGCCCGGGTTGGACTGGGGGGCCTTGACGAACCGCACGCAGCGCGCAATTCTCAGGACGCGTCGTCACAACGATCCAGGTTCCGAGGCATGGATCGACGGCGAAGAGGGCAGTATCAACGTGCGTTGAGGGCAGGCATGGCGCAGGCGTTGAGGACAACGAGGGTCTCAGTAAAGCGGGACTGGACATCAGTGTGCCAAGTGGCTACACTGACCCTTTGCGCTGCCTGTTAGCTGTCCCCTGCCCGTCACCAGGGGTCTGTCCTCCCCCGAGCATCGATGACCGAACCCCCCTCGACCTGGGGTTTCTGCCTTCGTGTATGGGAGAGGGGCCGGTACGCGCGTAGTGAGTCCGAGCCCTCGGAAGGACCCCCTCTTGGCCGCCTCGCGCAACGCCTCGATCGCGAATACGAACAACGGCGCCAGCACCGCCCCGCTGCGCATCTCCTTTGCAAAGATCAAGGAGCCTCTTGAGGTTCCGAACCTGCTCGCGCTGCAGACCGAGAGCTTCGACTGGCTGCTCGGCAACACCGCCTGGCAGAGTCGGGTCGAGGAGGCTCTTGAGAACGGTCAGGACGTCCCCACCAAGTCCGGTCTGGAGGAGATCTTCGAGGAGATCTCCCCGATCGAGGACTTCTCCGGGTCGATGTCGCTGACGTTCCGGGACCATCGCTTCGAGCCGCCGAAGAACTCGATCGACGAGTGCAAGGAGCGCGACTTCACGTACGCCGCCCCGCTCTTCGTCACGGCCGAGTTCACCAACAACGAGACCGGCGAGATCAAGTCCCAGACCGTCTTCATGGGCGACTTCCCGCTCATGACGAACAAGGGCACCTTCGTCATCAACGGCACCGAGCGTGTCGTGGTGTCTCAGCTGGTCCGTTCCCCCGGTGTCTACTTCGACTCCACCATCGACAAGACGTCCGACAAGGACATCTTCTCCGCCAAGATCATCCCGTCCCGGGGTGCCTGGCTGGAGATGGAGATCGACAAGCGCGACATGGTCGGTGTCCGTATCGACCGCAAGCGCAAGCAGTCCGTCACCGTCCTCCTGAAGGCGCTCGGCTGGACGACCGAGCAGATCCTGGAGGAGTTCGGCGACTACGAGTCGATGCGCGCCACCCTGGAGAAGGACCACACCCAGGGCCAGGACGACGCGCTGCTCGACATCTACCGCAAGCTGCGCCCGGGTGAGCCCCCCACGCGTGAGGCCGCGCAGACGCTCCTTGAGAACCTCTACTTCAACCCGAAGCGCTACGACCTGGCGAAGGTCGGCCGCTACAAGGTCAACAAGAAGCTCGGCGCGGACGAGCCGCTGGACGCCGGTGTGCTCACCACCGACGATGTCATCGCCACCATCAAGTACCTGGTGAAGCTGCACGCCGGCGAGACCGAGACGATCGGTGAGTCCGGTCGCTCGATCATGGTCGAGACCGACGACATCGACCACTTCGGCAACCGTCGTATCCGCAGCGTCGGCGAGCTGATCCAGAACCAGGTCCGTACGGGTCTCGCCCGTATGGAGCGTGTCGTGCGCGAGCGCATGACCACCCAGGACGTCGAGGCGATCACGCCGCAGACCCTGATCAACATCCGGCCGGTCGTCGCCTCCATCAAGGAGTTCTTCGGCACCAGCCAGCTGTCCCAGTTCATGGACCAGAACAACCCGCTGTCGGGGCTGACGCACAAGCGGCGTCTGAACGCCCTCGGCCCGGGTGGTCTCTCCCGTGAGCGGGCCGGCTTCGAGGTCCGTGACGTGCACCCGTCGCACTACGGCCGCATGTGCCCGATCGAGACGCCGGAAGGCCCGAACATCGGTCTGATCGGCTCGCTCGCCTCGTACGGCCGGGTCAACGCGTTCGGTTTCATCGAGACGCCCTACCGCAAGGTCGTCGAGGGCCAGGTCACCGACGAGGTCGACTACCTGACCGCCGACGAGGAGGACCGCTTCGTCATCGCGCAGGCCAACGCGCCGCTGACCGACGAGATGCGGTTCGCCGAGGCCCGCGTGCTGGTCCGCCGGCGTGGCGGCGAGGTCGACTACGTCGGTGGCGAGGACGTCGACTACATGGATGTCTCGCCGCGCCAGATGGTGTCGGTCGCGACCGCCATGATCCCCTTCCTGGAGCACGACGACGCCAACCGTGCCCTGATGGGCGCGAACATGATGCGCCAGGCCGTGCCGCTCATCAAGTCCGAGGCACCGCTCGTCGGCACCGGCATGGAGTACCGCTCCGCCGTCGACGCCGGCGACGTCGTCAAGGCCGAGAAGGCCGGTGTGGTCCAGGAGGTCTCCGCCGACTACATCACCACGGCCAACGACGACGGCACGTACATCACGTACCGCCTGGCCAAGTTCGCCCGTTCCAACCAGGGCACCTCCGTCAACCAGAAGGTCATCGTCAACGAGGGCGACCGGATCATCGAGGGCCAGGTCCTCGCCGACGGTCCGGCCACCCAGAACGGCGAGATGGCGCTCGGCAAGAACCTGCTCGTGGCGTTCATGCCGTGGGAGGGGCACAACTACGAGGACGCGATCATCCTGTCGCAGCGCCTCGTGCAGGACGACGTCCTCTCCTCGATCCACATCGAGGAGCACGAGGTCGACGCCCGTGACACCAAGCTCGGCCCCGAGGAGATCACCCGGGACATCCCGAACGTCTCCGAGGAGGTCCTGGCCGACCTCGACGAGCGCGGCATCATCCGCATCGGCGCCGAGGTCATCGCCGGTGACATCCTCGTCGGCAAGGTGACCCCGAAGGGTGAGACCGAGCTGACCCCCGAGGAGCGCCTGCTGCGCGCGATCTTCGGTGAGAAGGCCCGTGAGGTCCGTGACACCTCGCTGAAGGTGCCGCACGGCGAGACCGGCAAGGTCATCGGCGTGCGTGTCTTCGACCGCGAGGAGGGCGACGAGCTGCCGCCGGGCGTGAACCAGCTGGTCCGCGTCTACGTCGCGCAGAAGCGCAAGATCACCGATGGTGACAAGCTCGCCGGCCGGCACGGCAACAAGGGCGTCATCTCCAAGATCCTGCCGATCGAGGACATGCCGTTCCTGGAGGACGGCACCCCGGTCGACATCATCCTGAACCCGCTCGGTGTGCCGTCCCGGATGAACCCGGGACAGGTCCTGGAGATCCACCTCGGCTGGCTCGCCAGCCAGGGCTGGGACGTCTCCGGTCTCGCCGACGAGTGGGCGCAGCGCCTGCAGATCATCGGCGCCGACCAGGTCGACCCGCGCACCAACGTCGCCACCCCGGTGTTCGACGGTGCCCGCGAGGACGAGCTGGCGGGTCTGCTGGAGCACACCATCCCGAACCGCGACGGTGACCGCATGGTCCTCCCGTCCGGCAAGGCACGGCTGTTCGACGGCCGCTCCGGTGAGCCCTTCCCGGACCCGATCTCGGTCGGCTACATGTACATCCTGAAGCTGCACCACCTGGTGGACGACAAGCTGCACGCCCGCTCGACCGGTCCGTACTCGATGATCACCCAGCAGCCGCTGGGTGGTAAGGCGCAGTTCGGTGGTCAGCGTTTCGGCGAGATGGAGGTGTGGGCGCTGGAGGCGTACGGTGCCGCCTACGCCCTCCAGGAGCTGCTGACCATCAAGTCCGACGACGTCACCGGCCGCGTGAAGGTCTACGAGGCCATCGTCAAGGGCGAGAACATCCCCGAGCCCGGCATCCCCGAGTCCTTCAAGGTGCTCATCAAGGAGATGCAGTCGCTCTGCCTGAACGTGGAGGTGCTGTCCAGCGACGGTATGTCCATCGAGATGCGTGACACCGACGAGGACGTCTTCCGCGCTGCGGAGGAGCTCGGCATCGACCTGTCCCGGCGCGAGCCGAGCAGCGTCGAAGAGGTCTGACGGGAGTCCGGCGGGCCCCCTGACCAGGTGGCCCGCCGACCCCCAGGCCCCCGTTTCAGACCACAGACTTACAACCCTGAGAGGGATTGACGCATAGTGCTCGACGTCAACTTCTTCGACGAGCTCCGGATCGGCCTGGCCACCGCTGACGACATCCGTCAGTGGAGCCACGGTGAGGTCAAGAAGCCCGAGACCATCAACTACCGCACCCTCAAGCCCGAGAAGGACGGACTCTTCTGCGAGAAGATCTTCGGCCCCACCCGGGACTGGGAGTGCTACTGCGGCAAGTACAAGCGCGTCCGTTTCAAGGGCATCATCTGCGAGCGCTGTGGCGTCGAGGTCACGCGCGCCAAGGTGCGCCGTGAGCGGATGGGCCACATCGAGCTGGCCGCGCCCGTCACGCACATCTGGTACTTCAAGGGCGTTCCCTCGCGCCTCGGCTATCTGCTCGACCTCGCCCCGAAGGACCTGGAGAAGGTCATCTACTTCGCGGCGTACATGATCACGTACGTGGACGAGGAGCGCCGCACCCGCGACCTGCCCTCCCTGGAGGCGCATGTCTCCGTGGAGCGGCAGCAGGTCGAGAACCGCCGCGACGCCGACCTCGAAGCCCGCGCCAAGAAGCTGGAGGCGGACCTCGCCGAGCTGGAGGCCGAGGGCGCCAAGGCCGATGTGCGCCGCAAGGTGCGCGAGGGCGCCGAGCGCGAGATGAAGCAGCTGCGCGACCGTGCGCAGCGCGAGATCGACCGCCTCGACGAGGTGTGGACCCGGTTCAAGAACCTCAAGGTCCAGGACCTGGAGGGCGACGAGCTGCTCTACCGCGAGCTGCGTGACCGCTTCGGCACGTACTTCGACGGCTCGATGGGTGCCGCGGCGCTGCAGAAGCGCCTGGAGTCCTTCGACCTCGACGAGGAGGCCGAGAAGCTCCGCGAGATCATCCGCACCGGCAAGGGCCAGAAGAAGACCCGCGCCCTCAAGCGGCTGAAGGTCGTCTCCGCGTTCCTGCAGACGTCCAACAGCCCCAAGGGCATGGTCCTCGACTGCGTGCCGGTCATCCCGCCGGACCTGCGTCCGATGGTGCAGCTGGACGGTGGCCGCTTCGCGACCTCCGACCTGAACGACCTGTACCGCCGTGTCATCAACCGGAACAACCGACTGAAGCGGCTTCTCGACCTCGGCGCGCCCGAGATCATCGTGAACAACGAGAAGCGCATGCTCCAGGAGGCCGTCGACGCGCTCTTCGACAACGGCCGCCGCGGCCGCCCGGTCACGGGCCCCGGCAACCGTCCGCTGAAGTCGCTGTCCGACATGCTCAAGGGCAAGCAGGGCCGCTTCCGGCAGAACCTGCTCGGTAAGCGAGTCGACTACTCGGCGCGTTCCGTCATCGTCGTCGGCCCGCAGCTCAAGCTGCACCAGTGCGGTCTGCCGAAGGCCATGGCGCTGGAGCTGTTCAAGCCGTTCGTGATGAAGCGCCTGGTCGACCTGAACCACGCGCAGAACATCAAGAGCGCCAAGCGCATGGTGGAGCGCGGCCGCACCGTCGTGTACGACGTCCTCGAAGAGGTCATCGCCGAGCACCCGGTGCTGCTGAACCGTGCTCCCACCCTGCACCGCCTCGGCATCCAGGCCTTCGAGCCGCAGCTGGTCGAGGGCAAGGCCATCCAGATCCACCCGCTCGTGTGCACCGCGTTCAACGCGGACTTCGACGGTGACCAGATGGCCGTGCACCTGCCGCTGTCCGCGGAGGCGCAGGCCGAGGCCCGCATCCTGATGCTGTCCTCGAACAACATCCTCAAGCCCGCCGACGGCCGTCCCGTGACGATGCCGACCCAGGACATGGTCCTCGGTCTGTTCTTCCTCACCACGGACTCCGAGATGCGGGACGTCAAGGGCGAGGGCCGGTCCTTCGGCTCGGCGGCCGAGGCGATCATGGCGTTCGACGCGGGCGAGCTGTCGCTCCAGTCGAAGGTGGACATCCGCTTCCCGGTGGGCACCATCCCGCCGCGCGGCTGGACCCCGCCGGCGCAGGAGGAGGTCGACGAGCTGGTCGGAGCAGCGGCGTGGCAGCAGGGTGACAGCTTCCGGCTGAGGACCACGCTGGGGCGTGCGCTCTTCAACGAGCTGCTGCCCGAGGACTACCCCTTCGTCGACTACGAGGTCGGCAAGAAGCAGCTCTCCGAGATCGTCAACGACCTCGCCGAGCGCTACCCGAAGGTCATCGTGGCGGCGACGCTCGACAACCTGAAGGCGGCCGGCTTCTTCTGGGCGACCCGTTCCGGTGTCACCGTGGCCATCTCCGACGTCGTCGTTCCCGAGGCGAAGAAGGAGATCGTCCGCGGCTACGAGGCGCAGGACGAGAAGGTCCAGAAGCAGTACGAGCGCGGTCTGATCACCAAGGACGAGCGCACACAGGAACTCATCGCGATCTGGACCAAGGCGACCAACGAGGTCGCCGAGGCGATGAACGAGAACTTCCCGAAGACCAACCCGATCTTCATGATGGTGAACTCGGGTGCGCGCGGCAACATGATGCAGATGCGTCAGATCGCCGGTATGCGTGGTCTGGTGTCGAACGCGAAGAACGAGACGATCCCGCGTCCGATCAAGGCGTCGTTCCGTGAGGGCCTGTCCGTCCTTGAGTACTTCATCTCCACGCACGGTGCCCGTAAGGGTCTGGCGGACACCGCCCTGCGGACCGCCGACTCCGGTTACCTGACCCGTCGTCTGGTGGACGTCTCGCAGGACGTCATCATCCGCGAGGAGGACTGCGGCACCGACCGTGGCCTCAAGCTGCACATCGCGGAGCGCGGCGCCGACGGTGTGCTGCGCAAGGCGGAGAACGTCGAGACGTCCGTGTACGCGCGCTGCCTCGCCGAGGACATCGTGGTCGACGGCAAGGTGCTGGCCCCGGCCGGCACCGACCTGGGCGATGTGCTCATCGACGAGCTGATCCTCCAGGGCGTCGAGGTGGTCAAGACCCGCTCGGTCCTGACCTGCGAGTCCGCGGTCGGCACCTGCGCCATGTGCTACGGCCGCTCGCTCGCCACCGGCAAGCTGGTCGACATCGGTGAGGCGGTCGGCATCATCGCCGCCCAGTCCATCGGTGAGCCCGGCACCCAGCTGACGATGCGTACCTTCCACACCGGTGGTGTGGCCGGTGACGACATCACCCAGGGTCTGCCGCGTGTCGTCGAGCTGTTCGAGGCCCGTACCCCGAAGGGCGTCGCCCCGATCTCCGAGGCCACCGGCCGCGTCCGGATCGAGGAGACGGAGAAGACCAAGAAGATCGTCGTCACCCCGGACGACGGCAGCGACGAGACGGCATACCCGATCTCGAAGCGCGCCCGACTCCTGGTCAGCGAGGGCGAGCATGTCGAGGTGGGCCAGAGGCTCACCGTGGGTGCCACCAACCCGCACGACGTGCTGCGCATCCTGGGCCAGCGTGCCGTCCAGGTCCACCTGGTCGGCGAGGTCCAGAAGGTGTACAACTCGCAGGGTGTGTCGATCCACGACAAGCACATCGAGATCATCATCCGGCAGATGCTGCGCCGTGTGACGATCATCGAGTCCGGCGACGCCGAGCTGCTGCCCGGCGAGCTGGTCGAGCGCTCGAAGTTCGAGCACGAGAACCGTCGTGTGGTCCAGGAGGGCGGTCACCCGGCCTCCGGTCGTCCGCAGCTCATGGGTATCACCAAGGCGTCGCTGGCGACGGAGTCGTGGCTGTCGGCCGCGTCCTTCCAGGAGACGACCAGGGTCCTCACGGATGCGGCGATCAACGCCAAGTCCGACTCCCTGATCGGCCTCAAGGAGAACGTCATCATCGGTAAGCTCATCCCGGCCGGTACGGGTCTGTCCCGCTACCGCAACATCCGGGTCGAGCCGACCGAGGAGGCCAAGGCCGCGATGTACTCGGCCGTCGGCTACGACGACATCGACTACTCGCCGTTCGGTACGGGCTCCGGCCAGGCCGTGCCGCTGGAGGACTACGACTACGGTCCGTACAACCAGTAAGCGAGCATGAGTCGAAGGGCGGTCACCCCGTCGGGTACGGGGTGGCCGCCCTTCGGCGTTCCCTGGTGCTTTTCAGCGCGCGGTGATCTGCAGAGCCGTGACGACCACAGTCGCCACGGCGGCCAGCGCGCCGATGCTCGCCAGCGGCCACCGCGTCCGCTCCAGGGCGTCGAGCCGCTGCTCGTGATCGGCGAGCTGCTTGTCGGTCTGGTCGCTGCGCTGGACCAGCAGCGCGAGCGACCCGTCGACCCGGGCGAACCCGGCCTCCACGGTCCCACGCAGCCGCTCCAGCTCGACGGCGACGGCGGCCGGGTCGGAGAGGGAGGAAGGGGTGGGGGGTTCGTTCATGTGTCCCGCCCTTCCCCGTCCGTCCGCAGCCACGCCGGCAGCAGCGCCTGTACGGCGGGTACGGCCATCACCCGGGTGACCCCGGCCGCGACGGCCAGCGCGCCGGCGGCCCGGGGCAGGGTGTCCGGGATGCCGGCGGCGTCGACGACCGCCGGCAGCAGGACGCACAGGCCGACAGCGGTTTGTACGACGGTGCGCAGGGTGCGCTTGGCGGCCTCTGACATGGTGAACCTCGTTTCTCCGAACGGCTTTCAGGAGCTGTGGGGGACCTGGAGCGCCGCCCAGGACTTCGCCCCCGGCCAGCCGTCCGCCGACGAGCCCGTGTAGCCGAGCTTGCGCTGCCACCTGGCGTACGACGCCCGGTCGGCCTCGGTCCACTGCGGGCCGGGCCCGGAGGAGTATGCCGAGCAGCCTTTGGCGACCAGCCGCTTGCCCATGGCGGTGACGATCGGCGACCTGGGGTTCTTCTTGAACCACTCGGCACCGGGGAAGGGCTGGTAGGCGGGCGTGCCGGGGGAGGTCTTCGTCTGCAGCCGGGCGGCGACCCGGCTCCGGAAGCCGGCCATCGCGAAGCCCTTCGGGTCGATCTTGGTGTTCGTCCACTCCTTGTGGCCGATCACCGACCACGCGCTCCAGCCGTGCGCCCGGCACAGCGCGGCCGACGCCCGGACCATGGCCTCCGTCTGGGCCTCGGGCCACGGGTCCTTGCCGTCGCCGAGGTTGACGCACTCGAAGCCGTAGAAGTGGACGTTGCCGTCGGTGTCGTTCGTGGTGGGCGCGGGCAGCGCGGTCTCGGCGATCACCGCCTTCAGTACGCCGCCGGCGCCGCTGCCGGCGTGGTTGGCGCGGCCGTTGCCGACCAGGTGGACCGTGCCGTCCTTGGCGATGACGCCGTGGCAGAGCGGGCCGGGCAGGTCGGAGTGGCCGTTGAAGCAGAGGCCGACCGAGGCGGCGGTGCCCGAGGTGACGGTGTGATGGATGACCACGCCGTGCACCGGGCCCCAACGTCCCTTGCTGTTGCGGTTGTTGGTGCGCCAACCATCGGTCTGGACGACGGTGACGCCCTCGGCCCGCAGGGCGGACACGAGGGCGTCGGCGGACAGGGGAGTGGCCATGGGCGGTGCCTTCCGGACAGGGGCGGACAGGAGAGAACCCCGGCCGGCGGGGCGGCACGGGGCTGCGGGTGTGGGTGCGGGCGGGGGAGTGCGGGGCGTCAGAGCGCGCTGTCCGGGGCGGTGGACAGGCCGGAGCCGCTGTCCACCGGCGGGTCGACCGGGTCGTCGGTGCCGCCAGGACCGCCGCCAAAGCCGCCTCCCGAGCCCCCGTCCCCGGTGCTCGTCCACCTGGCGCACAGGGCGGCGTGAGCAGTCACGTTCGCCGCGAAGTCGGCGAGCGCCGCGGCCACCGCCCGCTGGATCGCCGTCTGGTCGGGGACGACCGGGGCGGTGCCGATCGGCGGGACGGTGACCCGGCCGAGGCCGCGCAGCACGGCGCCGCCGGTCCCGGACTCGGTGAACTGTGCGGTGATGTCGACCGGCGCGTACGTGCCGGTGATCGAGTCGGGCGCGATGACGCTGTTGAAGCTGGTGTCGGAGACGTTGACGTAGATGGTGTGGCCGGCCTCGGGGAGGGTGGCCCGGCCGGCGAAGTCGATCGCGAGACCCCAGGGCTGGCTGGTGTCGATGTCCATGGGTGGTGGGTCCTTCCTCAGGTCTGGCGGCCGTACATCAGTACGGGGTTGGCGTAGACGGTGCCGGACGCGCTGGTGACCATCGCCTGGATCTCGACCTTGAGCAGGGTGCCGTAGACCGAGGCGAAGTCGGAGCTGATCGCCGCCGAGTAGTCGAAGACCGAGCCGGCGCTGACGGCGCTGCCCCACGGGGAGCCGTTGACGAGCACCTGCACCGAGCCGGTGGCGCCGGAACTGGCCCGGGTGTTCACGAGCAGCCGCATCCTCGGCTGCCAGACCAAGTTGTACGACATCGCGATCGTGGTGAAGGCAGTCGCCGTGGTCTGCGGCCAGCGGCTGACCGCCGTGTCCTGGGGCGGCAGCATGTTCAACCAGGGCTTGGCGATCCCGCCGGTGTCGATGTCGTCGGAGACGATCTCCCGTCCGGCGCTGTCGTAGATCCGCAGGGGCTGCTGCGAGGTGCTGGTGCCGTCGCCGTTGTACAGGGCCAGCCTGCCGGTCTGGCGGCGGATCGCCAGGCCGTACTCGTCGCCGCTCCACCGGCCGACCGCGAAGACGGCCGGGCCGCCGCCCGGCGGCCGGACTTCGAGAAAGCCGCCGCCGGTGATCTCCACGCCGCCGCCGGAGATCTTGTTGAGGGCGGGCCGGGTGTTGACCGCGGTGGACAGCTGTTGGATGCGGCGTTCCATCTGGGTCAGCCGGTCGATGATGTCTTCGGGCAACTGCGGCATCAGACCTCCTCCAGGTAGAGCTGGGCGGTGTCCGGGTGGCCACGCTGAGCGGGGCTGACCTTCACGCCGATGATCCGGTAGCGGGCGTCCAGGCCCTCGGTGAACCACTCGTCGGTGATCCGGATGCGCGCGGTCCGGCCGAGCAGCGCGGTCGGCACCAGGTCGTCCAGCGTGACGCTGATCTCCGGGATCACCACCGCCCCGCCCGCGGCGGCCAGTTCGGTGCGGGCGAGGGCGGTCAGGGTGCCCTCGTCGGTGATGTCGTTGTGGTCCGAGGTCAGGTCGATGCGCGGATAGCCGGCCCGCTCGATCAGTTCGGTGGCGACCGCGACCGTGGAGCACAGCGGCCGGGACTCGGAGGCCTGGTCGGCGTTGGTCGACGCGCCCCGGGCCCGGGCGGTGGTGCCGCCACGGGTGGCGTCGCGCGGGAAGGAGTACGACAGGATCGTGCCCGGCCGGTCCAGCACCAGGTCGGTGGTCCCGGTGGTGATCGTCGGACTGCCCAGCCGCAGCCGGCGCACCCGGGCGCCGTTGGCCGGGTCGGTGTAGACGGAGATGTGGTGCTCGAAGCCGTGCTCCAGCGCCGCCAGCGCGTCCAGGGCGTCGAGGTAGGCCGTCTCGTCGCCGTCCCGGTAACTCACCGAGCGGGTCACGCCCGAGGTCTCGTCGCCGTAGCTGACGCCGATGTCACCGCCCGGCAGCCCGGTCTGGAGGTCCTTCCACAGCGCTCGCGCGATGTCCAACTGGTCGCCTTGAGGGGCGAGTCGGTAGTCGGGGTCGTACGCGGGCGTGGTCGCCCGGATCAGGCGCCTGCCCGCGTACGACTCGAAGGTCGCCGCCTGGATGCCGAGGGTGAGGACGCCCTGCTCGTCGCTCTGCAGGGTGCTGGTCCAGACGATGCCGCCCCACCACAGGTCGGTGCCGCGCTGGAGGTAGACCGCGGTCCGGCCCTCCTCGATGCGGCGGACCCGGGCGGCGATCGCCGCGTTCGGCACCGGGACGGTCCCGGACAGGGAGCCGGCCTTGCCGATGTAGTCGTCGACGGTGACGTCGCGCAGCGGCAGGATGTCGAGGGTGCTGTCGGTGCGCAGATCGCAGAAGATCGCCCGGTAGGGCGTGTCGGCCGGGGTGGTCATGAGGCCGCCTCGTAGGTCGCGCCGCCCTTGATGACGTTGCCGCTCGCCCAGGTCCAGGGGGTCAGGGCGTCCACGGCACCGGACTGGGCCAGAGCGGTCGCGCTCGGCTGCCCGGAGATGACGAGCAGCTCGAAGGTGCCAGTGGTGGCGCAGTACAGGCGCGCGGTGGCGCGGGCGCTGTTGGAGACGCCGAGCTCGGCGTAGCCGATGTGCGGCTGCACGGACGCCGCAGTGACCGGCAGTGAGAACCGCCAGTTGTCGCTGGTGGTCGCGCTGGTGCCGTAGGTGGTGGTGCTGCCGAAGGTGATCGAGAACGTCATGTGCACGGTGGTGCCGAACTCGACGTACCGCCCGCTGACCGTGGCGTTGCCGTACGCGGGCAGGGCGCTGCCGCTGCTGGTCGTCCAGGTCGGCGACCAGTCCTGCCAGGCGGGCAGCACCGGGTAGGTGGTCCAGGCGGTGCCGTTCCAGCGCTGCAACTGGCCGTTCGCGTCCCGGTACTGGCCCGGGTAGGAGCCGGCGGAGGTGTCGGTGGTGACCGGCAGGATGCCGCCGATCCCGACGGTGGCGGTGCGCAGGTTGGTCAGGGCGGTGTCCCAGTCGATGGCCGTGGTGCCGGCGCTCGCGCCGGCCGGCACGACGACCTGGTACAGCGGGAGCGACAGGGGCGGGGTCGCGGGCGCCATCGGGATCGCGGCCGCGGTGCCCTCCACGATCTCGACGACGGCCTCGCTGCGGCCGAGGCCGTCGTAGGGGTCGTCGTAGACGCGCAGCACGACCAGGTCGATCCGGCCGTACTGGGCGCCGTCGGTGAAGGTCAGCGGCTGGTACTCGGTGAGGGCGACCGGGTAGGCGCCCTGGGCGTCGGTGCCCTGGATGACGGCCCGGCCGGGGCTGACGGTGGCGCTCATGGTGCCACGGGTGCCGGTCAGGGTGAAGCCGGAGATCCGCCACTGGCCGTCCGGCGAACCGGGCAGGATGCCGGAGCGGGTGGCCACGGGCGAGGTCGGGGTGAGGGGGCCGAGCGGGACCAGCCGGGTGTCCTCACGGGACTGGTCTTCGGACAGCCATCCGGAGCGCAGGGGCATGGTCGACTCCTTTGCGTGTCAGCGGGGTGGGGGTGGTCGGGCGATCGGGTCGAGGCGCGGACCAAGTGGGCCGCTGCGGTCAGGAAGCGGACTCGTATGTGCCGTAGACGGACAGCACGTCACCGGTGGCCCAGGTGATGGGGGCCGACTTGTCCCAGATGGCGGTGGTGGCGGCGATGCCGTCGCGCAGCGAGCGGACGATCCCGCCGTTGGCCGTCGAGAGCAGGCCGGTGCCCTGGTAGAACAGCTGGGCCGAGGAGTCGTAGGCGACCGTGGTCAGCACCCGGCCGTCCAGCTTCCACGCGGCGGAGATCGGTGCGACCGGCAGCGAGAACGTCCAGTTGGCGTTGGCGCCCTGCGCGGAGAGGTTGGTCGTCGACCCGATCAGCAGATAGATCCGGACGTGCACGACGGTGCCCGTCTTCACGTACGACCCGGCCAGCGTGCCGTTGCCGATCGCGGGCGCGGTGCCGGTCTCGGCGCGCCAGACCGGCGTGTAGTCGGTCCAGGCCGGCACCGGCTGGTACGACACCCATGCCGAGCCGTTCCAGCGCTGCAGCAGCCCGCCGGACGAGTCCCGGTACTGCCCGGTGTAGCTCGCGGTGGTGACCGCGCCCGCCGGGGCTATCCCGCCCAGCGCGCTCGGGTACGGCACCCACGCCGAGCCGTCCCAGCGTTGCAGCGCGCCGCCGGAGTCGCGGTACTGGCCCGGGTAGGCGCCGTTGCCCGTCTCGCCGTACACCGGCAGGATGCCGCCGACCGCGACGGTCGGGGTGCGCAGGTCGGTGGCGTCCGTGCTCCAGTTGATACCGCCCTTGCCGGAACTGATCCCGGCGGCCACCCTGACCTGGTAGATCGGCAGGCAGATAGCCGGGGCGGCGGGCGGCACCGGGGTGGCGGACGGGGCACCCTGAACGATCTCCAACGCGGCCTTGGTGACCCCGGAGTTGTCGTACAGCGCGTCGTAGATCTTCAGGACGACGAGGTCGATCCGGGGGTCCGCGGCGTCGCCGTCGGCGAAGGTGAGGGCGGTCGGCTCGGGCAGGGTGACCGGGTAGGCGCCCTGGGTGGCGCCCGCCTGGATGACGGCCCGGCCCTCGTGGACGACCGCCGTCATGGCGCCCGGGGCTCCTTCGAGCCGGAAGCCGGACAGGCGGTTCAGGCCGTCGTAGGACCCGGGCAGGATGCCGGAGCGTACTTCCAGGGGATTCGCCGGGGTGGTGGCGCCCAGCTGGGTCAGCCGGGTGTCCTCGCGGGTCTGGCCGGTCTCGGCCACCCATGAGCTGCGCAGGTTCATCTGCTGGTCTCCTGAGTTCTTGTGGCTTTGGTGCGGGCGGTCGGGGTGCTCACCACTCCGCTGAGCGCCAGCGGACGGTGAACTGGGCGCCGGTGCCGAAGCTGTCGGGCCGGAAGGCGAGTTGGGCGCGGCCCGGTCCGAAGGCGAACAGTTCCTCGGGGCTGCTGTCGGCGGCGGCGGTGTGGCGGCGCGCCGCGGTGCCGTTGAGGATGACCGTGCCGGCCGCCGTGTCCACGACCAGCTCGTCCACCGCCGCGAGCCCGATCTCGTAGCGCAGCCGGCGGCCGGTGGTGCGGTCCGTGACCGTCGGGTTGGTGCAGGGGCCGGTGAAGGTGAGGACCGGATGGGCGGGCGCCGAGCCGTGGTTGTCGGCGCTGACGTCACCGGTCGCCGCCGCCTCGCCCCAGTACAGCGGCCAGTTCAGCGGCCAGGTGAGGCCGCTCTCCGGCTGCGGGCCGCCGGTGACGGCCGCCTGCTCGTCCACGGCGTAGCGGCGCGGGTCGGTGGCGTACCACTGCACGGACGCCTTGGAGATGCCCTGCGTGGTGTACGTCCGGTCGGCGGTCAGCACCCGCTGGCTGACCCGCGCCCTGACGGCCAGGGTCTCGCCGTGCAGGCGCACCGCGAGCCAGCGCTCCGCGTCGCCGAGCAGCAGGGCCTGGCGCAGGGCGCGCATCGCGGCGAGGGAGGATGCGGTGTCGTCGGCCGCCGGTACGGTCCACACCGTGCCGCCGACCCTGCGTGGCTTGGCGTAGCGGGCGCCCGGCCAGGCGCCGTGCGCGGTGGGGCGGTCGGCGTCGGTGGTGTCGTACTCGGGCAGGTCCTCCCAGCCGGTGAGCCCGTCGCTGCCGATCTCGTACGGCGTGCCGGGGCCCAGCAGCAGTCCGGCCCACTGCATCTGCCCGTCGCGGGTGATGAGTGAGCCGGGGGGAACGTCGTCGGTGTATGCGGTTGTGGTCAGGTCGGCCATCGGGGCTTCACCTCACGTGACTGTCGTCATGGGCAGGCGTGGGCGGAGGCCAGGAAGAGCAGGTCCGTCGCGGTGGCGTGGGCGCCGGCGGCGTGGCTCTCGTGGAACTCCTTGATGTGGTGGCGGTGTTGGGCCTTTACGCTCCGGTTCCTGCGGGCGAGGGCGGTGAGCGGCAGGACGCGGCCGGTACGAGGGGCGGCGCCGGGGACGGCGACACCGCCCTCCGCGAGCATCGGGATTTTGCTCAGATGCACCCCGAACTTCTTGCCGAGGATGTTGAAGCTGAGCTTGTTGAGCCCGTCGATCACCCAGTTCGCGAAGGCGATGAGCCCCTGGATCGGGCCCTTGATCACCTCGGCCACGGTCTGCGCGCCGGTGGTGACGAACTGGCCCATGGCGTGCAGGGTGTTGGAGGTGGCGTCCTTGATCCGGGTGAACCCCTTGGAGATGTCCCTGGTGATCCAGTCCAGCACGGGCTTCACGGCGTTCTTGAACCCGCTCCAGATCGCCGACACCCTGCCGCTGAGCGCGCGGGTGTCGCCGGTGGTGAGGACCTTCAGGGCGGCGAAGCCGGTGCCGATGAGGGTGCCGAGGGCGCTGAGGACACCTTTGACCAGGGTGAGGTAGCCGGTGACGTACGTGCTCACCGCGCTCGCGATGGCCTTGAGGATCGGGGTGAGGATGGCCAGGTACTGCTGGACGTACTGGAGGATCAGCTTGGCGAGCTGGTCCATCAGCCGCTGCCCGGTCTCGGAGTTGACGGCGATGCCGAGCAGCCGGCCGGCGACGGGGAGCAGGATGCCGGTGACGAAGCCGATGGGGTTGGCGCGGGTCAGGACGTTGATCAGGATCATCACCCCGGAGCCGACGGTCATGGCGGTGCCGAAGGAGTCCAGGAGGCCGCCGAGGACGCCGGAGGCGGCGATGACCGTGCCGACGACGGCGAAGACACCGCCGAGGCCTTCCTTGAGCTTCCCGAGGGACTTTCCGGCGCTCTTGACCCTGCTTCCGACGGACTTGATGTCCGACGCGGAACCGGTGGCGGTCTGCCCGGCCTTGGTGACGGAGCGGGCGGCGTTCCCCGCCTCTTCCTTCACGTTGCTCAGGACGGCGGATGCCTGGTCGGCACCAGCACGCAGCCGGGCGACTGCATCAGAGGCGGAGCCCAGGCCTGACTTGGCCGTCCGCAGCGACCTGGTGGCCTGAACGACGGCACTCTCGGACTTGTCGAGCGCTCTGACCGCGACGGCCAAAGCGCTCGTCATGCTGCTCATCCGCGCGCCTTCGCCAGGAACATCAACGCGTCGGCGGTGCGCTGCGGGCTGCTGGTCTCGGCCGCGTAGTAGTGCTCGATGTGCAGCGCGCCAGCGTCGGAGCCGGAGGCCCCGGCATACGCCCGCCCGCGCGCGGCGGCTCGCTTCAGCAGCCGGTCGAGCTTGCTGAGCGGCAGCACGGCCTCCGCCTCACCGGCCTCGGCGAGCAGCGCCGGAACACCGCCCGAGCGGGGCATGACGACACCGCCGGTGGCCAGCGCGGGGATCCTCGGCAGACTGACCCCGAAGGTCTTGCCGCCGACCATCGGCACCCAGCCCGGGATGGAGACGTGGATACCGTTGAGGGCGCCGATCGCGGAGTTGATGATCCCGATGACCGCGTTGATGGGGCCCCGGACCGCGCCCTTGATGCCGTCGAAGGCGCGGCTCGCGATGCCCTTGAGCCCGCCCCAGATGCTGGACAACCTGTTCTTGACGGCCTGGAAGGCGCTGGGGATCGCGGACTTGATCCAGCTGACGACCGGCGAGATGACGGCCTTGATGCCCTTCCACACGTTGGAGACGACCGAGCGGATCGCGTTGAGGGCGCCGCTGATGATCGACTTCCACATGTTGACGTAGGTCCGGATGACGGTGGCGACGGCCTTGACGATGTTCGTGATCGCCGTCTTGATACCGTTCCAGACCGACTTGATCAGCTTGCCGGCGTTCTTCATGATCGGCCCGATGGCCTTCATGACATTGCTGATCACGGTCTTGATGACCTCGAAGGCCTGCTTGAGGACCTTCTGCATGGTCTTCGAGTTGGTCACCATGTCGATGAGCGGCTGGAGCAACTGCATGAGCAGGCCGAAGAAATTGCCTTTCATCGACTTGTTCATCTTGTCCTGGCCCTTGGCCGCCTTGCTCGCCCCGGACTCGTACTTCCCGAGGTTCTTCCCGGCACTGGAACCGGTCCTGCCGGCCTTCCCGAGCGACTTCTCGGCCTGGTCCGACGCGGCCTTGAGGTCCTTCAGCTCCTTCGTCGAGCCCTGGGCCGAGCTCTTCAGCTGCTTGAGGGTGGTCCCTCCAGACTTGGCGTTCTCCCCCACGCTCTTCGCGGCTTTGCCGGCAGCATCAGCCTGGGTCTTGAAATTCTTGAGGGCCGTGGATGTGCTACTCAGCGAGCGAGCGAGTCCCATGGTTCATCCGTCCTTTCGGTCGAGTGCCAACCGCTATGCGGCGGCCTGCACCACTCGCTCCATTTCCTGCGAAAGATTGGTCAGAGACCGCGCCAAGGCCGTGGCAACCCGTCGGGCATCCTTAAGGTTCTGGATGTCTGCCGAACGTATCGGACCCTGCGGCTGAGGAGCGGTCGGCTTCTTTCCGTACTTCAAGAAGCCATCCGACTTTTCTTCGTAACCCCTCTTGTCCATTGCTTTCTTGAGCAGGCTGGTCCATGAGACGAACTGGACACCGAAGAGGGCCAGGACGGCGAGGGTCAGTGCTTCCCACTTGCCGGCGAGTAGATTTTCTACGACCTTTCCGACACCGCCGAGGAGTCCATCGGACCAGTTGGTGATTCGTGTCTTCCAGTCCTCGTCGTCCTTCTTCTCGGCAGAGGATTCCTTTCCGGAAAGTTGCTCTATTTTCGCGTCGAAGTCGGCTCGGCTGAGCATCTCCTGCCTGATGCGGTTGACGTTCGCGTCAACCCGGCCGAGTTGACCCTTGACCTCCACTATTTTGTTGCATATGTCCGTATTGCTAGGTTCGCTCATTTTTGATGACCCTCCAGTGGGTTCACCTCGTGGCGGTGAAGTCCGTACAGTGATGGGAGACTTGGCCGGTTCTTTCTCGTCGGAGGTGGGCGCCTTGAGTGTATGGGCTTATGTAGTGATCTCAGCCGCCTGTGTCGGCGTGCTGCTGTGGGATTTGCGTGGTGTGCGCATCTATCGCGCATTGCGCGTTCGGGGTGTTCCCGTGAAAGCTAGGTGTGTCGGCATCGAGAAGGACAAGAGTGGCCAATACGCCATCAAGTTGAATTACACGAATGTTCAGGACGGCCGCGTCTATCAATTCAAGGAGTCCAACTACAAGAATCCGCCCCTCGGGATCGGTGAAGAGTCCGATGCGCTCTACGACCCCGCCGGCTACGCGCCGGCCTCTCTCGTTTCGCGGCACACCTTGACGGGAGCCTTCCCTTATCCCTCCTGCGTGGCGCTGCCGTTGTTGGTGGCGGCGACAATCGCGTTTGCGGGTGGAATCTGATCCTCGACCCACCGTGCGACGGACTGTCTGCTGTCTGGGGGCAGGGAAATGTGAACAGGTGCTTGCTGACCTGTGATGACGGGAGTGAGGCTGGAATCGGCCGACTCGCGGGGGCGTGTGGTGCCTGTTCCCTGCGCCCCCGAAAGCCCGGCGCGTGTGAAAGCCGAATCGACGTTGGTAAATTGCGTGCACGTACGAGAATCAGGGGGTTGTGACGAGTGCGGTGCCGGCCATGGCCGGAGTCATCGTGATTTTTCTCGGTATCGTGGCCTGTTTCCTCAATCTAGAAGGTCTCTTGATTTTTCTGAAGGCGGAGCCTGAAACGCCATGGCGTTTCAGGCGAAGCGGTTTCTGAGCTTCAGGAGTGGATCAGGGCCGGGCATCGCGTCTATTACAAAATCCTTGTTCCGGGGATTTCGCCCCAGCAGAGATCGCCCCGGTTCATTGAGGTAGGGCCTGAGCCGCAGGGGCCGGTGGGAACGAACGATCGTTCCTGTCGTGTACGACCGTAGGAAACCGAGGCGGGCCAAGACCGGAACGCTTGCCGACATCGACCTGTCCGACGAAGGGGACGGTGTCAAGCTGCACTGGGGTGATGGATTCGCTCTGATCTTCCTAGGCTTGGCGCTCGTGCTGGTCTTCCAGTGATGAGAAATTTACAAGGGTGGTCCTGGTCGCGGTCGGCGTCTTCTTCTTTCTAGGGGCGAGCCAGAGAAACGGCCTCCTCGTTTCATCGACTCGTGACTCAGACATTGGTAGTGTGATCATTCAACCATAAAAATAGGGGGTGGGCGGTGAGTACTGCCCTGGCCGTAATCGGATTTATCCTTATGTTTCTCGGTGTCCTGGCCTGCTTTGCGAATTCGGGGGGCCTCGTCAAGTTCCTGAAGGGTGCCGCCCCGATTCACCGAGGTCGGCCGGAGCCGCGGGAGCCGGTGCGCACGGTCGTGCTGGTGGTGTATGACCGCAGGAAGCCGAGTCGGGCCAGGACGGGAAAGCTCGCGGACATCGATCTGTCCGACGAGTGGGGCGGCGTGAAGGCGTTCTGGGGTACCGGGTTCGCATGCATCGGCCTGGGGCACTACGTCACGATGTCGGTCATAGTGGCTGGCTGTGCCGGCCCACCCGGTGGCGGGACATCGCGGGCACGAACAAGGAGCGCACGGTTTCCGCGGCCTTCGTCTCCGACTCCGGCCACGTGGTCTGGGGCACGACTCCGAAGGACGACTACGTGTACTACCTGCGCGCCGCCGGCGCACCGGTGTGCCAGACGGACACCGCGCTCGCCGCCGCACCGCTTCCCCGGCCGTCCCGGTACTTCCCGAAGGCACACACCTCACATCTGGGCATCGCGGCGGTCGGCGCGCTCCTCTCCGTCCCCTGCCTGCTGGGTGTCGTCCCGCACTGGGCCGGCATGCTGCTGGGTGTGCTCTCGGGGGCCGTGGGGCTCCTCGCGGGGATGACGATGGGCGGAGTGGGAGTGGACCAGGAACCGTGGACCGTACGCACGACATCGCATCCGTCACTGCGGTAGGCGCCCGCTACGGACGGGCAGGCGCCAGATCGCACCCGGCTCGCGCCACGTCGTGCAGCACGCTGCCGCCGGTGAGGAGGGTGTCCAGTGCCATGTCCTGGGCGCCGGTCACTGTGGGGGCAAGGGGTGTTCCAGGGCTTCGGTGAACTTCGTCCAGGCCGACCGGCTCACCGTGGCCCAGGGCAGCAGCGGGTGCTTGGAGTCGCGGATTGCGATCAGGGGGCCGGTCTCCGCTATCTCCACGCAGGCGTTGCCGGAATCCTCGGAGTACGAGGACTTGCGCCACCGTGGCTGGGACAAGGGGCACCTCACAGGTCATGGGTGACCTCGCGGATGAGGTCTCTCGACTTCGTCGGATTCAACGCCAGCTGTTCGACCAAGTCCAGCCGTCGGCGGAAGTTGGCCAGTTGCGTCGGTGAGTCGAAGAAGACCGCGCCGCTCCGGGAGTCAACCTCGACCGTGTCCAGACGAGGGCTGGCAGCGTAGACGTACATCATCGTGTCGCCGGCCATGGGGAAGCCCCCAGCGGTGAAAGGGATCACGAGCAGACGGACGTTGGGGCGTTCGCTCTCCTCCAGCAGCCGTTGCAGCTGTGCTCTGGCTACCTGGCGGCCACCCGTCTGCATGCGGAGCGCCGCCTCGTGCACCAGACCGACATACGGCGCTGTCGGCTCGTTGCCGATGACGGTGTGCCGTGCCATGCGCTGCGCGATCCTCAACTCGACCTCCAGACGCGGCAATGCGGGGACGAAGAGGTCGAAGAGGGCTCGGGCGTGCTCCTCGGTCTGGAAGGGACCGGGGATGTGGATGGTCTGAAGGGTGCGCAGGGCCGTGGCGTGGTGTTCCAGCTCCGCCACGTCCAGGAAGTCCGGCGGGATCTTGCCCCGGTACTCGTCCCACCAGCCCTTTGGACGCCCGCCCGTCATCGTGGCGAGGGCGTCGATCAGTTCGGCGTCGTCGCACTCGTAGATGCTCGCGAGCCGCCGCAGCCGTTCCTCGCTGATGCCGAAGCGCCCTGCCTCGATGTTGGAGATCATCGTCCGGTCCGCGCCGAGGCGCTCGCCCGCGACCGGTGCCGACATGCCGATCGCCTCGCGCAGCCTGCGCAACTCGGCTCCGAAACGCCGCTGACGGACGGTGGGGGTGGGGCGGGGTGCCATGCATCAACTCCTCTGTTCGCGCGCACAGTTTGCCCACCTTCGGGGCACCCGTCCACTCGATCAGAGAACAGCACTCGTTCTAGTGAGTTCAGTAGCACGCGTTTTAGAGATGCCAGTAGCGTGTGTTTTAGATCACTCCTCGACTCCCGTGAGGTGAACGATGGACCCCTGCTGTTTCGACACCACCCCCACCCGCGTCGGCTGGGACGTCTCCGCCCTCGATCCGCTCCGGCCCGTCGCCGAGGCTCGGTACCGGACGCGGGTGTGGGTTCAAGAGCGGTGGGGGCTGGGGGAGTTGGCCGATTCCGTCGAGTTGGCCGTCGGGGAGCTGTGTGCCAATGCCGTACGGCACGGGGGTGGGCTCGCCGGGCTGGAGCTGGTGTTGGGCGCCGGGCGGCGGTTCGCGCTGCCGTCGCTTCGGGTGGTGGTGGTCGATCGGGAGCCCGCGCGGGTGCCTCAACTCACCGTCAGCAGCGACCCGTTGGTGGAGAGCGGGAGGGGGCTGCGGCTGGTCGAGGCGGTGTCGCGGCGGTGGGGGTGGCATCGGGCGGGATGCGGCGAGAAGTCGGTGTGGAGCACGTTCGCCGTGTGAGCCAGGGACTATGGGCGGCTTCGGCGGGCTTCCGTCAGGGCGTCCGTCCAGCCGGCCACGTAGGCGCGCGACTCGCGGGTGAGCAGTTCCTCGTACAGCCGGTCGAGCAGTGCCTCGCGGTCGGGCGCGGGGGAGTGCAGGAGGTGGGCGAGGCGGGAGTAGGTGTCGATCGGCTGGTGCGGGGAGTTGCTCGTGCCAGTCGCCATGGCGTCGTCCTGCTTTCCGGTCTGTCCGCTGGGCTGGTGGTACAGGTGTGCTCCTGACGCGTTCGAAGCGTCTGTTCGAACTAGTGTACGAGTAGCCTCGTGGTGTCGCTCCGTGTTTGCCGAAGGCGATTGGTTCCACTCTCTGTTGCCGCCCGGTCCGGACCTGCGGAGATGCTGGGGGTGCGGTGGATGTTGTGTCAGGTTCGTGGAGTAGGATCCCGCCGTTCTCCCGTCGGTGAATCGACAGTGAACGGTGTGGCCTGACAACGGACCTGAGGGCCTGTCATGCGACGGCGGACGGCGACCGGGCGGCCGTCCTCGCGCTGGGGGCGCGATGGGGCAGGTACGAGAGCAAGGCCTATGGGGTGGACGGGGACGCGGGCGACGCGCGGCAACGGCACGGGATCGACTGGCTCGAACAAGCCGCTGATCTGCCACATCTCATCGCTCGTCTCTCCGAGCTGGTCCTGAGCCTCGGTTACCAGCCCGGGGATCTGGTGATCCTGCCGCGTGGTGAGCTCGACCGGCGTGAGACGGCCGCGTACAGCGCAGGCTGGGCCGATGTGGTCGAGGAGCAGATTCCGGTCGTACGGCGGGCGTACGAACAGCGGATCACCGCCGCCTATCTACAGGGGCAGAGGACGCTCGGACCGGGCGGCCGCCTCGGCCGGACCGACGGCCGGAAGGGAAGCAGGGCGGTGAGGTCATTCCGCTGCCCTACGTCCAACTTCTGCGTCCTCCATCCGAATTGACGCGGGTGGAGCAGCGCGGGGATCGGGAGCGGTCGGTCGCGGACGGGACGCCGTGGGACGACGGCGTCGGCGATGGCGATATGGACGGTACGGAGGCCGGGCCCGGGAACGACACCCTGCTGTCCGCGCGTGAAGTGCGGGAGAAGCGGGTGTCACCGGCCGCCGCCGAACGGCGTTCGGTCGTACGGCGGAACGGGCGGCCCAGTGTGCCTCCGCTGACCCGGGACGGTTCGGGCGGCGGAGGCCGGGACAAGGGGCGTCGGGCGGGTGCGGGGGATCGGGGGCACCAGGAGCAGACCGAAGCGCCGTCGTCCGGCAGCTGGCTCTCGGACAAGGCCCGGGCCCTCGCGGACGAGCTGGAGGACCGGGCCCCGAGTCGGCGCCGGGACGAGTAGAGCGCCGTACAGCATGGTCAGCCGAAGAAACGGGCCAGCTGTACGGCCGACGGTGCCGAGTCGGAGGGGGCCGGGTCCGTTTTTGGGGGTTGTTCGGCCGGGGGTGCCTCGTCGTCGTACGACGGCCTCGGTACCGGTGCCGGTGGCTCCGGCTGGTCGCCCTCCTCCGAGTTCACGCACGCGAACATCCAGTTCGCGGCGGCCAGATGGTCCACCGCGGCGGCGAGGAGATGGTCGGAGACCGACCACTCGGCGGCCTCGCCGTGCAGTTCCCTGTTCAGCGCGCTGTCGCGCGGCAGGTGCTTGACGAGCAGTGCGAGCCGCCGTGCGGTCAGCGTCTCGCGGTGCCAGTCGAGCAGGTCGATGCCGTAGTAGCGGAGCAGGTCCGCTTCGAGGGCCTCGGCGTGTTCGTCGACGAACCCGACGAGGCTCAGCCTTCCCCCAGGCCGAGCCCGGTCTCCTTGCCGTAGGCCTCCAGGATGGCGGCGATGTCCTGCATGGTGACCTCGTGCTGCTCGAAGCGGGCGAACTGCTTCTCGCCGAGCAGCAGGCGCAGCAGCCCGTCCACGTCGTTGTCGTCGAGCTTGCGCAGGGCCTTCGCGGTCGCGCGGGTCAGCTCGGTGGGCAGGGTGTAGCTTTCGCTGTCGAGTTCGAACGACCAGGTACGGCCGAGGGCTTCGAGGCGCTGGGCGCGGGCGGCGTTGACGTCGAAACGGGCCATGCGTGCTCCTTGATCAGAGACAGGGGTGGCTGGTACGGGTCCGGAGTGGGGCAGACGGGTGCGCCGGCCCCACCCCGGCGGGTCAGGACGCGGCGTATGCCGGGTCCTTCATCACGAAGCCGGCCAGTGCCGAGCCGTCGGCGGAGGCCATCGCCGTGAAGGTGATGCCGAGCTGGACCGCCGACTTGCGCGCCAGCTTGATGTCGTCCGCCGCGGTGACCTGGCCGCGCGGGATGCCGAAGCGGTAGGTGACGGTGGTGCCGTTGCTCGCCTTGACGTCCGTGAACTCCAGGCCGAGGGCGCGCGCGTCGGCGAACGGGCGGTCGGCGATGTCGTACGTGTAGACGTCGCTCGATCCGGTCGCCGCGGCGACCGAGCCGCCGCCCATGAAGAACGGCAGCGTGTCCTCGTTGAACTGCATCAGCGAGAACTTCAGCGTCAGGTCGCGGTCCGAGTACACGAAGTGCACCGGGCTGACGGCCTGCCACACGTCGACCGGCTCCAGCTTGTCCTTCTTGGAGAAGGTGACGCCGTCACCGGAGGTGAAGCCGAGGTTCTTCCAGCTCGCCCAGTCGGTGGAGGTGTCGTCGGAGAAGGTCGTCGGAACGGCGGTGCCGCTGGTGGCGACGTACAGACGGCCTACGCCGGCGATGCGGATCTCGGAGGAGTTGGTTCCTGCCATGGTTGTTTCTCCTTGTTCGATATCGGTGTGGGTGAGTGCCGTACTCGGTGGTGGTCCGGGTACGACGAAGGCCCCGCCGGGGTGGCGGGGCCTTCGGTCTGTGGGGTGCAGGCGCTTCGCGTCCGTCAGTAGACGTCCACGGACAGCTTCGTCAGGCTGACGTAGCGGTTGGCGGCCGAGTAGAGGTAGTCGGGCAGCCAGCGCGGGCCGTCCTGTTCCTCCACGTCCGTGACGAGGTTCGTGCCGTACTGCTTGTTGGCCATGGACAGCAGAACCTGACGGGCGTCGTTGGCCAGGACGTGTGCGGCCTGCTTCGTCGGGCCGTACACCTCCAGCTCGATGACCGGATGGTCGACGTGGAGTTCGCCGACCCAGGCGCCGCCGCGGCGGTTCACGAAGACGGCGGCGCTCGTGCCGTTGAAGCCGGACGGCGCCTGTACGGCGACGGTCGCGCCGGAGAGCCGCGAATCGTCCTTCAGGACGTCGACGATCATCGCCTCGACGTCGGGGAACGATGCCGGTGGGGTGGGTGTGGTCATGCCGGATCACCTCGGGGCAGCGGTTGGATGCGTGCGGAGGCGGCGGGATGCGGTGAGCCGGTGTGTGGCCGTCCTGCGGGCACAGCTCCGCCGCTGCACCAACTGTGACATAGATGCGTGCGCGCGCGCAACTAAATCGGGGATCCGTTGTGGACGACGATTGAGCGAGGCGGGGGAGAGGGGGGGGCCTCGGGCCGGGGGGAGGGGCCTCGCGCGTGCGGGCGCAGGGCTCACGGCGGTTCGCGCCGGGCCGGCGCCGCTCCCGTAGGCGCACCCGTCGGTCCACGGGTGCCCTCGATGGCGCGGTCGGCGGTGGTGGTGCGGTGGAGCTCAGTCGGCGGTGGTGGTGTCCGCCAGTGGCCGGGTGTCCTCGTCGTGCTCCATGGCCGGCGGCACGTCGTTGGGCAGGAACTGCTCCACCACCCGCACGAACATCTCCCGTCGGTCCGCCGGCACTCCCAGCAGGTCGGCCACCTCCTCCAGTGTGGGTCGGCGGCCCAGCTCCGCGCCGGGTGCCGGGGAGGTCAAGCAGTCGTGCGGGTCGGCCAGTTCCTCCGCCGTCAAGCGGCCGGAGCGGATGAGCATCTCCCGGACCGGAACTCCCAGCACGCGGGCAAGCCTGCGCGTGGTCTCCAGGTCCGGCATGCTCTGGCGCTGCAACAGGCGGGTGACGGCGGCCCGGTGGACCCCTGCCTCGTCCGCCATCCGCGACTTGCCGCCGCCGCGTGGGCTGTCGATGTCGTATCCGCGTTCGCGCATCAGGCCTTCGACCCATGCGGCGAACGCGTCCAGATCCTGGCTGGTCATCTGAGGGCTCGCTTCCTTTGGAGTGCGGCAACTTTAGCTTGCTTGCGCGCACGGAATTACGTGCTCTCGTGCAGGCATCAAGGGGAATTGGCGCAACAGGGGAGTTTTGGTACAGATGATGATGGAGGTGTTCGGATCTTTCGAAAAGGTCACTGGCATATTTGTTGCGAGCGCGCGCGCAATCTGTAAGTCTGGTGGCGCTTACCTCACCCAGCCACACCGGAGCCACCCTGGGAGGCCCTATGTCCGTCACCGGCTCGTGCCCGCCGCCGGAACGCAGAGAACCCGCCGCCTGGCAGGCCGCGGCCGCCTGTGCCGGGCTTCCGACCCGGGTCGTCTTCTCGAAGAAGGTCAAGGAGGCCGCCCCCGCGCTGCAGGCCTGCGCCCGCTGCCCGGTCCGGCGCGCCTGCGAGGAGACCGTCGCCCCCGCCGACAACTGGTTCGACGGCGTCTGCGGCGGCCGCCTCTGGCGCCGGGGTCGTCCGGTCCAGATACCCGCCCTTCTCCTCCCGGTCATGCAGGGTGTCCTGCGTCGCGGAGGCTCCGTTGCCTGACCCGTGCCCGCCGCCCGACCACCGGCCCCTCGCACACTCGCCTTCCGAAGACCGCCCCGCCGACAACGCCGCCCTCTGGATCGGCCTGCTTCTCCAGCAGTTCCCCGAGCTGACCATCGAGCTGGCCCCCGGCCGCGCCACCCCGGCCCACCGGCCGACGCCCGCCCCGCCCCCCGCGGACCTCGCCGACCGGCTTCGTGAGGAGCGCGCCGAGGCCCTGCTCCTCCAGCAGGCCCACGGACTCGTCGCCCCCGGCCCCGGTGCCGCGCCCCTGCGCCTGCACATCTCCGACACCATCCGCGACATCACCGACGGCGTGATCGAGTTGGAGGAAGCGGTACGGGACCGGCTCGGGCTGCCCCGCGTGCGCCGCGCCTCGGTGCCCGAGCGGCTGCGTCGGATCGTCGGCCTCCTCGACAGCATCGCCGCCGACCCCGTGCTCGCCGCCCACGTCCGGGACGAGACCCGCCGGATGGCCCGGCGTTGCGCCCGTGCCCTGGGCGACACCGAGACCGTCGTCCGTGTCTCCGGGCGCTGCCCCTGGTGCGACTCCGTCTCGCTGCGCGCCTTCCCGGACCGTGCCGCCGTGCTCTGCGTCAACCCGGCCTGCCGCTGCACCGACCCGGACTGCGGCTGCCACGACGACCCGGCCTGCCGGCACACCTGGGACGAGGGGGAGTGGAGCCACCGATGAAGACACAGAGCCTGCCCACGCTCGTCCCCGGGCCCCTCGCCGCCCAGGAGGCCGGTGTCGCCCCGGCGACCATCCGCAAGTGGGTTCAGCTGGGCCGCCTCAAGGCCGCCGGCAAGGCGGGCCGGGCGGCGCTGTTCCGCCTGGAGGACGTCTTCGCGGCGGAGCGTGCGGCGACCCGCCGGGCCAGGTAAGCCCGTACGGCGGGGCCGCCGCTCCAGGGGCCGCCACCCCAGCCGCCCCCGCCTTACGGACTCCCCCGCTCGGAGATCACGTAGTGCGCGTACCACCCCGAGGCCACCGCCGCCGTTCCGAAGAACACCGCCAGGCTCGGCCACTTCGCCTCGTCATCGCCGCCGCCGGGGCCAGGAGCAGCGGAAGGACCGGGAGCAGACAGCGCGCGGGGTGTTGCCGCACAACTGCTGGGTGCCGAGACAAGGACGGGGCCCGGGGGAGGCGGAAGGGGCTCGGCGGTCTTTCGGCGGCCGGCGCGGTGTCGCTCGGAGCCGTGCTTGTGATCGTCAAGCCCCCTGAGAAACGCCGTGAGGAGTGCCGCGCGTGGTCATCGGGCGGCTGCGGGTCCGTTGTGGTTGATCGCGCCCACGCGGCGGAGCCGCACAGTGACACAGCCCCGCGCCCCTGTCGTCCGTCGGGGCGCTGTAATGAACCGGCGATCAGAAGACCGGATCGGCGTCGTACAGCCGCCCAATCGATCCTCGTCGGTCCGCGTCCACTACCGTTCGCGTGTCGTTCGCCTTCGTGGTATATCGGAATCGGATCTCAAAACCGCAGCTCAGCACCTCCGCAGCCGGTCCCGCACCTATTGTTTTGACCGAAGTGACTGCGCTGGGTACGCTCAGACCTTGTGCCTGGGGTGTGCCCTGGCTCTCGTGCGTGCCTTCAACCGCATGGCGAGCCGACACCGGCCACCGTAACTCTGCGACCTTTTCGCCGCGCGGCGGGAGTCCGCGGGATTCGACACACCCGACCGCGTGGGTCGGAGGCGTTCCAGGTTAGCTGTACACATCGGCACACAGAAACCGGAGAAGTAGTGCCTACGATCCAGCAGCTGGTCCGCAAGGGCCGGCAGGACAAGGTCGAGAAGAACAAGACGCCCGCACTCGAGGGGTCACCTCAGCGTCGTGGCGTCTGCACGCGCGTGTTCACGACCACCCCGAAGAAGCCGAACTCGGCCCTGCGTAAGGTCGCGCGTGTGCGTCTGACCAGCGGCATCGAGGTCACCGCCTACATTCCGGGTGAGGGACACAACTTGCAGGAGCACTCCATCGTGCTCGTGCGCGGCGGCCGTGTGAAGGACCTGCCGGGTGTTCGCTACAAGATCATCCGTGGCTCCCTCGACACCCAGGGTGTCAAGAACCGCAAGCAGGCCCGCAGCCGTTACGGCGCCAAGAAGGAGAAGTAAGAATGCCTCGTAAGGGCCCCGCCCCGAAGCGCCCGGTCATCATCGACCCGGTTTACGGCTCCCCTCTGGTGACCTCCCTGATCAACAAGGTGCTGCTGAACGGCAAGCGCTCCACCGCCGAGCGCATCGTCTACGGCGCCATGGAGGGTCTGCGTGAGAAGACGGGCAACGACCCGATCATCACGCTGAAGCGCGCGCTTGAGAACATCAAGCCGACCCTTGAGGTCAAGTCCCGCCGTGTCGGTGGTGCGACGTACCAGGTTCCGATCGAGGTCAAGCCCGGCCGTGCCAACACCCTGGCGCTGCGCTGGCTCGTCGGTTACTCCCGCGCCCGTCGCGAGAAGACCATGACCGAGCGTCTCCTCAACGAGCTTCTCGACGCCTCCAACGGCCTCGGTGCGGCCGTGAAGAAGCGCGAGGACACCCACAAGATGGCCGAGTCCAACAAGGCCTTCGCGCACTACCGCTGGTAGTCGCTACCCACATCGAGACCGAGAGAAGACTGAAGCCTTATGGCTACCACTTCACTTGACCTGGCCAAGGTGCGCAATATCGGCATCATGGCCCACATCGACGCGGGCAAGACGACCACCACCGAGCGGATCCTGTTCTACACCGGCGTTTCGTACAAGATCGGTGAGGTCCACGACGGCGCCGCCACCATGGACTGGATGGAGCAGGAGCAGGAGCGTGGCATCACGATCACCTCTGCTGCCACCACCTGTCACTGGCCGCTGGAAGACGTCGACCACACCATCAACATCATCGACACCCCGGGCCACGTCGACTTCACGGTCGAGGTGGAGCGCTCCCTGCGCGTTCTCGACGGTGCCGTGACGGTGTTCGACGGCGTCGCCGGCGTTGAGCCGCAGTCCGAGACGGTGTGGCGTCAGGCGGACCGCTACGGCGTCCCGCGCATCTGCTTCGTCAACAAGCTCGACCGCACCGGTGCCGAGTTCCACCGCTGTGTCGACATGATCAGCGACCGCCTGGGCGCGCAGCCGATCGTCATGCAGCTCCCGATCGGTGCCGAGGCCGACTTCCAGGGCGTCGTGGACCTGGTCCGCATGAAGGCGCTCGTGTGGTCCGCCGAGGCCACCAAGGGCGAGATGTACGACGTCGTCGACATCCCGGCCACCCACACCGAGGCTGCCGAGGAGTACCGCGGCAAGCTGCTCGAGGCCGTCGCCGAGAACGACGAAGAGCTGATGGAGCTGTACCTGGAGGGCGAGGAGCCCACCGAGGAGCAGCTGTACGCGGCCGTCCGTCGTATCACCATCGCGTCCGGCAAGGGCACCGGCACCACCGTCACCCCGGTGTTCTGCGGTACCGCGTTCAAGAACAAGGGCGTCCAGCCCCTGCTCGACGCGGTCGTGCGCTACCTCCCCTCGCCCCTGGACGTCGAGGCCATCGAGGGCCACGACGTCAAGGACCCCGAGGTGATCATCAAGCGCAAGCCGTCCGAGGACGAGCCGCTGTCCGCGCTGGCGTTCAAGATCATGAGCGACCCGCACCTGGGCAAGCTCACCTTCGTCCGCGTGTACTCCGGCCGCCTGGAGTCCGGCACCGCCGTGCTCAACTCGGTCAAGGGCCGCAAGGAGCGCATCGGCAAGATCTACCGTATGCACGCCAACAAGCGTGAGGAGATCGAGTCGGTGGGCGCCGGCGACATCGTCGCCGTCATGGGCCTGAAGCAGACCACCACCGGTGAGACGCTGAGCGACGAGAAGAACCCGGTGATCCTGGAGTCCATGGACTTCCCGGCGCCGGTCATCGAGGTCGCGATCGAGCCCAAGTCCAAGGGCGACCAGGAGAAGCTGGGTGTCGCCATCCAGCGTCTCGCGGAGGAGGACCCCTCCTTCCAGGTGCACACCAACGAGGAGACCGGCCAGACCGTCATCGGCGGCATGGGCGAGCTGCACCTGGAGGTGCTGGTCGACCGCATGCGTCGTGAGTTCAAGGTCGAGGCCAACGTCGGCAAGCCGCAGGTCGCGTACCGCGAGACCATCCGCAAGGCCGTCGAGAAGGTCGAGTACACCCACAAGAAGCAGACGGGTGGTACGGGCCAGTTCGCCCGCGTCATCATCGCGATCGAGCCGATCGAGGGCGGCGACGCCTCGTACGAGTTCGTGAACAAGGTGACCGGTGGCCGTATCCCGAAGGAGTACATCCCTTCGGTCGACGCCGGTGCGCAGGAGGCCATGCAGTTCGGCATCCTGGCGGGCTACGAGATGACCGGTGTACGGGTCACCCTGCTCGACGGTGCCTACCACGAGGTCGACTCCTCCGAACTCGCGTTCAAGATCGCCGGCTCGCAGGCCTTCAAGGAGGCCGCGCGCAAGGCCAGCCCGGTACTGCTCGAACCGATGATGGCCGTCGAGGTCACCACGCCCGAGGACTACATGGGTGAGGTCATCGGCGACATCAACTCCCGCCGTGGTCAGATCCAGGCCATGGAGGAGCGGGCCGGTGCCCGCGTCGTCAAGGGCCTCGTGCCCCTGTCGGAGATGTTCGGCTACGTCGGCGACCTCCGCAGCAAGACGTCGGGTCGCGCAAGCTACTCGATGCAGTTCGACTCCTACGCCGAGGTTCCGCGGAACGTCGCCGAGGAGATCATCGCGAAGGCCAAGGGCGAGTAACGCACCCCGTTCACACGCCGTAGGCTTGACTCCGGAGCCTCCAGGGGCATACCCCCGCAAACGCGGACGGAATGCCCCCGGGTTCCGGGCCTTTACAGCAAAGATCACCTGGCGCCGATGAAGTAAGGCGTACAGAACCACTCCACAGGAGGACCCCAGTGGCGAAGGCGAAGTTCGAGCGGACTAAGCCGCACGTCAACATCGGCACCATCGGTCACATCGACCACGGTAAGACGACCCTCACGGCCGCCATTACCAAGGTGCTGCACGACAAGTACCCGGACCTGAACGAGGCCTCGGCCTTCGACCAGATCGACAAGGCTCCTGAGGAGCGTCAGCGCGGTATCACCATCTCCATCGCGCACGTCGAGTACCAGACGGAGGCGCGCCACTACGCCCACGTCGACTGCCCGGGTCACGCGGACTACATCAAGAACATGATCACCGGTGCCGCGCAGATGGACGGCGCCATCCTGGTGGTCGCCGCCACCGACGGCCCGATGCCGCAGACCAAGGAGCACGTGCTCCTGGCCCGCCAGGTCGGCGTTCCGTACATCGTCGTCGCCCTGAACAAGGCCGACATGGTGGACGACGAGGAGATCCTTGAGCTCGTCGAGCTCGAGGTCCGTGAACTCCTCTCCGAGTACGAGTTCCCGGGCGACGACGTTCCGGTCGTCAAGGTCTCGGCGCTCAAGGCCCTTGAGGGCGACAAGGAGTGGGGCCAGTCGGTCCTGGACCTGATGGACGCCGTCGACAGCGCGATTCCGGAGCCGGAGCGCGACATCGACAAGCCGTTCCTGATGCCGATCGAGGACGTCTTCACCATCACCGGTCGCGGTACGGTCGTCACCGGCCGTATCGAGCGTGGTGTCCTCAAGGTCAACGAGACCGTCGACATCATCGGCATCAAGACCGAGAAGACCACCACCACGGTCACCGGCATCGAGATGTTCCGCAAGCTGCTCGACGAGGGCCAGGCCGGTGAGAACGTCGGTCTGCTCCTCCGCGGCATCAAGCGCGAGGACGTCGAGCGCGGCCAGGTCATCATCAAGCCGGGCTCGGTCACCCCGCACACCGAGTTCGAGGCGCAGGCCTACATCCTCTCCAAGGACGAGGGTGGCCGCCACACGCCGTTCTTCAACAACTACCGTCCGCAGTTCTACTTCCGTACGACGGACGTGACCGGCGTCGTGACCCTCCCCGAGGGCACCGAGATGGTCATGCCGGGTGACAACACCGAGATGAAGGTGGAACTCATCCAGCCCATCGCCATGGAAGAGGGCCTGAAGTTCGCCATCCGTGAGGGTGGCCGGACGGTGGGCGCCGGCCAGGTCACCAAGATCAACAAGTGATCTCGGGCTGACCCGGTAGGTCTCTGAGAGGCCCGTACGACTCCGGTCGTACGGGCCTCTCGGCGTTCCGGCGACTCGTCGCCGCGTTGACTGCGTGGGCGTTGGGACGGCTGCGTCGGCTGCCGTGGGCTGCGTGGGCTGCGTCGGCGCTCAGGGGGTCACTGCGCCCCCCGTTGGCGCGGGTCTCGTGTGTCCTCTGTCTTCACCGCGTCGTTGACCTTCTTCGCCAGTTCGTCGTCGAGCTTCTTGAACTCGCGCACCACCGTGTCCGACATGTCGGCGAGGGCGTCCAGTTGCTGCGTGATGTCCTCGCGCCCGTCCTCCCAGTTCGACTCGAAGTCGTCGAGGGCGTCGTTGACCTTGCCGTCGCCGATGTCGTCCTTGTAGCTCTCGAAGAGCTTCTTGGTGTGGTTCAGGCGGGTCTTGATCGAGCGCAGCCGCCGGCCGTAGTCCTCCAACTCGGTCAGCGGGAGCGAGAGGTCGCTCTTGCCCTTGCCCATGCGTCCGTCCCCCGTTCTCGGTTCTCGTAGGCTGGGCCGCACCGTACAACAGCATGCTGCCCGGACGAGTGATCGACTGAACGGGGGACACGACAGCCATGGCCCGCTACATGGAGACGCTCACCGTCGAGCGCGGCGGCTTCCGCATCAAGGTGCCGGAGTCGTGGTGGGAGTTCGACGTACGCCCGGAGTCACGTGACGACTCGATCCGGCGCATGGTGAACGAGCGGATCGAGCAGCACCCGGAGCTGGCCCCGTACCGCGACACGTACACCGGTTTCCTGCGGAAGGCCGCGGCCGATGCCTGGAAGTCCGGCGCGCTGTACTGCGGCTGCATGGCCGAGAGCTTCGGCGGTGACACCCCGATCACCGGTTCGGTCACCGTCTCCCTGGTCGGCGGACGTACCGGCGAGGGCGCGCCTCTGCCGAGCGACCCCGCCACGATCGCCTCCCAACTCGCCGTCAAGGAAGCGAGGAAGCCCGGCGACTCCTGGCGCAAGGTGACGACCGTCGAGCTGCCCGGGGTCGGCCCGGCCGCCCGCACCCACGGCATCGAGGACATCCCCGTCCCGGGCGACAGCCTCAACCGCACCGTACGGGCCGTGCTGATGCAGACGTACATCCCGGTCCCCGGGCAGGAGGGCAAGGTGGCCCTCGTCGCCGGCAGCAGCCAGGTCCTCGACCTGGCCGACTCCTTCTTCGACATCTTCGACGCGATCACCTCGACGTTCCGCTTCGCGGACTGAGCCGCTCGACGGCGCGGGTCTCAGATCGCGGACAGCCGTGGCAGGGAGACTGGCCTTCGCGTTTACACAGAGGTAACACTGAGGTGCCGGCCGCCCCTGGACATTCGCTCCGGGGCGGCCCCAGTCCTGCGCGCGGCAACGGCGCCGAGCGCTCGCCACCGGTGTGTACCGGTAGTAGCCGTGCCCGGAAGGGAACCACGTGACGACCCGATCCGAAACGAGCATCTCGCCGACTTCGCCGACTTCGCCGACTTCGCCGACTTCGCCGACTTCGCCGACTTCGCCGACTTCGCCGACTTCGCCGACTTCGCCGACTTCGCCGTCCTCGTCGTCCTCGTCGTCCGCACTCGACATCCTGCGGACCGAGATCGAACACCGCAATCCGGCCCAATCCGAGTTCCACCAGGCCGTCCGCGAGGTGCTGGAGACGCTCGCTCCGGTGCTCGCGGCCCGCCCGGAGTACGCGGAGCCGGGACTCGTCGAGCGGCTGTGCGAGCCGGAGCGGCAGATCATCTTCCGGGTGCCATGGCAGGACGATCACGGCCGGGTCCACGTCAACCGCGGTTTCCGCGTCGAGTTCAACAGCGCGCTCGGCCCGTACAAGGGGGGCCTGCGCTTCCACCCGACGGTGAACCTCGGCATCGTGAAGTTCCTCGGTTTCGAGCAGATCTTCAAGAACGCGCTCACCGGGCTCGGCATCGGCGGCGGCAAGGGCGGCAGCGACTTCGACCCGCACGGCCGCAGTGACACGGAGGTCATGCGGTTCTGCCAGTCGTTCATGACGGAGCTGCACCGGCACATCGGTGAGCACACGGACGTTCCGGCGGGTGACATCGGCGTGGGCAGCCGTGAGATCGGTTACCTGTTCGGCCAGTACCGGCGGATCACCAACCGCTGGGAGTCCGGCGTCCTCACCGGCAAGGGTTCGCTGTGGGGTGGTTCCCTGATCCGGCCGGAGGCGACCGGGTACGGGAACGTGCTGTTCGCCGCGGAGATGCTGCGCGAGCGGGGCGAGGACCTGGAAGGTCTGTCGGCGGTCGTCTCCGGCTCGGGAAACGTCGCGATCTACACCATAGAGAAGCTCCTCGCCCTCGGCGCGAACCCGCTGACCTGCTCGGACTCCAGCGGGTACGCGGTCGACGACAAGGGCATCGACCTGGATCTGCTCAAGCAGGTCAAGGAGGTCGAACGCGGCCGGATCAGTACCTACGTCGAGCGCCGGGGCGCGTCCGCGCGGTTTGTGCCCGGCGGACGGGTCTGGGAGGTGCCGGCCGATGTCGCGCTGCCGTCGGCGACGCAGAACGAGCTGAACGAGAACGACGCGGCCGCCCTCGTACGCAACGGTGTGAAGGCGGTGTCGGAGGGCGCGAACATGCCGACGACACCCGAGGCCGTGCACCTGCTCCAGCGCGCGGGGGTGGCCTTCGGCCCCGGCAAGGCGGCGAACGCGGGCGGGGTCGCGGTCAGCGCCCTGGAGATGGCACAGAACGCGTCGCGCACCGCGTGGACGGCCGCCCGTGTCGAGGAGGAACTGGCCCGCATCATGCGGGACATCCACACCACCTGCCATCAGACCGCCGAACGCTACGGCCTCCCCGGCGACTATGTGACCGGCGCGAACATCGCCGGCTTCGAGAGGGTCGCCGACGCGATGCTGGCACAGGGCGTCATCTGACACGACCGCCACGACGCCCGCCCCGCCCCTGCGGGCGGGCGGTGGTTGTCCGTGACGGCGGTGAGGTTGAGCCGCGCCCCGCCTGCCCCTGCGGGCGGGCGGGTTACCCGACCGCCCCGGAGAACTCGCCGCGGCGGGGCGAACGAGGGCGGCGTCCGCCTCGGTGCCGCCGAGGAGGGTGCGCTTCACCTTGCGGGGATCGCCGCGTGGAGCGGCCGACCGGAATCGTCGGTGAAGGGCTGGACCGGGTGGTGTCGACGCAGAGTGCCCGGACCGCGCCCCGGGGGCCGGCGGGTCTGCGGCCACGCATCCGTTCTGGTGGCGGCTCGACGCGGTGGCAGCCGACGAGGATGCCGGGCGGCAGTGGGCCCGTGCAGATCGATCGCGTGCTGCGGGCGGGCGGCCGGTTTCCGGGCCGGTCGACCCTCACGGTGACCGCTGCGCGGCGAGCCGGCAGGCGTCGGTCCCCGCGCGCTCGGCTTCTCTCGTACATCCGTTGCCGGTAAGTTCGCGTGTGCACAGGGCTGTTGGGGCTGCGCATGTGACGGGGGTTGCGGGATGGTGGGGCATCGGCCTGCGGACTGGCATCCGCTGGATCTTGACAAGGACCCGACACCGGGGGATCCGCAGCGGGTGCGTTCCCTGGCGAAGCAGCTCCACGATTTCGCGGACGATGTCTCCGATGCGCTGCGTCTGGTCAAGGGGATGGCGGGCGAGGAGACGCTGCTGGAGTGGGCGGGCAAATCGGCCGAGGCCTTCAAGGAGCAGTTCGGGGACGTCCCGAAGGACTTGAAGAAGCTGACGAAGTCATACGCGTTGTGCGGTGACGCGCTCGCGGGTTTCTGGCCGAAGCTGGAGCGTGCGCAGGCGTTGGCGGACCGGGCGCTGGCCAGGGCGAAGGAGGCGCAGTCCGATCTGTCCTCGGCCAAGTCCCGTCTGGCGTCGGCCGATTCGTGGGTGACCCGGGCCGGCAAGGAGGCGGACAAGTACAAGGACGACCCGACCGGCCGCAGGAGTGACGGGGACGAGCCGGACGAGGCGAAGGTCCGTGCCGCGGCCCGGGATGTGCACAACGCCAAGTCCGCGCATGCCACGGCCCAGTCGGATGTCACCACCGCGCAGGACGCGCTTGACGCGGCGAAGAAGATGGCCGCGGATGCTCGGGCGATGCGGGACGAGGCGGCGCGTGAGGCGAAGTCGAGGATCGATGAGGCGTCGGACGCGGGGATCCAGAACCGGTCGTGGTGGGAGGACATCGGCCACTGGTTCGAGAACAACTGGGACACGATCGTCGCGGTCTGCAAGGTGGTCGTCGCGGTCGTCGGCATCGTCGCGATGATCATCGGTGGGCCGATCCTGGGCGCGATCGTCCTGATCGCGGCCCTCGTCGTCCTCGCGGACACGCTCTACAAGTACTCACAGGGCAGGGCGTCCCTGTGGGACGTGGCCTTCGCGGCCCTGGACTGCATACCCGGCGGCAAGGCCATCACCACCCTCGGCGGCCTCGCCCGGGGGATGAAGGGCCTGGGCAAGATGGGCCTGAAGGGCATGGCCAAGGGGCTCGGGAAAGGACTGCGTCGGGAGGCGGACGACGCCGTCGCCAAGAGCAAGCCCGGCAAGGGGCGATGCCTGAACGGCGACCCCATCGACATGGTTTCCGGCGAGATGCTGATGGCGGAGACCGACGTCGACCTGCCGGGCCTGCTCCCGCTGGTCCTGCGCCGCACCCACCTGTCGACCTACTGGGCGGGCCGCTCCTTCGGCCCCTCCTGGGCCTCCACGCTCGACGAGCGGCTGGAACTGGACGACCAGGGCGCCGTGTACGCCACCGAGGACGGCATGATCCTCTTCTACCCCGTGCCCCGGCCCGGCACCTCGGTCCTACCCGCCGAGGGGCCCCGCCGGCCACTGGACTGGGACGGCGCCCCCGGCGCCCCGCTGCGCGTCACCGACCCGCTCACCGGCGTCACCCGCCACTTCGCGCCGCCCCGGCGTCCCGCGAGGGCCGACGAGCCGTTCACCCTCCTCCTCGTTGCCATGACGGATCGCAACGGCTACCGGATCGACTTCGAGCGCGCTGCCGACGGCACCCCCGTCGCCGTGCGCGACTCGGGCGGCCGGTACCTCCACGTGGACACCGACGGCGGGCGCGTCACCGGGCTGCGGCTGCGCGATCCGGAGAACGGCCCACAGGGCACGCTCCTCAGACGCTTCGGCTACAGCCCCGAAGGCGACCTCACCGAGGTCTTCGACTCCAGCGGTCTGCCCCTGAGCCTCACCTACGACGAGCGCGGGCGCATCACCTCGTGGACCGACCGCATCGGCTGCTGGTACCGCTTCACCTACGACGAGCAGGACCGCTGCGTCCGGGGTCAAGGGGCCGACGGCCGGCTGTCCTGCACCATCGCCTACGACACCGAGCGCCGGGAGACCCGCTACACCGACGCGCTCGGCAACACCACGACGTACCGGCACAACGAGCTGTACCAGCTCGTCGCCGTGACCGACCCGCTCGACCACACCACGTACTCCGAGTGGGACCGCCACGACCGGCTGCTGTCCCGTACGGACCCGAACGGCCACACCAGCCGCTACGAGTATGACGAGCACGGGGCGCCGACCTCCGTCCTCCGGGCCGACGGCAGCCGGGAGTCGGCCCGGAACAACGCGTTCGGGGATCCGGTCTCCGTGACCCAGGCCGACGGCCATGTCTGGCACCTGGAGTACGACGAGCGCGGCAACCTGATCAGCGAGACGGACCCCGCGGGGGCCCGCACCCGGTACGTGTACAACGCCGTCGGCGCCGTCACGGCCGTGACCGACGCCATGGGCCGGACGGCCGTCGTGGAGCCGGACGCCGCGGGTCTGGTGATCGCCGCCCGCGACGCCGAGGGCATGACGACACGGTACGAGCGGGACGCGTTCGGCCGGATCGTCACCCGGACGGGGCCCGACGGGGCGGTGACGCGTTTCGAGTGGACCCCCGAAGGCAGGCTCAGCCGAACCGTCCTGCCCGACGGTGCCATTGAGCGGCACGTCTACGACGCCGAGGGCAATCGGGTCGAGCACACCGACGCCCTCGGTCAGGTGACGCGGTTCGAGTACGTCGGATTCGACCTGCTGGCGGCCCGCGTCGATCCCGACGGCTCCCGGCTGGAGTTCACCTACGACGGGGAACTGCGCCTCGCCTCGGTGTCCAACCAACTGGGCCACGCCTGGGACTACTTCTACGACGAGGCCGGCCGCCTGGTCCGCGAGCAGGACTTCAGCGGCCGTACGCAGCGCTACCGCTTCGACGCGGCCGGCCGGCTCCTCGGGCAGACGAACGGGGCGGGCGAATCCGTCGACTACGTCCGCGACGCGCTCGGCAAGATCATCGAGCAGGACACCCCGGAGGGCAGGACCTCCTACACGTACGACCCGGTCGGCAACCTCCGCCGGGTGGTGAGCGGGCGGACCGAGCTGATCTACGAGCGGGACCCCCGGGGCCGGATCCTCGCCGAGACCTGCAACGGCGCGACCGTGCGGTCCGCCTACGACATCCTCGGCCGACGCGTCCGCCGGGTGACACCGTCGAACTCCCAGAGCGTGTGGGAGTACGACGGCCGCGACAAGCCGGTGCTCCTGAGGACCGCGGACCGATGTGTCACGTTCGCCTACGACGAGGCCGGCCAGGAGACCGAGCGCCGGATGGGCGGCCTCGTGCTCAGCCAGACCTGGGACGCGCGCGGCAGGCTCGACTCGCAGGTTCTGACCGCGGAGGGCGAACCGGGCGCGGCGGCCTCTCCGCGGCGTCTTCAGCACCGCGCCTACCGGTACCGAGCCGACGGGGCCGTCTCGGCGATCAGCGACCTGCTGAACGGCGACCGTGTCCTCGATGTCGACGCCACTGGACGGGTCACCGGAGTGCGGGCGGAGTCCTGGACGGAACGCTACGCGTACGACGCGGCGGGCAACGTCACGCAGGGCGACTGGCAGCGCAACGCCCCCGGAGGTTCCGGCGGTGCCCTCGGCTCCGGTCGGTCCGGCGAAGCGGCCCCCGGGCACCGGTCGAGGAACATCCGCTACGAGCACGACCGGCAGGGCCGGGTGGTGCTGCGGGTCAGAAAGCGCCTGTCGCGCAAGCCCGAGGTGTGGCGGTACACCTGGGACAGCCAGGACCGCCTCGTCGGCGTGACCACCCCTGACGGCGCCAAGTGGGCCTACTTCTATGACCCGTTCGGGCGACGTATCGCAAAGCAGCGCTTCGCCGCGGACGGGGAGACCGTGGTGGAGGAGGTGATCTTCGCCTGGGACGGGTTCGTGCCCGCCGAGCAGGTGCGGCGAACGGCGGGCGAGGCGCCGGAGTGCACGGTGTGGAACTGGGAGCCGGACCGCTTCAGCCCGGTCACCCAGACGGAGCGGACCCAGACGTCAGAACCGTCCCAGGAGTGGGTGGACGAGCGCTTCTACTCCCTTGTCACCGACCTCGTCGGAACACCGACCGAAATGGTCGATGAGGCGGGGGAGTTGGCCTGGCGCTCCCGGACCACGGTGTGGGGTGCGCCCCTCAACGACGACGCCCCCGGCCGGGCACGGTGCCCGTTACGTTTCCCGGGTCAGTACCACGACCAGGAGACCGCGCTCCACTACAACTACCAGCGGCACTACGACCCGGAGACCGGGCAGTACGTCTCCGTGGACCCGCTGGGCCTCGCGCCCGGGCCCAACCCGCGTGCGTACGTGGCCAATCCCTACACGGCCGTCGACCCCTTCGGGCTGGCGCCCTCCTGCGAGGACGCGGCACGCGCCGCCGCCCGGCGACGGGCGGACGTGGAACAGCAGCGCCCGGGGGCCAGCAAGAAGACCAGGCCGACCAGCACGGCTGGGCTGTCCGTGCCGGGGCACGGCACACCCTTCGAAGGCGCGAGCATCAAGGGCGGGGCCAGCCACAATCTGCACCCCGACGTCCAGGCTGCCTATGATCGGGTCCCGCAGGCCATCAAGGACAGCGTGGGCGGAGCGCACTCGAAGTGCGGTGAGGCGGAGGCGCTGTCGGACGCCATGAAGGCGGGGGTGGATCCCCGAGGCGGGACGATGGCGGCCGTGAACGTTCGCGCGGAAGGCAACCCCGCGCACGGCACCCCGAAGGCGCCGTGCGCTTCCTGTCAGCATGTTCTTGATCAACTGGGTGTTCGGGCGGTGTTGTGAATGAGTCATGGCCAGGTGGGGCGTTGGTCCCCGCAGACCGACGAGGTGCTGCGGCGCGCGGGATGGCGGCCGGGTCGTGCCGTGCCGACGGAGACCTGGGAGGCGGTCCTGCTGGAGCGCGGCGGGTTCGTGGCGCATGAGGCCGCGCGCCGGTTCCTCGCCGAGTTCGGTGGGCTGGTGACCTACGGCTGGCCGGTCGACCCGGTCGTGACCGGCTCGGCCGTCCGGTTCGACCCGCTCCCCGACGCGTGGGAGGCCGAGGCGTTCGCGTCGATGAGCCGGGAGGCGGGGACGGCCCTGTATCCCGTGGGCCGGGCGGACGGGGGCGGCAGCCGCCTCGGGATCGCCGAGGACGGCGCGCTCCATCTCGCGACCGAGCGCGTGGAACGGCTGGGCGGGACGGCCGACGAGGCGCTGGACCGGCTGATCGCGGCACAGGGCGCCCGGACCGCGCCGCGGCGGCCGGACGACACCTGGGCCGCCGACCGGTTCCGACACCGGCTGGACGCCGCGGACGCCGACGAGACCGCGAAAGGCGACGAGACCGCCGGGGAGCGGTGGTCCGCGCGGACCGACCGGGTGCTGCGGGCCGGCGGCTGGTTCCCGGGCCGCTCGATTCCCACCGCGACCTGGGAGACCGTGCTCCTGGAGACGGGCGAGTACGAGATCCACGACGCCGCGCAGCGGTTCCTCGCTGAGTTCGGATACGTCGGCGTCCCCTTCCCCGCGCCGGGGGAGACGCCGCCGGGCCCGGAGTTCCTGCTGGACCCGCTGGCGGCGATGTGGGACGCGGAGATCATCGACGACCTCGCCGAGCAGGCGGGCGCCGACCTGTACCCCGTCGGCACGATGGACCGCCGCAACCAGTACCTCGCGGTGGCGGAGGACGGTTCGCTCTACGCCGGGATGGACTCCGTCCGACTCCTGGGCCACACCACGGAGGAGGCGCTCGCGAAACTCACGGGGCAGGCGGGGCCAGGGGTATGACGGGACATCGGCTATGGCGTCAGGGTGGGACCGGGAGAACGGCGAGGGGCTGCTGGGGCTCGATGACCCCGAGGAGTGGGAGGCCGCCTTCGAGCGCGGTCGGCCGTCAGGCCGAAGGTGAACTCGCGACCGGGGTGCCGGGGCCCGGTGCGCTCTGGACGGCGCCATGACGGCTGACCGCGCCCGTGGCCCCCTCGCGGTGTACCGGCTGATGCCGAGCCTGGGGGAGTTCAGGACCCTGTCCCTGGAGGAGTACGCCCACCGGAGACTGATCCGGTGGCTGCGCACCGGTGCCGCCGAGGGCCTGCCGGAGTCGTTCACGGCCGAATGGGTGGGGAATCCGCGCCTGCGGCCGACCGAGTTCCCCTGCGGCTACCCGGGTGCTCCGGTGTTCAGCCGCCGGATCGCCGAACCGGTGGCGGAAGACCTCGCAGCGGCCGGCAGGTACCTCCCCGTCCACCCCGAAGACTCCGGCCCGGGGGGCGAAGCGCCCTATCTCCTCCATCTCGTGGAGAAGGTCGTCGACTGCGTCGACCCGCGCAGGTTGTCTAAGCCGAAGAGGGGAACGGGGCAGATGAAGCAGACCGTCTTCCTCCCCGAGGCCCTGCCGACCGGGTTGCCCTGTTTTCGCGTGCCCGAATTCCCCGGAGGCGCCCACTGGAACGCCTGGGCGGTGGACCGCCTCAAGGACATGCTCGGCGCCGATCTGGAGGCCCGCCTGATCTGGTCCGAAGACCTCACGCTCACTCCCCATCCCAACCCCCGGGGATTCTGAACCCCGGCCACGCCGACACCCCCCGGCCCTCTTCCCGTCAGGCGGTGTGTGTGGCCGCGGCGGGCCGGCCGATGGCCCCGGCGGTCCGTGCCGGCGGTCATCTGTGACCCACGGGCGGCCGGGGACCGTCGATGAGGGGCTGGAGCGGCCGCGTCGGGGCAGGTGCCGGGCGGGCCATTCAGGCCGGATGTGCCTACGGGCATCCGCCCGTTCGGGCAGCGGTTCGACGCGGGGAAGCCGGGGGGGCGCCGGGCGGCGGACTGTGAGGGACGCCCGGGCGGCCTACACGGTCCGCGTGTGGCATTCGCCAGCTGCGGGCGGGCGGCTGGTTTCCGGGCCGGTCGATCCCCATGAGAACACCCACGACGCCATGAGACGGCTCCTCGCGGAGTTCGGCTGTGGCGGCGTGCCCCGTTCTCTGACCGCTCGCGATGGCCGGCCGTCGTGACCGGTGTGCGGGGCCCGCGCGGCAGGCCCTGGGTTTGACTCATGTCACCCCCGGGGTACCCTCTCCGGCTCGATTGGCCAGGCCCCTGCACCCTATGGCAGACTGTCCGAGTTGCTCGGCCGAGTGTTGATGCTGCGCGCCTCCCGCCGGGAGGACCGGAAGCGAGTCCCACAGTACTCGTCAACCCCGTGTGGGTTGGACGTACGGGAATCTTCCGGGAAGTGTCGGCGCGGCACCGGCCAGGCACCCGGTGGGCCTTCCGTCCCCGGTCTGCGGTTCCGGAAGGGCCGTGCGCATTCCCCGCAGGGATGTTCGAACAAGGGGCATCTGTGTCAGCGGGAGCGCGACACGCCCGACCGCGTGGGTCGGAGAAGGCGAAGGGAACACCGGGTTCCAGAGCGTGAGAAGAGACAGGACTACTGAGTAGCCATGGCGGGACAGAAGATCCGCATTCGGCTCAAGGCCTACGACCACGAGGTCATCGACTCCTCGGCGAAGAAGATCGTCGAGACGGTGACCCGCACGGGTGCGTCGGTCGCGGGCCCGGTGCCGCTGCCCACTGAGAAGAACGTGTACTGCGTCATCAAGTCGCCGCACAAGTACAAGGACTCGCGCGAGCACTTCGAGATGCGCACGCACAAGCGCCTGATCGACATCCTCGACCCGACCCCCAAGACCGTTGACTCTCTGATGCGACTCGACCTCCCGGCCGGTGTCGACATCGAGATCAAGCTCTGAGGCGCGGTGATCTGAGAGATGACCAAGCAGATCAAGGGCATCCTGGGCGAGAAGCTCGGCATGACGCAGGTGTGGGACGAGAACAACCGTGTTGTTCCGGTCACCGTCGTCAAGGCCGGCCCGAACGTCGTCACCCAGGTTCGTACGAATGACGCCGACGGCTACGAGTCCGTCCAGATCGCCTTCGGCGAGATCGACCCGCGCAAGGTGAACAAGCCCCTCAAGGGTCACTTCGCCAAGGCCGACGTCACCCCGCGTCGTCACCTCGTCGAGATCCGCACGTCGGACGCCTCCGAGTACACGCTGGGCCAGGAAGTCACCGCCGAGGTGTTCGAGGCGGGCGTCAAGGTCGACGTCACCGGCAAGAGCAAGGGCAAGGGCTTCGCCGGTGTCATGAAGCGCCACAACTTCCGTGGCCTCGGCGCCGGGCACGGTACCCAGCGCAAGCACCGCTCCCCCGGCTCCATCGGCGGCTGCGCCACCCCGGGCCGTGTGTTCAAGGGCCTGCGCATGGCGGGCCGCATGGGCAACGAGCGGGTCACCACCCAGAACCTGACCGTCCACGCCGTTGACGCGGAGAAGGGTCTGCTGCTCATCAAGGGCGCGGTTCCCGGTCCGAACGGCGGCCTCGTCCTGGTCCGCACCGCGGCCAAGGGGGCCTGAGGTAACCGATGAGCACTGTTGAGATCCTTTCGCCGGCGGGCGAGAAGGCCGGTTCCGTCGAGCTCCCCGCGGAGATCTTCGGCGTGGAGAAGGTCAGCATTCCGCTGATCCACCAGGTCGTCGTCGCGCAGCTGGCCGCCGCCCGCCAGGGCACGCACAAGACCAAGACCCGCGGTGAAGTCCGTGGTGGCGGCAGGAAGCCGTACCGCCAGAAGGGCACCGGCCGCGCCCGCCAGGGCTCGACCCGCGCGCCGCAGTTCGCCGGCGGTGGCGTCGTGCACGGCCCGCAGCCGCGCGACTACTCGCAGCGGACCCCGAAGAAGATGAAGGCCGCGGCCCTGCGCCACGCCCTCACCGACCGGGCCCGCCACAACCGCATCCACGTCGTCTCCGGCGTGGTCGAGGGCGAGACCCCCAGCACGAAGGCCGCCAAGAGCCTGTTCGGCAAGATCAGCGAGCGCAAGAACCTGCTCCTGGTCGTCGACCGCGCCGACGAGGCCGCGTGGCTGTCCGCCCGCAACCTGCCCCAGGTCCACATCCTGGAGCCGGGCCAGCTGAACACGTACGACGTTCTCGTCTCGGACGACGTGGTCTTCACCCAGGCCGCTTTCGAGTCCTTCGTCGCCGGCCCGAACAAGGCCAACGACACCGAAGGGAGCGAGGCCTGATGGCTACGCGTCACCCCTCCATCGCCTCGAAGGCCGCCAAGGCCGCCAAGGCCGCGCGCGTCGCCAAGGCGAAGCGCCACGCCACCGAGGGCAAGAACACCGTCGTCACCCCGGCGAGCAAGGCCTACACGGACCCCCGTGACGTCCTGCTCAAGCCGGTCGTGTCCGAGAAGAGCTACGCGCTCCTCGACGAGAACAAGTACACGTTCGTCGTCGACCCGCGTGCGAACAAGACCCAGATCAAGGAGGCCGTCCAGGCGGTCTTCTCGGTCAAGGTCACCGGGGTCAACACGATCAACCGCCAGGGCAAGCGCAAGCGGACCCGCACCGGCTTCGGCCAGCGTGCCGCGACCAAGCGCGCGATCGTGACCCTCGCCGAGGGCGACCGTATCGACATCTTCGGCGGTCCGACCGCCTGACGGCGGTCCGGAACGTCCAGATTTCGGAATAGCTTCCGAGGACTGAGAGACAATGGGTATCCGCAAGTACAAGCCGACGACTCCTGGCCGTCGTGGCGCCAGCGTCGCCGACTTCGTCGAGGTCACGCGGTCCACGCCGGAGAAGTCGCTGGTCCGTCCCCTGCACAGCAAGGGCGGCCGTAACAATTCCGGTCGTGTGACCGTCCGCCACCAGGGTGGCGGCCACAAGCGCGCCTTCCGCGTGATCGACTTCCGTCGTCACGACAAGGACGGCGTGCCGGCGAAGGTCGCGCACATCGAGTACGACCCCAACCGCACCGCGCGCATCGCGCTGCTGCACTACGCGGACGGCGAGAAGCGCTACATCCTCGCGCCGCGTGGCCTGTCGCAGGGCGACCGCGTCGAGAACGGTCCCGGGGCCGACATCAAGCCGGGCAACAACCTCGCCCTGCGCAACATCCCGGTCGGTACCACGCTGCACGCCATCGAGCTGCGTCCGGGCGGCGGCGCCAAGTTCGCCCGCTCGGCCGGTGCCTCCGTGCAGCTGCTCGCGAAGGAGGGCTCCATGGCCCACCTGCGCATGCCGTCCGGTGAGATCCGCCTGGTCGACCAGCGCTGCCGCGCCACGGTCGGCGAGGTCGGCAACGCCGAGCAGAGCAACATCAACTGGGGCAAGGCCGGCCGTAAGCGGTGGCTGGGCGTCCGCCCGACCGTCCGTGGTGTGGTCATGAACCCGGTCGACCACCCGCACGGTGGTGGTGAGGGCCGGACCTCCGGTGGTCGTCACCCCGTGTCCCCGTGGGGCAAGAAGGAAGGCCGTACTCGTTCGCCCAAGAAGGCGTCGAACAAGTACATCGTCCGCCGCCGCAAGACGAACAAGAAGCGCTAAGGACGGGTTGAGATGCCTCGTAGCCTGAAGAAGGGGCCCTTCGTCGACGACCACCTGATCAAGAAGGTGGACACGCAGAACGAAGCCGGCACCAAGAACGTCATCAAGACCTGGTCCCGCCGCTCGATGATCGTCCCGGCCATGCTCGGCCACACGATCGCGGTGCACAACGGCAAGACCCACATCCCGGTGTTCGTCACCGAGTCGATGGTCGGCCACAAGCTCGGCGAGTTCTCGCCGACCCGCACCTTCCGGGGCCACGTCAAGGACGACCGCAAGTCGAAGCGCCGCTAGGCGCGGATCGCATCAGACAAGTAAGTAACTCTGAAGGGACAACCATGGAAGCCAGGGCCCAGGCGCGGTACATCCGCGTCACGCCCATGAAGGCCCGCCGTGTGGTGGACCTCATCCGTGGCTTGGACGCCACGGAGGCCCAGGCTGTTCTGCGATTCGCTCCGCAGGCAGCCTCGGTTCCGGTGGGCAAGGTGCTCGACAGCGCCATCGCCAACGCCGCGCACAACTACGACCACACCGACGCCGACAGCCTCTTCATCTCCGAGGCGTACGTCGACGAGGGCCCGACCCTGAAGCGGTTCCGTCCGCGTGCCCAGGGCCGTGCCTACCGGATCCGCAAGCGGACCAGCCACATCACCGTGGTCGTCAGCAGCAAGGAAGGAACCCGGTAATGGGCCAGAAGGTAAACCCGCACGGGTTCCGGCTCGGTGTCACCACCGACTTCAAGTCGCGCTGGTACGCCGACAAGCTCTACAAGGACTACGTCAAGGAAGACGTCGCCATCCGTCGGATGATGACGTCCGGCATGGAGCGCGCCGGCATCTCCAAGGTGGAGATCGAGCGCACCCGTGACCGCGTCCGCGTCGACATCCACACCGCGCGTCCGGGCATCGTCATCGGCCGCCGCGGTGCCGAGGCCGACCGTATCCGCGGTGACCTGGAGAAGCTGACCGGCAAGCAGGTCCAGCTGAACATCCTTGAGGTCAAGAACCCGGAGACGGACGCTCAGCTGGTGGCCCAGGCCGTCGCCGAGCAGCTGTCCTCCCGCGTCTCCTTCCGCCGCGCCATGCGCAAGAGCATGCAGTCGGCGATGAAGGCGGGCGCCAAGGGCATCAAGATCCAGTGCGGTGGCCGCCTCGGCGGCGCCGAGATGTCCCGCTCGGAGTTCTACCGCGAGGGCCGGGTGCCCCTGCACACGCTCCGGGCGAACGTGGACTACGGCTTCTTCGAGGCCAAGACGACCTTCGGCCGCATCGGCGTGAAGGTCTGGATCTACAAGGGCGACGTCAAGAACATCGCCGAGGTCCGCGCCGAGAACGCCGCCGCCCGTGCGGGCAACCGCCCGGCGCGTGGCGGTGCCGACCGCCCGGCCCGTGGTGGCCGCGGTGGCGAGCGGCGCGGTCGTAAGCCGCAGCAGGCTGCCGGCGCCGAGGCTCCCAAGGCGGAGTCCTCGGCTGCCCCCGCGGCCGCTCCGGCTGAGAGCACCGGAACGGAGGCCTGACCGACATGCTGATCCCCCGTAGGGTCAAGCACCGCAAGCAGCACCACCCGAAGCGCAGCGGCGCTGCCAAGGGCGGCACGCAGGTTGCGTTCGGCGAGTACGGCATCCAGGCGCTGACCCCGGCATACGTCACGAACCGCCAGATCGAGGCGGCTCGTATCGCCATGACCCGTCACATCAAGCGTGGCGGCAAGGTCTGGATCAACATCTACCCGGACCGTCCGCTGACGAAGAAGCCGGCCGAGACCCGCATGGGTTCCGGTAAGGGTTCTCCGGAGTGGTGGATCGCCAACGTCAAGCCCGGACGCGTGATGTTCGAGCTGTCGTACCCCAACGAGAAGATCGCCCGTGAGGCGCTGACCCGTGCGGCCCACAAGCTGCCGATGAAGTGCCGGATCGTCAAGCGCGAGGCAGGTGAAGCGTGATGTCGGCCGGTACCAAGGCGTCCGAGCTGCGCGAGCTGGGCAACGAGGAGCTGCTGGACAAGCTCCGCGAGGCCAAGGAAGAGCTGTTCAACCTCCGCTTCCAGGCGGCGACGGGGCAGCTTGAGAACCATGGCCGTCTCAAGGCGGTCCGCAAGGACATCGCGCGGATCTACACCCTGATGCGCGAGCGTGAGCTGGGCATCGAAACGGTGGAGAGCGCCTGATGAGCGAGAACAACGTGACTGAGACTGCAACCAACAGCGGCTCCGCCGCGGGCGAGCGCCACGCGCGCAAGACCCGTGAGGGTCTGGTCGTCAGCGACAAGATGGACAAGACCGTCGTCGTCGCCGTCGAGGACCGTGTGAAGCACGCGCTGTACGGCAAGGTCATCCGCCGTACCAACAAGCTCAAGGCGCACGACGAGCAGAACGCTGCCGGCATCGGCGACCGCGTCCTCCTGATGGAGACCCGGAAGCTGTCCGCCACCAAGCACTGGCGCATCGTCGAGATCCTCGAAAAGGCCAAGTAGTAATTCCTGCGGGGCAGTTGCCTCGCAGGTCAGTTCCGCCAGGCTCGGCGAGAAGCGTGCGTCATGCGCGCTTCTCGCCGGGAACCGGCAGACACACAGGAGATAGACGTGATCCAGCAGGAGTCGCGGCTGCGCGTCGCCGACAACACGGGCGCGAAGGAAATCCTTTGCATCCGTGTGCTCGGTGGCTCCGGTCGCCGCTACGCGGGCATCGGTGACGTCATCGTCGCCACCGTCAAGGACGCGATCCCCGGTGGCAACGTGAAGAAGGGTGACGTCGTCAAGGCGGTCATCGTTCGCACCGTCAAGGAGCGTCGCCGTCCGGACGGCTCGTACATCCGCTTCGACGAGAACGCCGCCGTCATTCTCAAGAACGACGGCGACCCTCGCGGCACCCGCATCTTCGGCCCGGTCGGCCGTGAGCTGCGCGAGAAGAAGTTCATGAAGATCATCTCGCTCGCGCCGGAGGTGCTGTAAGCATGAAGATCAAGAAGGGCGACCTGGTTCAGGTCATCACCGGCAAGGACAAGGGCAAGCAGGGCAAGGTCATCGCCGCCTACCCGCGCGAGGACCGCGTCCTGGTCGAGGGTGTCAACCGGGTCAAGAAGCACACCAAGGCCGGTCCGACGGCGCGCGGTTCCCAGGCCGGCGGCATCGTGACCACCGAGGCGCCGATCCATGTCTCCAACGTCCAGCTGGTCGTGGAGAAGGACGGCAACAAGGTCGTCACGCGTGTCGGCTACCGCTTCGACGACGAGGGCAACAAGATCCGCGTTGCCAAGCGGACGGGTGAGGACATCTGATGGCTACCACCACCATTCCGCGTCTGAAGACGAAGTACCGCGACGAGATCGCCCCGAAGCTGCGTGACGAGTTCAAGTACGAGAACGTCATGCAGATCCCGGGCCTCGTCAAGATCGTGGTCAACATGGGTGTGGGCGACGCCGCCCGCGACTCCAAGCTGATCGAGGGAGCCATCCGCGACCTCACCACGATCACCGGTCAGAAGCCGGCCGTCACCAAGGCCCGTAAGTCCATCGCGCAGTTCAAGCTGCGCGAGGGCCAGCCGATCGGCGCCCATGTCACGCTCCGTGGCGACCGCATGTGGGAGTTCCTGGACCGCACCCTGTCGCTCGCGCTGCCGCGCATCCGCGACTTCCGCGGTCTGTCCCCCAAGCAGTTCGACGGCCGTGGCAACTACACCTTCGGTCTCACGGAGCAGGTCATGTTCCACGAGATCGACCAGGACAAGATCGACCGCGTCCGGGGTATGGACATCACCGTGGTCACCACGGCGACCAACGACGCTGAGGGCCGTGCGCTCCTTCGTCACCTCGGCTTCCCGTTCAAGGAGGCGTGAGCGAGATGGCGAAGAAGGCTCTGATTGCCAAGGCTGCTCGCAAGCCCAAGTTCGGTGTGCGCGCGTACACCCGCTGCCAGCGCTGCGGCCGTCCGCACTCCGTCTACCGCAAGTTCGGCCTGTGCCGTGTGTGCCTTCGTGAGATGGCTCACCGCGGCGAGCTGCCGGGCGTGACCAAGAGCTCCTGGTAATCCCGCCCACCCGTCGCCCGACCACCGCCCCTCAAGGGTGGCCTGTCCGGGCCGACAGGTCGGATTGGGATTCCTGGACCTCTCGGTAAGCAACTGGGTCGGCGAAGGCCCGCCCCCTCATGGCTTAGGCTTGGGGGGTTGGGCCCTCGCCGCCCTGGATCACTTACTACGCCGTAGGTCCCCGCGCCGCACCCGTCCCGTCTCGTAGTACGGGGAGAGGGATGGCGCATATAGGAAACCCCGGTGAGAAAGGCCACAGGCCAATTCATGACCATGACTGATCCGATCGCAGACATGCTGACGCGTCTGCGGAACGCGAACTCGGCGTACCACGACTCCGTGGGGATGCCGCACTCGAAGATCAAGTCGCACATCGCGGAGATCCTCCAGCAGGAGGGCTTCATCACGGGCTGGAAGGTCGAGGACGCCGAGGTCGGCAAGTCCCTCGTCCTGGAGCTGAAGTTCGGCCCCAACCGTGAGCGCTCCATCGCGGGCATCAAGCGGATCTCCAAGCCCGGTCTCCGGGTGTACGCGAAGTCCACCAACCTGCCGAAGGTGCTCGGCGGCCTGGGCGTGGCGATCATCTCCACGTCGCACGGGCTCCTCACCGACAAGCAGGCCGGCAAGAAGGGCGTGGGTGGGGAAGTCCTCGCCTACGTCTGGTAGCAGAAGGGAACGGAGGAAACAGCTATGTCGCGCATCGGCAAGCTCCCCATCGCGGTTCCCGCCGGCGTGGACGTCACCATCGACGGCCGTACGGTCTCGGTCAAGGGCCCCAAGGGCTCGCTGACCCACACCGTCGCGGCGCCGATCGAGGTCGCCAAGGGCGAGGACGGCACCTTGCAGGTGACCCGCCCGAACGACGAGCGTCAGAACAAGGCCCTGCACGGCCTGTCCCGCACGCTGGTGGCGAACATGATCACCGGCGTGACCCAGGGTTACGTGAAGAAGCTCGAAATCAGCGGTGTCGGTTACCGCGTGGCCGCCAAGGGCTCGAACCTGGAGTTCGCCCTCGGTTACAGCCACCCGATCCTGGTCGAGGCCCCCGAGGGCATCACCTTCAAGGTGGAGGCCCCGACCCGTTTCTCGGTCGAGGGCATCGACAAGCAGAAGGTCGGCGAGGTCGCGGCCAACATCCGCAAGCTGCGCAAGCCGGACCCGTACAAGGCCAAGGGCGTCAAGTACGAGGGCGAAGTCATCCGCCGCAAGGTCGGAAAGGCGGGTAAGTAAGCCATGGCATACGGGCAGAAGATCCTCAAGGGCGACGCCTACAAGCGCGCCGCGATCAAGCGCCGTCACATCCGGATCCGCAAGCGGATCTCGGGCACGGCGGAGCGCCCCCGTCTGGTTGTGACCCGCTCCAACCGTCACATCGTGGCGCAGGTGATCGACGACCTCAAGGGCCACACCCTGGCGTCGGCGTCCACCCTGGACGCGTCGATCCGTGGCGTCGAGGGCGACAAGTCCGCGCAGGCCAAGCAGGTCGGCGCGCTCGTCGCCGAGCGTGCCAGGGCCGCCGGTGTCGACGCCGTCGTGTTCGACCGTGGTGGCAACCAGTACGCCGGGCGCATCGCCGCCCTGGCGGACGCCGCCCGCGAAGCCGGGCTCAAGTTCTGAGCCGCTTGTAGCTAGCGGAAAGAGAGAGGTAATCCAATGGCTGGACCCCAGCGCCGCGGAAGCGGTGCCGGTGGCGGCGAGCGGCGGGACCGGAAGGGCCGTGACGGCGGCGCTGCTGCCGCCGAGAAGACCGCGTACGTCGAGCGCGTCGTCGCGATCAACCGCGTCGCCAAGGTTGTGAAGGGTGGTCGTCGCTTCAGCTTCACCGCGCTGGTCGTGGTGGGCGACGGTGACGGCACCGTGGGTGTCGGATACGGCAAGGCCAAGGAGGTGCCGGCCGCCATCGCCAAGGGTGTCGAGGAGGCCAAGAAGCACTTCTTCAAGGTCCCCCGGATCCAGGGCACCATCCCGCACCCCATCCAGGGTGAGAAGGCCGCCGGTGTTGTGCTCCTCAAGCCGGCCTCGCCGGGTACCGGTGTGATCGCCGGTGGTCCCGTGCGCGCCGTCCTGGAGTGCGCCGGCATCCACGACGTGCTGTCGAAGTCGCTCGGCTCCGACAACGCGATCAACATCGTGCACGCGACCGTGGAGGCCCTGAAGGGCCTGCAGCGTCCCGAGGAGATCGCGGCCCGCCGCGGTCTGCCCCTGGAGGACGTGGCCCCCGCGGCCCTGCTGCGTGCGCGTGCCGGGGCGGGTGCGTGATGGCTCAGCTGAAGATCACGCAGGTCAAGTCCTACATCGGCAGCAAGCAGAACCACCGTGACACCCTGCGGTCGCTTGGTCTCAAGGGGATCAACACCGTGGTCGTCAAGGAGGACCGTCCCGAGTTCCGCGGCATGGTGCACACCGTCCGCCACCTCGTGACGGTCGAGGAGGTCGACTGATCATGGCGGAGCAGAACCCGCTCAAGATCCACAACCTCCGTCCCGCCCCGGGCGCCAAGACCGCCAAGACCCGCGTCGGTCGTGGTGAGGCGTCGAAGGGTAAGACGGCCGGTCGTGGTACGAAGGGCACCAAGGCCCGCTACCAGGTTCCGGAGCGCTTCGAGGGCGGCCAGATGCCGCTGCACATGCGCCTCCCGAAGCTGAAGGGCTTCAAGAACCCGTTCAAGACCGAGTACCAGGTCGTGAACCTCGACAAGCTGGCCGCGCTCTACCCCGAGGGTGGCGAGGTCACGGTCGAGGACCTGGTGGCCAAGGGCGCCGTTCGCAAGAACAGCCTGGTCAAGGTGCTCGGGCAGGGTGAGATCTCCGTGGCGCTGCAGGTGACGGTCGACGCCGTCTCCGGCTCCGCCAAGGAGAAGATCACCGCCGCCGGCGGCACCGTCACCGAGCTCGTCTGACCGACACGGACGTCTCGATGGCCTGAACGATCCCGACCGGGGATGCTCCACAAAAGGGGTATCCCCGGTCGGTCGTTCCAAGGGAGGCGGTGTCGCCGGTAAGGTTGCCTGCACTGCCCACTTTCACTGGGTGCTTCACATGGGGCACTCTGATCGGCAGTTGGCCGTTACGTATTCGTCGAACCTCAAGACCGTCACCCTTGACGCAGTTGCGCGGGGGTCGCAGGAGGCACCGTGCTCACCGCGTTCGCCCGGGCGTTCAAGACGCCCGACCTGCGCAAGAAGCTGCTCTTCACGCTGGGCATCATCGTGGTCTATCGGGTCGGTACCCACATCCCGATCCCCGGCGTCAACTACCAAGCCGTCCAGCAGTGCGTGAACGAGGCATCCGGCAACCAGGGCCTCTTCGGTCTCGTCAACATGTTCAGCGGCGGCGCGCTGCTGCAGATCACCGTCTTCGCCCTCGGCATCATGCCGTACATCACGGCGAGCATCATCCTTCAGCTGCTGACCGTGGTCATCCCGCGCCTGGAAGCCCTCAAGAAGGAGGGCCAGGCCGGTACGGCGAAGATCACCCAGTACACCCGTTATCTGACGGTGGCGCTCGCCATCCTGCAAGGCACCGGCCTGGTGGCCACCGCCCGCAGCGGCGCCCTCTTCTCGGGCTGCACCGTCGCGTCGAGCATCGTCCCCGACCAGGCGATCTTCACCACCATCACGATGGTCATCTGCATGACCGCGGGTACGGCCGTCGTCATGTGGCTGGGCGAGCTGGTCACCGACCGCGGCATCGGCAACGGCATGTCGATCCTGATGTTCATCTCGATCGCCGCGACCTTCCCGTCCGCGCTGTGGGCGATCAAGAAGCAGGGCACCCTCGCCGGCGGCTGGATCGAGTTCGGCACCGTCATCGCGGTCGGCCTGATCATGGTCGCGCTCGTCGTCTTCGTCGAGCAGGCCCAGCGCCGCATCCCCGTGCAGTACGCGAAGCGCATGATCGGCCGTCGCTCCTATGGCGGTACGTCCACGTACATTCCGCTGAAGGTCAACCAGGCGGGTGTGATCCCCGTCATCTTCGCGTCCTCGCTGCTCTACATCCCGGCCCTGATCGCCCAGTTCGCCGGCGGCAACTCCGGCTGGAAGCAGTGGGTCACCGCGAACCTGACCAAGGGCGACCACCCGATCTACATCACCCTCTACTTCTTGCTCATCGTTTTCTTCGCGTTCTTCTACGTGGCGATCTCCTTCAACCCCGAAGAAGTCGCCGACAACATGAAGAAGTATGGTGGCTTCATCCCGGGCATCCGGGCTGGCCGACCGACCGCTGAGTACCTGTCGTACGTACTCAACCGGATCACCTGGCCGGGTTCGCTGTATCTGGGACTGATCGCTCTCGTACCGACGATGGCGTTGGTTGGCTTCGGGGCAAGCCAGAACTTCCCCTTCGGTGGCACCAGCATCCTGATCATCGTGGGTGTGGGTCTCGAAACGGTGAAGCAGATCGAGAGCCAGCTCCAGCAGCGCAATTACGAAGGGTTCCTCCGCTGATGCGAATTGTCCTCGTCGGGCCGCCGGGTGCTGGTAAGGGAACACAGGCCGTGCGTCTTTCCGAAGAACTGCGCATCCCGCACATCTCCACGGGCGACCTGTTCCGGGCCAACATCAGCCAGCAGACGGAGCTGGGGAAACTCGCGAAGTCCTATATGGACGCCGGCAACCTCGTCCCCGACGAGGTCACCATCGCGATGGCCAAGGACCGCATGGAACAGCAGGACGCCGAGAACGGCTTCCTGCTGGACGGCTTCCCGCGGAACGTCTCGCAGGCCGAGGCGCTGGACGAACTGCTGGACAACGAGAACGTCACGCTGGACGCGGTACTCGACCTCGAAGTCCCCGAGGACGAGGTGGTCAAGCGGATCGCCGGCCGGCGTACCTGCCGCAACAAGTCGGAGCATGTCTTCCACGTCACCTACAGCCCGCCGAAGAAGGAAGGCGTCTGCGACGTCTGCGGCGGCGAGCTGTACCAGCGTGACGACGACTCGGAGGGCACCGTCCGCAAGCGGCTGGAGGTCTACCACACGCAGACCGAGCCGATCATCGACTACTACAAGGCGCAGGGCCTGGTCGTGACGATCTCCGCCCTCGGCCCGGTGGACGAGATCACCCACCGGGCGCTGGAAGCGCTCAAGCGGGACGAGGACGCCAAGTAGCCCCTCGGGCCGTTCCCGGCCGCGGTGCCCTCCCCCGGACCTGCTCCGGGGGAATACCCAGGGCGCCGCGGCCGTAGTGTTGTGCAGTGACCGTTTGTCGCGAGTGACGGAGAGCGCAGGACCCCATGGTGCAGATCAAGACCCCCGAGCAGATCGCCAGGATGCGTGCGGCGGGACTGGTCGTCGCCGCGATCCACGCGGCCACCCGGGAGGCCGCCGTGCCCGGCGCCAGCACCAAGGACCTGGACGAGGTGGCGCGCAAGGTGCTCGCCGAGCACAACGCCACGCCGAACTTCCTCGGCTACGGCGGCTTCCCGGCCACCATCTGCACCTCGGTCAACGAGGTCGTCGTCCACGGCATCCCCTCGGACGAGGTCGTCCTCAAGGACGGCGACATCATCTCCATCGACTGCGGCGCGATCGTGGACGGCTGGCACGGTGACGCCGCCTACACGGCCTTCGTGGGCTCCGGCCACGCCCCGGAGCTGGTCGAGCTGTCCCGGGTGACCGAGGAGTCGATGTGGGCCGGGATCGCGGCGATGCGGCAGGGCAACCGGCTCGTCGACGTCTCCCGGGCCATCGAGACCTACATCCGCCGCCAGCCCAAGCCCGGCGGCGGCCGTTACGGGATCATCGAGGACTACGGCGGCCATGGCATCGGCACCGAGATGCACATGGACCCGCACCTGCTGAACTACGTCGACCGCAAGCGCGGCAAGGGCCCCAAGCTGGTCCCCGGCTTCTGCCTGGCCATCGAGCCGATGGTCTCCCTCGGCACCGCGAAGACCGAGGTGCTCCAGGACAACTGGACGGTCATCACCACCGACGGCACCTGGTCCTCCCACTGGGAGCACTCCGTCGCGCTGACCGAGCAGGGGCCGCTGGTCCTGACCGCCCCGGACGGCGGCCGGGCCAAGCTGGCGGAGCACGGCATCACGGCCGCCCCCGACCCGCTCGCTTAAGGATCTCCCGTGCGGGGCAGACTTCCCCGATTCGTCTTTCCGGGGGCGCTGACGTAGACTGACTCGTCGGCTCTCGTGCCTCCGCATGTCCGCATGTGCCCGCAAGGGACGCGAGGGAGTCGATCAAGGTAGTCGATTCGAAGGGCGAAGCGTGGCCAAGAAGCAAGGTGCCATCGAGATCGAGGGCACTGTCGTCGAGTCTCTTCCGAACGCCATGTTCAAGGTCGAGCTCCAGAACGGCCACCAGGTCCTGGCACACATCAGCGGCAAGATGCGTATGCATTACATCCGCATCCTCCCTGACGACCGGGTCGTGGTGGAGCTGTCTCCGTACGACCTGACGCGTGGCCGGATCGTCTACCGATACAAGTAGATCTTGCCCGCGCCCCGGCTCGCCGGGGTGATGGCACTGACCCGGAGAACCTCACATCCCATGAAGGTCAAGCCGAGCGTCAAGAAGATCTGCGACAAGTGCAGGGTGATCCGCCGTCACGGCCGGGTCATGGTCATCTGCGAGAACCCGCGCCACAAGCAGCGCCAGGGCTGACACAGGACCGTACCTCTGCATCACGCAGGACTTCGCGCGACGCAAGCTGAATTGTTCATACGCAGGGCCCGGAACCGTTCGGTTCCGATACCCCCGGCTCGGAGGCCGGGGACCCAGTTCGTACCTGGTACGGCGGCTGGGATCCGGTCCTGTGGAAGACCTCCGACAAGTAACTGGAGCCATTGAATGGCACGCGTTTCCGGTGTTGACATCCCGCGCGAAAAGCGCGTGGAGGTCGCCCTCACCTACGTGTTCGGCATCGGCCGGACCCTCGCGCAGGAGACGCTGGCAGCGACCGGCGTCGACCCGAACACCCGCGTTCGCGATCTGACCGAGGAGCAGCTGGTCGCGATCCGCGAGTACGTCGACAACAACATCAAGACCGAGGGTGACCTCCGTCGTGAGATCCAGGCCGACATCCGCCGCAAGGTGGAGATCGGCTGCTACCAGGGTCTCCGTCACCGTCGCGGTCTGCCCGTCCGCGGTCAGCGCACCAGCACCAACGCCCGCACCCGCAAGGGCCCGCGTCGCGCCATCGCCGGCAAGAAGAAGCCGGGCAAGAAGTAGTCCGCAGCGGACACCTGTCCACGGTCTTCGCTGTAGGACCGACCACCTCCCGTAGGAGTTAGAGGATGCCCCCCAAGGGACGTCAGGGCGCTGCCAAGAAGGTGCGCCGCAAGGAAAAGAAGAACGTCGCTCACGGCCACGCGCACATCAAGAGCACGTTCAACAACACGATCGTTTCGATCACGGACCCGTCCGGCAATGTGATCTCCTGGGCCTCCGCCGGCCACGTCGGCTTCAAGGGCTCCCGGAAGTCCACGCCGTTCGCCGCGCAGATGGCCGCCGAGTCGGCCGCCCGCCGCGCCCAGGAGCACGGCATGCGCAAGGTGGACGTGTTCGTGAAGGGCCCGGGTTCCGGTCGTGAGACCGCGATCCGCTCCCTGCAGGCCACGGGCCTTGAGGTCGGCTCCATCCAGGACGTCACGCCGACCCCGCACAACGGCTGCCGTCCGCCGAAGCGTCGCCGCGTCTGAATCTGTCGCGGCGGCTTTCCCGCGCGAGCGGGGGTGACCCGCGCCGCCGCGGCTGACGCCAGCGCTTCAAGGGTTTGCTGTGCCTCCGGGCTTTTGTGCCGGGGGTGTGGGGGTCGTCCCCCCACAGGTAACAGCCGGGCGGTACGGCTCCATGCGGTCGTACCGCCCGTACCCTTGCAGTACCCGCACTGTTCACGGGTGCGGTTTCCGTCGGACGTCAAATAGCGGGCGTCCACGAAAGAAGGATCTGATCCACACATGCTGATCGCTCAGCGTCCCTCGTTGACCGAAGAGGTCGTCGACGAGTTCCGTTCCCGGTTCGTGATCGAACCGCTGGAGCCGGGCTTCGGCTACACCCTCGGCAACTCGCTCCGTCGC
>NZ_JBEPAP010000024.1:0-45286 GCF_040298665.1 Streptomyces sp. NPDC001508
GACGGTTTTGATCTAGACAATCCAGATCATCGCAGGTGAGAGGCACCCTTCTTCTGCCAGGGCATCAGATCGCTGCCGTAGCTGAATTCATGAGGTCGATGGGGCGATCGGCGGCGGGGGGACTGTCCGGTCCTGACAGGTCCCCTGTCCGGCTTGGGCCCTGGTGTTGCTCACGGTTGTGAGCGCACTCAGTAGCCGATCGGGGCACGGGGGTCGAAGGACCGGCTGGTGGGCTGCGCTGCTGCCGATTGTTCTGGGCGTGTGTGCGTTCGGTACATGCCGGGCAGGACCAGCACAGCATGTGTGGGCACCTCCGGCTCCGGTCGGGAGGTGCTGCGGCGGCTGCGGCAAGACCACCTGGACCTGCGCTCGCGGCGTGAAAAGCAGCAGCACGCCGCCCCGTGATCTTCGGCTTGTCCCCTCGCCGGTCGTGGGTTGGTCCGAAGGTGGCTGAGGTGATCTCGTAGTCCAGCAGGCCCGGCGCTGCGAGAGTGCTGGCGCGGCCCACGCGCTCACGGATCGCGGTTCCGGTCGTGCCGTGGTGGAGGAGGGTGGGGCGACTTGCCCGCCTGTGCGGCGCGCAGCTACCAGGGCTGGTGTTCGGTCAGTTTCAGCAGGCGCTGCAGGAGCGCGCCGGCCTTGCGCAGCTCGGCCTCGGGGACCTGCCACAGCCCTGCCGCGTCGCCGTAGCCGCCCCCGCCAGTGCCGCTCCAGTAGCAGGCGGACCGCTCGGTGGCGGCAGCGAGGACCGCAGCCGGGTAGCGCTCCAGCAGCATCTGCGGGTCGGCCAGCCGCCACCAGGAGGCCAGGGCGCGGGCGGCCAGGTGTGTCCCGTGCCGGGCCGGGGTGCGCTGCCACAGCAGGCGGGCGACCGGGTCCAGTGTGGCACCGGTGCGCGGGAGGCGGGTGACCGGATTGGTACGGCCTGTGCGGTAGCGGACCATCATGGTGCTGGCGTTCATCGCGTAGGGAGTCCGGTGTGGCAGGACCTCGACGATCAGTCGGTCGGGCCCGGGGGACCAGCGCAGCAGGTAGTCGTGACTTCCCCGGTCGGTGTGGACCTCGCCTCCGGCACTGTCCCAGAGGCGTCGCCCCTCGGCGGGGAAGACCGTGGCGCTGCAGGACTTCACCCGCTCCTGGGGGGCGACGCCGATCCCGTAGAGCGGCCCGGTCGCGCCGTACAACCGCAGCAGGGTGGCGGCGGGCGAGTCGGGAGCGCATAGCCGCTCCAGCTTTCGGCGGTCGCCGCCTGCGGCGTGCTCCCAGAAGGCGAAGGCGCGCTTGTGCAGGGTCTTGGGATCGGAAGACCGGCGCTGCGGCGGGGACGGGGTACGGCCGGGTGCGGCGGGCCGGGAGCCGGGTCGAGGGGAGAGAGAGCGCGCTGCGGGTGCTTCGGCGGTTCGCCCGGCCTTCGCTCCGCCCGTGTTCCGCTTCCCTGTGGGGCCGCCTGCGGCGCCAGCGTTCCGTGCGGGCGGCAGCTCCCCGGTAACAGCGGTGCCCGCAGGCACCGGTGCCGCCGTACCTCCAGTGGATGCGGCGGTCTCTTCGGCGGCGCCACCGCGAGGCGGCGGCACGATCCCCCTGGCCGGAGGCGTGGCCGGATGCTTGGGGGCCAGGCACCGGGCGCAGCCCAGGTGGGTCTTGGCCGCGACCAGCGGGGCACCGCTCTGGGCGCAGGCCGGGCAGCGCAGCGGAGCGAGCTCCCCGGCGGGCAGCAGCCAGTCCACATCCAGGGGGTAGCGCCGCTCTCCGCGCCGTACGTCCAGTGCCAGGCGCAGCACCGGGACTCTCAACAGGTGCAGCCGGTAGGGGGTGAGGCTATGGCGGGCGCGGTATTTTTCGGTGATCTCGGCCAGGCGGCGGGCGCGCTCCTCGCGGGTGCTCTCCACACGGGCGCGCAGCAGTGCCGCGCGGTCCTCGGGCGCGGTGGCGGCACGGCGCTGGAGGGAGTCCACGGCGGCGGCGTAGTACTCCTCGGCGCGGGCGCGTTCCATGGAATACGCGTCGCCGACTTGCGCTGCCAGCCGGTCGCGGCGCCGCACGGCAGCGGCCTCCAGCATCTGGTGGGCCTCGGCGAGGGCGGCGGCCAGGTCCGGCCGGCTGGTGGAGGCGTGCTGCACGGCAGCGCCGAGCCCGTCCGGCAGTGCGGTCTCGGCGCGGGGGTCGCGGTCGGTGCGGGCAAGGCGTTCGCTGACCCGGGCAGGCACCTGCAGGCGGCTGGGGACGTCGACGTACTCCTCGACCTGTTCCTGGAAGTGGTCCTCCACGGAGAGCTCGTAGTTCACCAGGGCGCCCACGCGCAGCACCGGCCGCAGGGCCCGCTCGAGCGGGGCGTCGGAGCGCAGATCCAGGCGGCCATGGTCGACGGGGAGGTGCTCTCGGGCCTTGGACAGCAACGTGGCGGCGTCGGGCGGCACGGAGCGCGGGGCGGTCAGGGTGAGGGTGCCGGTGTCGCCTGCAGCCAGGACGCTTTCGGCGGCCTTGGCGACCAGCGGGTGTCCGGTCACCAGGAGCAGGGCGTCGTCCTCGCGGGAGGCATCGGGGTCGGCGGTGACCGCGGTCTCCTCGGGCAGTTCCAGCTCGCTCGCCAGAGCGGCGGGCAGGAGTGCCAGTGCAGTGTCGCCGGCGTCCTCCCACAGTCCGCCGCGGTGGGCGACCCAGTCCAGCCAGAAGGCCAGCCCCGGCTCCTTGCGGATCACCGGCCCGCCTCCTGCTCGTCATCGCCGCCGACCAGTGCGTCGACCGCGCCGCGGCTGTCCAGGTAGTCCGTGCGGGCGCTGACCAGCCGCTCGCCCAGCCGCTCCATGCGTTCTTCGAACTCCGCGTCGTCCCCTGCGGTGGCGAAGGCGTCGAAGACGGAGGCCTCGAAGTCGAAGTCCTCGTCCACCCGGCCCAGGATCATGTCGAGCTCGCCGACGACCAGCTCGAACAGATTGATTTTGGATTCGAGGACGTGCAGGATCCGTTGTTCGATGGTGCCCTGGGCGACCAGATTGGTCAGCACCACGTCGTGCTCCTGCCCCACCCGGTGCAGTCGGCCCAGGCGCTGCTCGATCTGCATGGGGTTCCAGGGCAGGTCCACATTGGCCATCACATGGCAGAACTGCAGATTGCGGCCCTCTCCGGCGGACTCGGTGGACAGCAGCACCGGTGCCTGATCGCGGAAGGCCGCGACCGCCGCTTCTTTGTCCCGGCGCGAGAGACTGCCGTGGTAGACGGCCGCCGGGACGCCCTCGCGCTCCAGCCGGGCGGCGAGCGTGTCCAGGGTTTTCCGGAAGGCGGTGAACACCAGCACCTTCTCCCCTTGTCCGTTGTGCCGGCGCAGCCGCTCCAGAAGTAGCTCCGCTTTCGTGGATCCCTCGATTCCCCGGGCGAGGGCCGCCAGGTCCGGCCAGCCCGCCTTGGCCAGGGCCGGCGCGGCGGCCTGCGGGCTCGACCCGGCCAGCCGGGTCAGCCCGCGCAGGGTCAGCAGCCGCGCCGAGGACGCGTTCTTGGCCTCCGTCCGGATCCGGGCGGCGACCCCCGCATACAGCTCCGCCTCCTCCTGCGAGGGCGCCACCAGTACCGTCTCGGCCAGCCGCTGCGGCAGCAGCACCTCGACCTCGCTGCGCCGGTGGCGAACCATCACCTCACGGGTACGGGCCCGCAGCTCGTCCAGGTTGCGTGGCGCCGAAGGATCGGTTCCGGCTCCGGCGTGCCGCTGGCGGAACTGCGCAGGGGTACCCAGCAACCCGGGCGCGACCAGGCTCACCAGCTCGTACAGGTCCTGCAACCGGTTCTCCACCGGAGTCGCGGTGAGCAGCAGCAGATAGCGGGCACGCAGAGCTCGGGCGAGTTTGCCCGAGGCGCTGCGCGGATTACGCAACCGGTGCGCCTCGTCCGCCACCACCACATCCCACTGCCCCTCGGTCAGCAGGGACTTCAGCGGCTCCCGGCGCGCGGCGGCGATCGAGGCGAGCACCACCGGCCGCTCCGCGTCCGTCTCCTCCCAGCCCTGGCCCCGGGCGATCACCGTCGGCAGGCCGAACTTGCGCTCCAGTTCCTCGCGCCACTGCTCCACCAACCCAGCCGGGGTGACAACGAGCGTCCGATCCGCCAGCCCCCGCATCCGCAGCTCAGACAGGACCAGACCCGCCTCGATCGTCTTGCCCAGTCCCACCTCGTCCGCGAGGATCGCCCGGCCGCGCATCCGCCGCAACACCGTCTGAGCGGTCTGCACCTGGTACCCGAACGGTGTGAAGGACAGCTGCGGCAGCGACAGGAAGGAGTCGAAACCCGGCCTGCGCCACACCTCCACCGCCGCGTCCACCAGCGCCGAGGTGACCGGATCCACCGCAGACGCGCCCAGTCGTCCCAAGAGCACCGTGAACGCGTCGGGCAGTCCTTCGGGCCGCTGAGCCGAGCCGTCAGCGATGGTGAGCATGTCGGCGGTACTCAAGTGCCCTCACTCAGGAAGCGGCAGAACGAATGCAGGCGGGCACTCTCCGTCACCCGCGTGGGTCAGCCTACCGAACACGCAGGACACGAGCCCGCATGATCTCGGCATTTTGACCTTATGGGCGCTGGCCCGTTTCACCCTGGAGCGATCCTTCCGACTGGGGCGCGAGCTCAGGCGTCTTTGACTTGCTCTGTGGTCCTGTGCGCTGTGCAGGACCGGACGCGGGGAACCACCCCGTCATGCCATCGCCCTTGTGCGCTGATGCCGACGTACGTGCCGTCAGCACCGCCCACCCGGCCGTCGCCCGGGAACTGGACAGTGCCGACCGCTCCACCGAGGCACTGGACCGGGCCGAACGCGGCCTGGTGCGCGCAACCGATGCCGCGCGGGAGGATGCGGGCCTGGTCGGCTACCTCACCGGGTGGTACGAGTCGGCCAAGGCTGCGTCGGACCGGGTGTGCCGAGGAGCGTCGGCCGGGCTGCGAGACGGCTGCCCGTTCCCCGCGTCCCGGCGGCCTGGTCTACGCTCGCTTGTCGTGCCGACGAATCGGATGAACCGCGAGGAGTTCTTCGCGAAGCTGGCCGGGCTGGATGAGGAGCGTCTGAGGAAGGCGCTGTGGAACCTGTACTGGCGGGGTGCCGCGCCGGTGCGGGAACGGATCGAGGCGGAGATCGCCCCGGCTCCGCCGGGCCCGCGGGCCCGGCCTCGGGACGAGGTCCCCGATCCGGTGCGGGTGCGCGAGGAGGTGCGCGAGTTCGTCGCGTTGGCGCGGGCCGGCTCGTATCTCGCGGGGGACCGCAGGGTCTCGCCGAAGGAGCGCACTCGCTGGCGGTTCACCTTCCGTCGCCTGGCCGACGAGGCGCAGGCAGCGCTGGCGGCACCGGACTCGCGCCCGGCCGAGGACGCGGTGGAGGCGCTGGTCGACCTGGCCTGTTACGTGAAGGGCTACGACTGCTTCCGCTCCGAGGACCCGATGGAGGCGGCGCGGTTCGTCGTCTCCGACGCCGTCGCCGCACTCTGGGCCAGGATGCTGACTCGGTACGGGCCGGTGGTGCTGGCCGAGCGCGCGATGCCGCAGCTGGCCCGCTGGGAGTCCCGTTTCGGCTGGACGCGGACCGGGTTCGGCGCGGTGAGTGAGCGTGAGACCTCGCTCGCCTCGGTCATCGGGCGCCTAGTGCGCGACCCGGATGCCTGGGTGGCCTGCGCCGACGGGTACCTGGAGGCGCTCGACCGGCTGGTTGAGACAGAGCCGGCCCGTGCGAAGCGGGTCTACGGCTATGACTCCTCGGCCTCGGAACGTAAGCGCCGCGCCGGTGATCTGGCCGAGTGGCACGGGATGCTGCTGGAGCGGCTCGCGGACTACGACGCGGCGGACCGCCTCGCCCGGCTGGCTGCGCACCCTGCCTTCGCCGGCGCCGAGTCGCTGCTGTTCCAGGCCAGGCTGGCCTGGCGGGACGGCGAGGCGGATCGGGCACGTGCCCTGGTGGGCGAGGCCCTGAGCGAGCTTCCCGGGCATCAGGAGCTGCTGAGGTTCGCGGCCGAGATCGGGGCAGCGCTGCCGGCTCGGGTATAGGAGGCGGCAGGGCAGTTCTCCCGCTGAACGGACTCCGAGTCCACAGGCATGTGCCGCTGGAGCGGGTCCAGGGCGGTCACGATGATCGGGACGAGGGTGGTCCTGTGGCCGGCTCAGGGGGCGGCCTTCGCTGCCCCCGCGGGCGGGTGGCGCCCCGCAGCTCCGGTGTCTGGTTGCGGATCGAGGCGTCCCTGACGTCGCTGACGGACACCACAGCGACCGGCGGACAGCGCTCGCGCAGGGGCATACTGGGCGCATGGAGTCTCGGGTGCGGTATGCGGAGATCCGGCCCTACACGGTTCCGGAGACGCTGGAGGAGCTGGCCGGTCCGGCAGCCGGGGTGGTGGTTCTGCCGACTGTGCTGGACTGGACGCCGAAGCGTGTCTACGACCTGTCGGACGACGTGGACCTGCGGATGCTCTATGAGACGGTCATCCGGGAGGCCATGCATGTGGAGGAACTGCGGATGTTCCTGGACCCGGTGCGGCTCTCGGCCGTGTGGCAGAGGCTGTGGCTTCCGCCGCGAGCGCGGTTGATGTGGGAAGGGCGATTCCCGCAACTGGCCCGCAGGGCTGCGTAGTATCCACCTGCATGGATCCCTTTCACGCCCGGCTCGCCCGTATCGGTCTTGGAGCCGCCGCGGGATACGGCTTCGTCCTGGCCGGCGGGTACGCGGTTCAGGCGCACGGGTTCCTGGAACGGTTGTCGGATGACGTCGACCTCTTCACGGACATTGCTGACCCGGCTGCTTTCTCCGAGGCCGTCGATGCGGTGGCTGCGGCCTACCGGGCGGCGGACCTGACCGTTGAGGTGGAGAAGTCCGGTGGGGTGTTCGCCCGGTTCGCGGTTGCTGATGAACAGGGGCGCACGGCGAAGGTGGAGCTCGGGTGCGACTGGCGGGCCCGCCCGCCTGCCGTGTTGGAGATCGGTCCGGTACTGCACCCCGATGACGCGGTGGCCAACAAGGTGACCACGCTGTTCGGACGGGCCGCGCCACGGGATTACCTCGACGTGAATGCCGCCCTCGCCTCTGGGCGGTACTCGGGTGGGCGGCTGCTGCAGTTGGCGTCCGAGCACGACGCCGGGTTCGATCCGCGCTACTTCGCCCAAGCGCTGCGAGCGGTCGACCGTTGGCCGGACCGGGAGTACGAGGCATACGGCGTCGATGGCGGCCAGGTGGAGGACATGCGCCGACGGTTGCGCGCCTGGGCTGCCGAGATCCTCGATGAACGGCTCGACGAGAGATGACCCACCCAGCTGTGTTGACCCCGAGCGCCCACAGGCGCGGGCTCCTTCGCCGGCTCCGGCGTCCGGCACCCGAGCAGGGGCACACGGTGCTGGAACCCAGCGAAGGGGCGCTTGTGGAGGTCCTACAGTGACCTCCGTTCGTCTCTCTGCCCGGTTGACAGTGTCGTCGCAAGCCCAGCTCCAGTCTCGCTGGTGGGCCAGCGGCACCCCCTTCGGTGGACAGCCGGCGGACAGACGCCTTGGGACAGTGCATCACGGGGTGACACGGGTCAACCTGTCCCACGTGCTCTGATCAGGTAAAATGTCACCGGACAGCACGACGAAGCACCACGCAACACGATCGCTCATGGTCTCGTAATGCGTAGGTCTCGGGTTCGAATCCCGAAAGCGGCTCCAAAAGGGCCCAGGTCAGATACCTCTGACCTGGGCTTTTTGCTTCTCCTTGACCCTGCTTCGGGTGTCGGTGAGTCACGGGGCAGTGCCTCGGGTGGCAGGGGTGCGCGAGGGGAGCGCATCAGCGCAGCGACGGTGCAAGGGATGCGCAACCGCGTGCCCAGGCGATGCTGGACGTGCTGTTGTTGCTGCTGTGTGTGCCGCTGTGCTCGTCGGCGTGAGGCGTGCGGGCGGGGAGGCCACGCATGATGCGTAGGTCGGAGGCGGGTGTGAGCGTGCGAGCAATTCCGCCACCCGGCCCGGGATCATGGACGGTGGCCGGGGCGCCGAGTACGTGGCGGGCGCCGATCTATGCGCCCTGACCGGGGCACCGACTGGGCGGCGAGGTTTCCGCGGGCATCGCCGAGACCTGGGCCGCCGTCTGGTTGGGGCAGGAGGTGACCGCGTTCGGCACCTACCGGCATCGGAGCCGACGCCGGCTTCCTGCTCGCCCGCAGGCTTGAGCGCGGCACCTTCGGCCCGAACTGGACGAGATCGCAGGCATGGTGCGGAACCAGGAGGCCGTGCTGCACGGTCTTTGGGGGTGGTCGGCTGCGACGCGCAGGGTCGCATCACCGTGATCGACAGCGCGACACGTCGGTTCCTCGGCCTGCCCGCGGAGGGACCTGAAGGGCGCCTCGCCGAGGTCGGGCTCGATCCGGCCGGGGAGTGGCACGCTGACACGGGGTGGGAAGTGCGGGACGTGGCCCTGACGGTCGGCGACCGGCTGCTGGTGGTCAACGCCGTCCGAGCGTGCGCCGTTCGGTGAGGACGACCTGTCGCTTTCGCGGACCGCGACCCACTCCGCGTCCGTCATGTCGGTGGGATGCCAGTGCCCGCCGCTCGGGTTGTCCGCGGCGTTGTCGTACGCGTGGATGAAGCGGTCACACTCCCGCATGTCCGAAATGGGCTGTTCCTCGGCAGCCCGATACAGCTGCGGCAACAGGGCCTCCCGGTAAGCAGTGGCGTAGACACCCTCTGTGCTACTGGGAGGCCCTGCCCTCGACCCCGGCAGGGCCGCAAGCACACTGAACAGCACACCCATACGGAACCCCCGGTCCCACACCCGGTTTCGGGGAGTTCTTTCAGCCTGCTCGGACGAACTCCATATTGATCGAGTACATGAACTGGCCGACGCCCACGCACTCCCAGCCGACGGCTTCGACGGATCGCACGACCAGGTCGATCTCCTTGCGGATCTTCTTCATGGGGTTTCTGACCCGGGCCATGCCCCGGGGGTCGATGTCGATGGACGCTTCGAAGGTGTTGTCGCCTTGCGCGTGTGCGCGCCTGGCATCCGCGACGAGCTTCTGCATCCGGATCGCGTGCAGTATTCCCACGTGCGCCTCCCGCTCTGGGCTGCCGTGGGCCCGTTCGGCTTCCCCATGGCCGTACGAGCCCGTGTGATTGATGATTCGTGCCGCGCGCTAGGGCTCCGGCCGACAGGCCGGAAATGATCAGTTCGCAGGTGTACACCGTGGTGAGCCTGGATGGACCAAGGACCCGGCCTCTACCGCCCGTTCAACGAATTACCGGTAGCCGTGGCGGTGGCGGTGGCGGTGGCGGTGGCGGTGGCCGTGGTCGGGGTCGTGGGCCGGGGTGGGTAGGCGGGTGGGGGCGGGGGTAAGCGGTCTGGCGACGGTGCCTCGGAGACGCGGGAGCGGGTGTGGGTCGGCTGCACAGTCGTTGCCGGGTGAGAGCCGCTTCCGCTCCCCTTCGCCGAGGAGCCGAGGAGATTGCCCGTCACCTCGACCGCGGCGCCGCAGACGAGCAGCGCCGCGGCCAGCGCGGTCAGCCCGACGGATGCGCGTAGTGCGCGGGATGCCGTGGAACGCGGGTCGACGTCCATGGTCAGTCCACGTATTCCTGGGCGACCTGGATGTACTCAAAGCCCTTGACGTCAGTGGCGATCTGCATCTGACCGGTCTGCGACGAGGCGATCAGGGAGTTGAGCAGACCAGTGATCGCAGCGCTCAGCGCCGACTCGGTGTCCGAACCGTCGGCGATGAACAGCGCCTTGGTCGCCACCTGTTCGAGAACGTCGCGCTTCGCGCCGCCGAAGCCGTAGGCGATCACGTGCGGGTGGCGCGGCCAGTCCCTGTCCACCAGCGCGCGGAAGGAGTTCTGCCACCGCGGGTCGGTAGGACCGCCGTCGGTCAGGAAGAAGATCGTCGGCCGCAGCACGTCGAGGTGCTGCATCCTCAGGTGGCCGACATCGTGTTCGATGCACTCCCGCACCCGGTCGAAGGTCTTGCCGTACTCCGTGCGCCCGCCGCAGATCACCTCGGGCATGGCCGGCACCTGCTCCATGTCCGACATCGGGATCACCACATGCACGTCGGTGGAGAAGGCGATCACGCTGACTCGGGCGAACTCCGAGACGCGTGGATTCGTCGCGAGGTTGTAGTGCAGACGCGAGAGGGTCGCGTTGAGCACCGCCTCGTGCGGCTTCATCGACGAGGACGCGTCGATCACCACATAGGTGGGCAGGCAGAGTGACATGGTGCACCTCTGAGCTAGTGGTTGGCGGCGATGACGAAGAGCAGGATCACGGCTAGGACGAGTACGAGAATCCAGCCGACCTGCGGGGTGGGCTCAGGAGTTTCGGGGGGCGCCGACTCGGGTTCCTTCTCGGGCTTGTGGGCGCCGGCGGGGGGCTGCGGAATCGGGAGCCGCGGAATCGGGAGCTGCGGAATCGGGAGCTGCGCAGGCAGCGGGGGCAGCTCGGTGCGTGTCGGACGGGGCGCGGTCCTGAGGTAGGGCCCGCTGTTGAGGGCCTGGTTCAGCTGCGTGGCCGAGGGCCGTCGCTCGCGGTCGGTCGCGAGCAGCATGTCGAGCAGGACTTCGCAGACGGCGGGCTGGTTCTGCCAGTGGGACGCGGCGACGGTGTGGAAGGCGCTCGCGTCACGCCGGCCCGTCAGGCATTTGGCGACCAGCAGTCCGAGCCGGTAGCGGTCGGTGTACTCGTCCGCGTCGGTGCCCGGCGGCGTGAGCGGGTCGGCCCAGTTCGGCTGGTGGAGGTCGGGCATCTTCTTGGGCTGACAGCCGTCGACGTCGATGAGGTAGACCGAACGCTGATCCGGGCTCCAGAAGGCGTTGGAGAACGACCAGTCCGAGTAGACCAGGCCCAGGCGCTCCAGGACCGCGGCGAGGTCCGTCAGCTGGATGCAGGCGGCCAGCCTGCCGGCGAAGCCGGGGGCCGGCAGTCCGACGCCCCGGATCGACTCGTCGGACTTCGCCAGCCAGTCGATCTCCACGAAGCGGCGCTCGCCGAACCCGCCGCGCCGCAGCTCGGAACGGTACTGCTCCGGCGCCATCGGGATCACACAGCCGACGGCCGGGTTGCCGGGTTCGTGGATCCGGGCCGCGGGCCAGCACGTCCCGGCGTACAGGACCGCACGATCCCCCTCGGACAGCGTGCCCGGAGCCGAGATCAGCAGGTCGAGCCGGTGGGAGTCCTCCGGGTGCTGGTCCGGCCGGTAGAGCTTGGCCAGCCAGCCCGGATGGTTCGTCAGTGGCCTTACGGCGATGGCCTGGCCGTTGTGTTCGGAGATCGGCTCGGCCAAGGGGCCGAGATCGCTGACGCTCACGGTCCGTGGCAATGCCCAGCCCCGCGGATCGGTCACCGGGCCGGCAACAGTGGCGCCGCCACTGTCGCCGACGCCGCCACTGTCGCCGACGCCGCCACCGTCGTCGGCGCCGTCGATCAGGTGGGGTTCTGTCATGCCCGGTCACCGTTCCAGACCACGACAGCGGTGCGGTCGTCAAGGCACTGCGGTGCGTCGAAGCCGACGTCGGCGGTGAACCGCGTGGCCGGGACCGGTGAGCGCCAGGCGTTCGCGAAGTACTCGTTGACGTTGCCCGCCGGGTCCGCCCACGCGTCGCCGATCCCGTCCGTGACCAGGGCGAGGGCGGCGCCGGGAGCCAGCGTGACGTAGTGGTCCCTGGCCAGTTGCGGGGTGTCCGGCAGTCGCCCGGCGACCTCGTTCGAGACCACCGCGGCGGCGCGGTCCTTGGCCTCGCCGGCGGAGAACCGCCACAGCGGGCCGCGCGGGTCGAGCGTCCAGGCCGAACTGTCGCCGAGCCAGCCGACCCAGGCCTGCGCAACGCCGTTCGCGTCCGGCTCGGCGAGTACCGCGGTGATCAGCACGGTGGCCAGGTGCGAGGTGTCGACGCCGCGTCCTGACGCCTGCGCGGCGACCGATTCCGCGATCCGCCCGTACAGTTCCTTGACGTCGAGCCCGCCGAAGCCCACCGCCTCGATCTGCTCGCGCAGCAGGGTGACGGCCTGACTGGAGGCCGTGGTGGCCCCGGCGTCGGACCAGGCCGCGCTGGACAGGCCGTCGGCCACGGCCACGATCGCGTACCGGCTGTCCCGGCTGCGCCCGATCCGGTAGGAGTCCTGCCGCGGCTCGGCCGGCCGGCCGCAGCGGTGGCCGGGCCCGATGACGGAGGCCGCGCGGAGGGTGAAGGCACCGACCGTGGCCTCGTCGGCGGCGATCCCGTTCTGGACCGTGCGCTCCGGCAGCAGCCAGGGGTAGCCCTGGGCACGGGCGCCGTCGCCGAAGCGGGGAACGCTCAGGTCGGTCGGCCGCTCCCGCAGGAACGGCCGGGGCCCCGGGGGCTGGGACCGCGGCGCCGCCGGTCCGGTGACGTAGCGGCAGACCGGAACCGTCGTGCTCGGCCGGGGTGCCTGGTCGAGCCGGTCCCGCTCCCGGGCGAGCGTCGCGGCGGACTCGGACCCCAGCGCGGCCGCCGCGCCGACGACAGCCACTGCCGCGAGGGCGAACCCGTCCACCACCAGGCCGTACCGCCGATGCTCCGTGCCGATCTCGAGGAATGCCCCGATGACGACGGCCATGAGCAGCACCGCCCGTACCCGTCCGTCCATGAGGCCGCCCTGTGGGCTGTCGTCCCGGCTCACGGCCGTTCCTCGCAATCGCGGGAATTCGGCCCGGAGGCAAAGTGCTGGGTGCCGTTCTGCACCGCGAACACCTCGCCCGAATGGGTGGCGGAATTGACCTGGATCACGATGTCCGGCCTTTCTGCGGTGCGCAGCGAGGCCAGGGCCCTCACGTCCTGGGCGAGATCCGGGTTCCGGTCGAGCAGTTGGGACAGGGCCTCGGTCCAGTAGTGCACTGCCCCGGCGTCGACCGCTCCCCTCGTGGCGGTCGACTGCCGGTTCAGCGCGGCGGACAGCTCATCGCGGCGGCTGCCGCGAGCCCGTGCCAGGACGCCGCTCATCAGCCTCTTCGCCTCCTGCCAGAGATCGGTGCCCATGGCGGAGACCAGGGCGGTGGCGCCGCCGGCGGCCAGCTCGACGAGTTCCTCGTTCATCAGCGCGTCTCAACCCCGGTCGTTGTGGCGGATGTACTGATCGCCCCGGTGTACGGCGAAGACCGTGCCGCTTCCCGTGGCCCGGACGAACTGCTCCACGGCCCGCGGTCCGGGTCGCACGGGCCGCTCACCGGAGCCGACGTCCCGGCCGGGCCGCTCACCGGAGCCGACGTCCCGGCCGGGCCCGACCTGCGGCCCGACGGGGCTGCCCGGATACCAGAGCCAGGCCCGCGCGGCGTACTCCTTGACCCGGACGTCGGCCGCGGTGAAGGCGTCCGCTTCGAGCCCCTCGTGGCCGTGCCCGACCGTTTCCTCGTAGAAGTGGTGCGAAAGGATCACGGCCAGCGGGGTGCCGCCGGTACCGGCCAGGGTCGCGTGCCGCAGCGGGGCCGAGTCGAGCAGCCGGGCCAGCGCCTCGAAGGGGGCGCCGGAGACGGTGCCGTCCGGATCGAGCCGGATCTCCCCCGCGTGCGCCGCGACCCGCACCCGCAGCAGGGTGTCCGCGCCGGCGTGCCGGTTGTGCTCGCGGATGTGTGAGCCCAGCCGCGGGAGCAGCGGGACCAGCAGTCGGGCCTTGGGCAGTGCGGCCGGGGCGACGAGTTGGCAGCCGTCGCCGGTGTCGACGTACCCGAAGTCCCGCGCGTCCAGGTCCGCCGTGTCCAGGGCGTCGCACAGCGCGGAACGCAGAACTCCGCGGATCTCCTGCAGCCGTTGCTCGCCGCGGCCCGCGGAGCCCGCGATGTCGCACGCCAGCAGGGCTCGGTATTCGTACCTAGGATTCACGGTTCCTCCGCGATCACGACGGGGCAGGCAATTCGAAGATCGATCTGCCGTCGTCCCGGTTGTCCGGTGTCGGCAAGATGCTTGACGAGACCGTAGAGGAGGGGTCCCCGGGTAGAACGGCTACTAATACGGCTTGTGCGGTTTCGGCCGCACGAGGAAGAGAGGTAGCCGATGAGCAACGCACGGGTTCGCGGGGCCGCGGCCTACTGGCCGCCGGCCGGGCTGCTCGGCCGGGTCGACGAGGCCGATCGCGCAATCCTCATGGGACTCGGTCACGGTGTGGCGTACCCGGCTGGTCAGATCACCATCCGCGAGGCCGACACCTCGGACTTCGCGCTGCTCCTGCTCGGCGGCATGGTCAAGGTCACCGCGCGTGCGCAGGACGGCCGCGAGGCGCTGCTGGCCGTGCGGATGGCCGGGGACCTGGTCGGGGAGTTCGCCGGGATCGACGGTCAGCCGCGGGTCGGCACCGTGACCGCCTGTGGCCGGGTGCTGGCCCGCTACATACTCCGTTCCGAACTGGTGGAGTGCACGAAACAGCACCCCGCCATAGGACTCGCGCTCAGCGCGAGCGTGGTGGCCAAGCTGCGCACGGCGACCGGCCGGATCGTCGATTTCACCGGTTGCGACGTGCTGGGACGGCTGGCCAGGATCCTGCACCACCTGGCCGTCACCTATGGGCGTCCCGGCCGGAACGAAGCCCAACTACCGCTGTCGCAGCCGGAGATGGCCACTCTGGTCGGCGCGGCCGAGTCGTCGATCCACAAGGCCCTGCGGGCGTTGCGGGAGTCGGGCGCGGTCGTGACCGGCTACCGCAGGATCACGATCCTCGACCTGGATCACCTCGCCCGGATCGCCGTCGCGGCCGGGCCCGCCGGATCGCTGGCGATCTCGTCAAACACGTAATAGCGCCGGGTTCGCACGACGGGTGGGCGCCAGCCTGACCCAGTGCCGGGACCGGCGTTGGAGAGGACGGGCGAAGCAGATGCCAGAGAACAACGGTGCTCCCGAGGATTCCGAGTGGATCCGGGTCGGCGATGTGTCCGGAACGGTGGTCGTAGGCAATCAGAACAACGTCACCGTGCACTCGGGCCCGCTGCCGGATCCGGTCAGGCGCCAGCCGATCTCCCAGCTGCCGCGGTCCGCCGTCGAGCCGCTGATCGGACGAGAGCGGGACGTGCACATACTGCAAGAGGTCATCAAGGCAGGTCAGTTGGTGCAGGTCTGGGGCGCTTCCGGGGTCGGCAAGAGCGCGCTGCTGCGCCACCTCGCGTGCAGGACGCCGAGCGGGCCCGAAGATGTGGCCTATGTCGAAGCCGGCGGACGTACGGCTGATGACATCGCGCAGGCGATCTTCGACATCAGCTTCCACGCGCCGAACTACAAGCCGTCGCCGGAGGTGCTGAAGGAGCATCTGAAGACCCTGCGGCTGCGGATCTACCTGGACGACGCGGGACTCGACGAGAAGGACCTGCGTCGGCTCTTCGACATGGCCGAGAAGTCCACGTTCGTCTTCACCTCGCAGCAGCGGTCCGCGCTCGACGGTGTGCACACGATCCAGCTCGAAGGGCTGAAGGCCCCGGCGGCGGCGGAACTGGTGGGGGCACTGCTCTCCCGCAAGCTGCGGCCCGACGAGGCGCCGATCGTGGACGCGCTGTGCGACGCGGTGGACGGCAACCCGCTCCAGCTGCGGCGCATCGCCCTGTCGGCGGCGACCGGCAAGGGCCTGCCGGGCATCGCCGATCTCCCGGAACTGCTTCCCGCGCTGCTGAACAGGCTCCGGCCGCCGGAGCGCGATCTGCTGTACCTGCTCGGCTCGCTGTCCGGCGCCGAGTTGGCCGCCCGGCATCTCGATGATCTGCTGGGCCTGCCGGACTCCGACGCGCTCGCCGACGGTCTGGTGCGACACGGCCTGCTGCTCGCCTCGGAGACCGGCTACAGCTGTCCGCCGGACGTCGCCGAGTGCGTGCTGAACATCCGGAAGACGGAGTTTCCCGCCGATCGGCTCTGCCGGGCGTTCACCGCGTGGGCCGAGGCGAGGGACACCACTGCGGACGACGTCGCGGCACACTTCCAGGCCCTGGACGTCGCAGTGCTGCGGGCGGAGCGGAGCGGACACGCCCAGCTCGGCGCGGCACTGGCCCGTGCCGCCTCGCCGAAGCTGGCGCTGTCCCGGCAGTTCGACGCGTGGGGCAGCCTGCTCGGAGTCGGTTGGAAAGCGGCGAAGACCGCGGGGGACAAGGACGGTGAGGAGTTCTTCCTGCGTGAGGCCCGCACCCGCCGGAGGGCGCTCGGGCGGGCCGCGCAGACGACGGCCCTGGTGCTCGAGGCGGAGGTGCTGTGGCGGGAACTCACCGCCCTGCATGCGCATTCGGCGGCCCACCAGGTCGCCAACACGGCGCCGGCCGCCACACCGCCGGTCCACGCTTTCACCCCGACGCACGGCGCGGGCAGCACGCAGGCCCTCTCGCACTCGGCCGTCTCCACGCCCGCCACTTCGGCTCCCGCGCACACCGCCTTGCCCGCCCACCCGGCGAGGCCGGTGGTCGACCTGTCCCAAGCCTCCGCGCCGCCGCATGCCGCCCCCCACGCGACCGGCGCACACGCGACTGCCCCCCACGCGACCGGCGCACACTCGGCCGCACCGATACCGAAGCGGATCGACCTGTCGTCGGCGCACTCTTCCGTCGCCCGGTCGCCGCACACCGCGGGCACCACGACCGCGACGGGCACAGGCCACACGGCGCTCACCGCCGCCGGTGCCGCGGCTGCCAAGGGCGGAATATCGGCACTCGCCCTCGCCTGCGCGCTCGGCCTGGTAGCCGTGCTGGGCGTGGGTGCCGCGGTCTACGCGAACCACCGGCCCAACTCGACTCCGGTCGCCACGTCGAGCTCCGACAGCACGCCGAATCCGATCGACGACGCCTCGGCCACCGACGACACCGCGCTCACCGACGACACCGCGCTCAGCGACGACACCGCGCCCACCGTCGATCCCGTGTGCGCGACCGTGATCTCCGAACTGTCCTCGAAGATCGAGCGGTTCAACACCGACGCCGCCATCGCGTCCGCCGCGGTCGGCTCGTACAACAGCGACATGGCCTCCTACAACTCGGGCGCCACGTCAATTGCTCCCGACGACAGCACGGTGCTGTCCCACACCGGCACCGTCATCAGCGACCTGGGGTCCGTCGAGTCCACGTTGCAGGGGGCCATCTCGCAAGCCCAGGACAGCTCCGTCGTATCAGACCTCAACGACATGCTGACCGCCACTCAGCAGATCCAGAGCCTGTACCAGTCGTACAAGAACGATCCGAGAGGTTCCGAGGTCGACGCGTCGAGTCAGGCCCTGGCGATGAACTCGGCCTCGGACAGCCTGCAGACCGACTGCGGCGCCGCCTGACCTCCCCCCTCCCCTGGGACCAACCAAGAGAAAGGCCGGCCATGACCGCGCAATCCCCCCACGGGGACATCCATACCGGAGACGTCTCCGGCACCTTCGTCGTAGGAGACAACAACCGTGTGACGACCACGACGCACCACCCCGAGCAGCCGCAGCCGCAGCCGCAGTCGCGGCAGGAGAACTCGGTGGAGGGCCGGGCAGCCGTCTTCGCGGTCGAGGACGGCACCATGAACGTCACGTACAACACCGGAGCCGAGCGTGAGGCGGAAGGCTGAGAAACGCCGCGCCCCGGCCGACGATGGGCCGGGGCACGTACACCGCGCTCCGCCTCAGTCCTTGTCGGCCAGCAGCTCCAGGTCCTGAGCGCTCAGCGTCGCCGTCTTCAGCAGTTCCCTGATCAGGTTGACACTGAGTGTCGAGCCGACCGGCTCGCCGACCTCGTCGCGCAGCAGCCCGCGCACGCCCCGGCGGTGCAGCCGTTCGCGCACGTCCTCGACCGTGTTCGCGACCGACTTGTGGGTCCAGGACTTGGTCACGTAGGGGGAGGCATTGACCAGGCGGGCGGTGTCCTCCCAGGCCAGCGGGAGCGGGAAGGCGTCGTGGCCCTCCAGGTAGCGCCGGGCGAGCGCGGTGAGCACCAGCCGCTCCTGCGGGGAGAGTTCGTAGACCGTCTCGGGATCCACCGTCTCCGCACCGCTCGTGGAACGGGGGTGCTGGTCGTCCTCGGCCGTGACGCGGACCTCCACCAGGTGGGAACGCCGCTTGGACGAGTTGATCACCAGCGGGGTGTATCCGGACTCGACGAGCCGCTTGTGGCCGGTGAGCATCAGCACGCCGTCGGGCAGTTCGATCGGCAGATTGCCGGTGTTGACCAGCCACCAGTCGCCGTCCGTGGCCGTGCAGGTGAACACGCCGTGCCGACGGCTGACGGTCGGGTCGTCGACACCGATCGGCACATGCACGTCCTCGCGGTCGCGCCCGAACAGCAGCGTGTACCGGCGCGGCGGCACGGCGTACCCGCCCTCCGGACCCAATACGAAGATCGTCCCCGGTGGCGCCGAGGGCACCCTGCCGGAGGGACTGCCCGGCGGCAGTATCTGGGGTGGGAAGTTTCCGTACGCCATATCACATACCTCCGGCTCGGCTCGAGTCAGTGTATGAGCGCACCGCGAGGACCGGTTCTCCCACAGATGCGTACGCTGGGCAGGGGCGCGTTCGCCGCCAACTCGTGTTGCCTTGCCCCCACTCGCTCGGTAGCCTGCCCGCCGTGAGCGCGAGCGGCCGGGGAACTGCTGATGATGGATAGCACGATCGCCGAACCGCTCGGCGCGGACGATCCGCAGGAGATCGGCAGCTTCCACATCATCGGTCTGCTCGGCGTCGGCGGCATGGGCGAGGTCTACCTCGGGGCGTCCGACAAGGGCTACGCCGCCGTCAAGCGCGTCCGGCCACGATTGGTCTCCAGCGAGCGTTTCGAACGCGAGGTCGGCATCCTCTACCGTGTGCCGGCCGGGATCGGGCCGCGGGTGCTGGCGAGCGACGGCACCGCGGAACGTCCCTGGTTCGCCACCGAGTACGTACCCGGGCTCACCGTGGACGAGGCGGTCCGGCTGCGCGGCCCGCTGCCCGCCGAGACGCTGTGGCTGCTGCTGGCCGAGGCGGCCACACACCTGTCGGCCGTGCACGCGTTCAAGATCGTGCACCGCGACGTCAAGCCCGGCAACGTCATGCTGGTGCGTGACGGCGTGAAACTGATCGACTTCGGCATCGCACGCGCCGCAGACCAGGCGAGGCTCACCAAGAGCGGTGGCAGCTACGGAACGCAGGGATTCTCGGCACCGGAACAGCAGGCCGGGGACGAGGACGTGGACGCGCCCGCGGACGTCTACTCACTCGGGGCGCTCGTGCTCTACGCGGCCTCGGGCCGCACGCCCGGCGTCGTCCCTGACGTCGAGCCGCTGCGCGCCGCGGACGCCGACCTCGCCGCCGTCGTCGAGTCCTGTCTCGCGACCGGCCCCGGAGCCCGCCCCACCGCCGGCGAGGTGGTGGAGGCGGCCCGCGCACATCTGCCTGTTCCTCCTCCCTCCTGGCCTTTGGAGGTCAGGTCACGCATCGCCTCGCGACGTGCCTTCGCCGCGACGCCGGTCGGCAAGCTGGAGACCGTCCCGCCGCCGAACCTGGACGCGGATCCGACGGCTGAGACCGTGCCCCCGTCCGCCGCGTTACCTCGCCATCCACGCAAACGCCTGCTCCTGCCCCTGACCGCCGCAGCGATCGTCCTCGGCGCCGTCGCAGTGTTCGTACTCGTCCCGTCCGCTTTCCGGCACAACGGCGCCGCGCATCCGTCCGACAGCGCGTCGGTCAGCGCCGAGCCCGTGGCCGGGGCGACACGGACGTCCTCCGCGAGCCCAAGCCGTTCGGCCTCGCCCACCGCGGAGTCCGGGCGCCCGGACCCTGCCGCTTCGGCCGGCACGGACACGACCGTCCCACCGAGCGCATCCAGCGCGCGTCCGCCCTCTGACCCCGTCACGACCGCCGCGTCCTCAGCAGCCGCCATCCGCGTCACCTCGTCATCGATCAGTGGTATCAACGGCAGCGACGACCCGGCACAGGTCAAGGGCTCCGAGGCGGACACCTCCTGGGTCGGCAACGACGCCGCCTGCTCCGCCTGGCTGGACGACAACGGCTCCGGCGAACTCGCAGGCGTGCTCAACACCTCTCTGAACCAAACCTGCAACGCCGGGATCTACCGCAGCGACGGCATCGCGTACACGTTCCATGCCTCCTGGGGCGCCGCGAAGACAAGTTTCGTCCCAGCCGTCGGCCACATGATGTGGATCTGCGTCTGGAACGCGAGCGACCGATCCGACGAGCAGTGCTCCGCCCGCTTCACCATGAACGGCCACACCCCCGTCAAGCAGTGAAACGGACGGGGACCGCCCCCTTGCCCCTGCCGCCCGGCTGCGCCTACCGGGGCAAAAGGGCGGGAAAGTGAAGTGGGGTGCGGGGTATCGGCGGATCTGAGGGAACATCTTGGTGAACGGTGGGCGCTGTGCGGCCGGGCGCGGCTGCCGCCGACGGTCGGATGGGGTGAGGGACGTGGTGCAGCCGAGGATCGCCGTCGCCGTGGTGACCATGGGCAACCGGCCCGACCAGGTCGACGCCCTGTTGGAGTCCGTGGCCAAGCAGGACCTTGCCCCCGCCCGGATCGTGATCGTCGGAAACGGCTGCCGGCTGCCCGAGTTCGCCCGGCGGCTGTCGCTGCCCGGCGAGGTCACCACCATCGATGTCGAGGAGAACCTCGGCTGCCCCGGCGGCCGCAATGTCGCCCTCGCCCGGCTGCGGGAGTTCGGCGACGTCGACGTGGTCGTCGAACTGGACGACGACGGGCTGCTCGTCGACGCCGACGTGCTGCGCCGCGTATGCGATCTGTACGCCGCCGACCCCCGGCTGGGCATCGTCGGCTTCCGTATCGCCGATGAGACGGGACAGACCCAGCAGCGGCATGTGCCCCGGGTCGGCAACTCCGATCCGATGCGCGGCGGTTACGTCACCAGCTTCCTCGGCGGCGGGCACGCGCTGAGCATGGCCATGCTGGCCGAGACCGGGGACTGGCCCGCCGAGTTCTTCTTCGCGCACGAGGAGACGGACCTCGCCTGGCGGGCGGCCGACGCCGGCTGGAAGATCCTCTACGCGCCCGAACTGCTGCTGCGGCACCCCAGGACCTCACCGGCCCGGCACGCCATCTACCACCGGGTGACCGCTCGCAACCGGGTCTGGCTGGTCCGGCGCCGGCTGCCCCCTGCCTTGATCCCGGTCCACCTCGGGGTGTGGACGCTCCTCACGCTTGCCCGCACCCGGTCGACGGGCGGACTGCGGGCCTGGTGCGGCGGCTTCGTGGAGGGGCTGCGGCAGCCGGCCGGCGAGCGTCGTCCCATGCGGTGGCGGACGGTATGGCAACTGACCCGCCTCGGCCGCCCGCCCGTCATCTGACCCGGTTCAGCTCTGTCCGCCCGTCGTGTGCCATGGCTTTAGCCGCCTGTCCGTTGTCTGATCCGGCCGCGGCCGTCAGCCTGTTGCCCGGCGCGGCTTCGGCCGTCCGTTCGCCCGTCGTGTGCCGCTGCTTCAGTCGCGGGTCCGTCGTCCGGCTACGGCCGCGGCCGTCAGCCCGCCACCTGACGTGGCTTCGGCCGCCGCGCTCGTCGTCCGACTCGGCCTCGGTCGCCCGCCCGTCCTCTGATACGGCTCGGTCGCCCGCCCGTCAGCTCGTCTGACATGGCCTCAACGCCCGTGACCGGACATGGCATGAGCCGCCGTCGGCCGGGTGGCTCCGGTCGAGCCGGGGTGGCCGCCCGGCTTGTTCCTGCGGGTTCCGGTGGCCGCCCGGTGGGGACCGGTGGTTCGGCCAGGCGGCCCGGTGGGGGCCGGTGAAGGGCGGTGCGGGGCGGTGCGGGGCGGTGGTCACTTGGCGTCCGCATAGCACTCCACCACGGCCGTCGTGAAGGGGAACCGGACCGGTGTGTCGCCGAACGTCAGCCGGCCCGCCAGGTCCGCCGCCTGTGCGATCGCCGCGACGACGGTGTCGGCCTCCTCCTTCGGGCAGTGCACGATCACCTCGTCGTGCTGGAAGAACACCAGTTCGGCCGCCATGTCCGCGCAGGCCCTGCGCAGCGCCGCGAGCAGCAGCAGGGCCCAGTCGGCCGCACTGCCCTGGACGACGAAGTTACGGGTGAACCGGCCTCGGGCGCGGGCGTTGGTCGAGGCGTAACCGGGCTGCCAGCCCTCGGCGGGCGGCTCGACCGGCTCCTCCTGGGGAAGACCGGCCTCCTCGGCGGCACCGGCGCCGGCCGCCGGCGGGCAGGTCCGTCCCAGCCAGGTCCGCACCAGCCGGCCCTCCTCGCCGGCCCGCGCCGCCTCGTCCACGTACGCCACCGCCTGCGGGAAGCGGCGTCTGAGCGCGGCGAGGTTCTTCAGGCCGTCGCCGGAGGTCTGGCCGTAGACCGCGCCGAGCACGGCGAGCTTGGCCTGGGCGCGGTCGCCGGAGAAGGCATGGTCGGAGACCGACTGGTACAGGTCGGTCGCGCGTCCGGCCACCTCCATCAGACCGGGGTCGCGGGAGATCGCCGCGAGCACGCGCGGTTCCATCTGGTCGGCGTCGGCCACGACGAGCCGCCAGCCGGGTTCGGCGACCACCGCCCGCCGGATCACCTTGGGTATCTGCAGCGCGCCCCCGCCGTTGGTCACCCAGCGCCCGGTGACCGTCCCGCCGGCGAGGAACTCGGGCCGGAACCGGCCCTCCCGCACCCAGTCCTGCAACCATGTCCAGCCATGGGCCACCCAGACGCGGTACAGCTTCTTGTACTCCAGCAGCGGTCCGACCGCCGGGTGGTCGACGGACTCGATCTCCCAGCGACGGGTGGACCTCACCTTGATCCCGGCCTGCGCGAAGGCCTTGATGACGTCCGCCGACAGATCGGGCCGCACCCGTCGGCCGAACGCTGCCGACACCTCGTCCGCCAGCTGGGCCAGCCGGCGTGGTTCACCCCCGCCCGCGTACCGCTCGCCGAGCAGGCCGTCCAGGACCTCGCGGTGCACGTCCGCGCGCCAGGGCAGGCCCGCGCGGTTCATTTCGGCGGCCACCAGCATCCCCGCCGACTCGGCCGCCGTCAGCAGCCGCATCCGGTCGGGACGGTCCGCCCTGGCGTGCCGCCGCTGCTGGTCGGCGTAGACCGCGATCAGGTCGTCGAGCGGCAGGCGGGCGCCCTGCGGCTCGAACAGCGGTGGCTGCGCGCCGGGTTCGGCCGGGCGCAGCGGCGGATCGGGCGGTACGGGGCCGCCGCGCAGCCGGGCCAGGGCGGCGGCGGCCGAGCGTGGCTCGCCGTACCGCCCCTCGTGGCGCAGCAGGAGTGTTTCGGCGTCCTCGATGTCGTAGCACCTGTCCACTCGGACCCCCGTGGCAAGCAGACGTGGGTAGACCTCGGGGGTCGACCGCCACACCCAGCGCGTCACCCCGGGCCGGTCCCGCACCGCCCCGGCGAGATCGGGCTCCCGCCGCACCGGGCCGGCGGGCAGCCCGTCCGGACCGAGGGGGGCGATGTCCACGCCACCGTCCTCGGCCGGAGCGAGCGCCCACCGGTCGGTCATGTCCACGAGTGTGGCAGGCGGGTCTGACAACCTGCTCTGACCTGCGGTTTCAGTCCCTTCGGTGTGCTTGTTGCGACTCAGTCCCCGAGGCGTGATCCTCGTGCTTCAGTCCGCCAGGCCGTCAGTCCCCGAGTCCGTCAGTCCCGGCAGTCCCTCGGACGCGTGCCTTGGGTCTCAGTCGCTCTGTTGGTCCTGCTCCTTGTGACGCTGGACGATTACCTCCAGCAGCTCGGCGACGTACTGCTCCGTCGCCGGCTTGTCGATGCCGAGGCCGCTGAGCACGCCCTGGCCGTTCTCGTGCTCCAGCAGGGCCAGCAGGATGTGCTCGGTGCCGATGTAGTTGTGGCCGAGCCGCAGGGCCTCGCGGAAGGTGAGTTCCAGGACCTTCTTGGCGTCCGAGCCGTACGGGACCAGGTCCGGCGCGTCCTCGGTGGCGGGCGGCAGTGCCGCGGTGGCCGCCTCGCGGGCTGCCTCAAGCGACACGCCCTGCGCGGTGATCGCCTTCGCGGCCATGGCCTGCGGCTCGGAGAGCAGCCCGAGGACGAGGTGCTCGGGCACGCCTTCGGCGTTGCCGGCCTCCTTGGCCTTGGCGTGAGCGGTGATCACCACGTTCCGGGCGCGCGGGGTGTAGCGGCTGAACCCCTGGTTGGGGTCCAGGTCGATCGACTCCTTCGGTACGAAGCGCTTCTGGGCCGCCTGCCGGGTGACCCCCATGCTCTTGCCGATATCGGTCCAGGACGCGCCCGAGCGCCGCGCCTGGTCGACGAAGTGCCCGATCAGATGGTCGGCCACGTCGCCCAGGTGGTCGGTGGCGATCACCGCCTCCTGGAGCTGGTCGAGGGGTTCGGTGTGGACTTTCTTGATGGCGTCGATGAGGTCGTCGAGACGGATGGTCCCGCCGACTCCGTGATGGGTCGTCATGTGACAACCCTAGGTTGACAGCTGAGGGGTGTCAACCCGAAGTTGACACCTTGAGGGGGCCTGCTTGTGAGTCGCCGTGAGCCGCGCCGCCGCCGTCGCGAACCCGGTCCCGCTGAAGTCGCGGACGCGCCCGGGGCATGGCCGCGCGATCCGGCGGAGGCGAGCGGAAATCGCGGACCGGGGTGGTCCGCGTCGGCGTGTCGGCTCCGCGCCCGGATCGGCCCCCAGAGTCCCCGCCCGGATCGGTGCCCAAGGTCTGCGCCCCGGATCGGTGCCAGGCTCCTTGCCCGGATCGGTGTCTCGGGCGGGGAGTTATCCACAGGGTGTGGACGGCGTGGGCCGCTGTCGGTGGGGCGTGGCACGATCGACGGGTGAGCAGCAGTACGACCAGCACCGTGGAGCGGGCCTTCCGGGTCGCCCTCTACGACGGCACCGATTCCGGCCTCGACACGGGCGCGTCCCTCCTCGCGGCCGACCCCGCCGCGGACGCCGAACTCGCCCTGCGGGGCGAGGAGTTCGTGGCGGCGTCCTGGCGGCGCGGCTGGCAGCCCGCCGATGTCGTCCGGATGGTGCGACGCGAACTGGAGGACGTGCACATCGGGCTGGCGGCGGCGCTGATCCGCGCGCAGTCGGCGGCCGACCGGCCCCGCGGCCCGCGCTGGGCGGCGCAGCTCGCCGACCTCCCGGCCGCTCCCGCGCGCGGGACGGACCGCTTCTCGCACGCGACCGCCGTCCTGGAGCTGTACCGGCTGCTGCTGCGGCTGCCCACCCTGGAAACGCCGGCGGACCCCCCGAGCGCTCGACCGGCCCCGGACGGGCAGGCGCCGGACCGGGGGCGTCCGGCCGACCGCATGCTCGGCCGGATCCGTGCGCTGCTCGCCAAGGCGGAGGCGACCGGGTATCCGGAGGAGGCGGAGGCGCTGAGCGCCAAGGCGCAGGAGCTGATGGCCCGGCACAGCATCGATGAGGCGCTGCTGGCCGCCGAGGCGCCCGCTGCGGACGCGCCCGGCGCCTGGCGGATCGGGGTCGAGCCGCCGTACGAGCAGGCCAAGGCGGTGCTTCTGGACGCGGTCGCCACCGCGAACCACTGCCGCGCGGTGTGGCACGAGCCGTTCGGCTTCTCCACGGTCGTCGGTTTCGCGGCGGACCTGGAGGCGGTCGAGCTGCTGTACACCTCGCTGCTGGTGCAGGCCACGCACGCCATGGCCACGGCGGAGGCGGCGCAGCGGGCGGGTGGGCGCAAGCGGACCAAGACCTTCCGGCAGTCGTTCCTCGCGGCCTACGCCCAGCGAGTCGGCGACCGCCTCACGGCCGCCGCCGAGATCCAGGCCGGCCCCGAGCTGCTCCCGGTCCTGGCCACCCGGGAGGTCGCGGTGAGCGAACACATGGAGCGCATGTTCCCGCACACGACCTCGACCCGTCTGCGTGGGGTCGGTGACGCGGCGGGTTGGGTGGAGGGTGCCCGTGCGGCGGATCGGGCGCGGGTTGTGTCTCATCGTGGGGTGGAGTGAGCGTGGGCTCGGGGGTGTGGGTGTGTTCTGGGTTCGGTCGCTGGATTGCTGGGGGCGTCTCGTTCCGTGGGGGTGGGGCCGGTGACGCGGCGGGTCGGGTGGAGGGTGCCCGTGCGGCGGATCGGGCGCGGGTCGTGTCCCGCCGTGGGGTGGAGTGAGCGTGGGTCCGGGGTGCGGTGTGGGCCGGGCTCAGTCGCCGGACTGCTGGAAGGCGCCCACGGAGGCGTCCGGGGTGTCCTCGCCGGTCTTGCCCGCGACGGGGCCGTACGTCCACGGGAAGCTCTTGACGTCCTTGGAGCCCGGCAGGCTGATCTCCACCGTCTTCGCCGCCACACCGGTCCCGTCGCCCGCCGCACCGCGCACATAGCTGATCGTGAAGGACGCCGAGTCGCCCTTGGCGAGCTTCAGCTTCTGCGCCTTCGCGTCCTTCAGGGCGGGCACGGTGACCGGGGTCCCGCCGGCGTCCAGTGCGACGCCGGCGAAGCCGTCCAGGGTGCACGGCGCGCTCTGGTTGGTGATGCTGACGGGCACCTCACCCGTGTCACCGGCGGCCGGGGCCACACTCGCCGACCCGATCTGCAGGGAGACCCCGCCAACGGCGCAGGCCGAGCCGCCCTTGTCGTTCGTGCCCCCACCGCCGTCGTCGCAGGCGGTGAGAGCGAGGGCGGTGGCGAGGACGGTGACGGTGAGCGGAATGGCGCGCATGTGTGGGGTCCCTGTCGAGGTCGTGACGGTGTACCCAGCATCATCATGCCTGGCGCCCGCACCCGATCGCGCGCCCCCACCCTCTCCGGCTCACCAACCGACCCCTCCCGGGTCAGGAGCCGACCCTCCGGGTCACGAACGGTCCTCTCCCGGGTCAGGAACGGCCCCCTCCTGCGTCAGGAACCGGCCATCCGCATCAGGAGCCGACCCTCCGGGTCACGAAACGGTCCCCTCTCCGGGTCAGGAGCTGACCCTCCCAGGTCAGGAGCCGCCCCCTCCCGGGTCGGGAACGACCCTCCCCGTCAGGAGCTGACCCTCCCGGGTGGCGAACGGCCCCCTCAGGCTCTCGAACCGACCCTCCGCGTCAGGAACCCACCCTCCCTGGTCAGGAGCCGACCCCCGAGTCAGGAGTCGCCCCCTCCCGGGTCGGGAACGACCCTCCCCGTCAGGAACCGCCCCTTCCGCATCGCGAACGGCCCCCTCCCGGGTCGCGAACGGCCCCCTCAGGCTCTCGAACCGACCCTCCGCGTCAGGAACCGACCCTCCGGGTCACGAACGGCCCCCTCCCGGTCAGGAGCCGACCCCCCCGGTCAGGAACGGCACCCGGGTCACGAACGGCACCCGGGTCAGGAACGGCTCCTCCCCGTCAGGAACCGAGGTTCGTCGTGGGCAGTCCCGTCGGCAGCTTGCCGCCCTCGGCCTTGGCGTAGGTCTCCTGGCCCAGCTTGCCGGACCAGGTCACCTTCAGGGTGTCCCCGTCCACGGAGTCGACCATCCCGGACTTCCGGTCGTCGCTGCCGTCCGTACAGGTCAGATGGATCATCTGCATGCCCGACTCCTGTCCGGCGGTCCCGCTGCACACGGCACCGCCGGTCGCGAAGAGCCCGGCCCGCTCGCCGGTGATCACCAGGGCCACGGCCTTGCCGCCGGACGTGGTGAGCCAGCTGCCCTGAAGGGTGCCGGACGAGGCCGTGGCACCGCCGGTCTCCGAGGCGGACGCGGTGGAGGAGGGGGCCGAGCCGGCCGCGGACGTGCTCGGACGCGGTGAGGCGTCGGAGCCGCCGCCACCGCACGCGGTCAGCGTGAGCGCGCCCGTCAGCCCCGCGGCCGTGGCCGCGATCCGAACCGTCCTAGTCGCCGAAGTCACTGGAAGCTCCCAAGCTGTAGCCGGCCTGTCGAACGACCGCAGCAAGCTACCAGGACTTACCGGGAGGACTTCCGTACGCCGGGCAGGTGTCCGCGGTGCGCCAGCTCGCGCAGGTTGATCCGGGACAGTCCGAAGGCGCCGAGGTAGCCGCGCGGACGGCCGTCCACCTGGTCACGGTTGCGCACGCGCGTGGCGCTGGCGTCGCGCGGCTGCCCGTGCAGTTCCCGCTGCGCGGCGAGCCGCTGCTCCTCGGCGGAGGACGGCCGCCGGATGATCTCCTTCAGCTCGGCGCGGCGGGCGGCGTGCCGGGCGACGGTCCGCCGCCGTTCCTCGTTCTTCGCGATCTTGCTCTTCTTCGCCATGGCGTTCTCCCGTCTTCCTCAGACCTTCACTCCGCGCGCGCGGATGCGCGCCACGGCCGCCTCGACGCCGATCGCGTCGACCGTCTTGATCGCCTTCGTGCTCAGCCGCAGCCGTACGTACCGGCCCTCGCCGGGCAGCCAGTAGCGCTTGGTCTGGATGTTGGGGTCGAAGCGGCGGGACGTGCGCCGGTGGGAGTGGGAGATGCGGTTGCCGAAGCCGGGCTGTGCGCCGGTCAGCATGCAGTGGGCGGACATGGGTGACGTACCTCTCCTCGTCTACTGCTGTTAATGGAATTCATTTTCAGTAACATAGCAGCATGGCTCGCAACGAACTCCGTCCGGTCATCAAGCTCCGGTCCACGGCCGGGACCGGCTACACCTACGTGACCCGCAAGAACCGCCGCAACGACCCGGACCGCATGACTCTGCGCAAGTACGACCCGGTCCTCGGCCGGCATGTCGACTTCCGAGAGGAGCGCTGAACCCCCGCCATGCGCAAGGCAATCCACCCGGCCTACGGTCCCGTGGTCTTCCGGGACCGGGCCGCGAACCACGCCTTCCTCACCCGGTCGACCATGACCAGCGAGAAGACCATCGAGTGGGAGGACGGCAACACCTACCCGGTGGTGGACGTCGAGATCTCGAACGTCAGCCACCCCTTCTACACCGGCACCGCCCGCGTCCTGGACACGGCGGGGCGCGTCGAGCGCTTCGAGCGTCGGTACGGGAAACGGGGCGGAGCGTGAGTCTGTCGGTCGTGATCGTCGGCGGGCTGCACGCCGACGCCCGCAGGACGGCCGTGGCGCGGCTCCTCGCGGACGTGCCCGGCAGCGTCGTGCTCCATCACGACCTGGAGACGGCCCCGGCCGGCACGGTGGTGCGCACGGTCCGCGACGCCGGCGGGCTGCTGGCCGTCGGCGAGGCGCCCCTCGTCAACGACTGTGCGTGCTGCGCGCTGCGCGAGGACCTGGTGCCCGAGCTGCGCCGGCTCGCACGGGACGGGCGGACCCGGCTCGCGGTGGTGGAGCTGTGGGACTCGGTCGAGCCCAAGGCGATGGCCGAGGTGGTCACCGCGGGCGGGCTCACCGTCACCGGCGTGATCACCGCCGTCGACCCGGCCCTGGTGCTGCCGTACCTCGGCAACGGCGACGACCTCGCCGAGCGCGGGCTCGCGGCGGCGGCCACCGACCAGCGCACGGTCGCCGACACCTTCGCCCGGCAACTGGAGTACGCCCCCGTGCTCGCCGTGGCCGATTCGCCCGAGGCCGACGACGAGGACCGCGAACTGCTGTCGCAGCTCCACCCGACGGCCCGGCAGGTCCCGATCGCGGACAGCCGGTCGTTCGGCGGCGCCACGGGGCTCCCGGTCGAGCAGGTCCACGCCGGCGAAGTCGGCGCGCCGCGGGGCCAGGACCGGCCGGAGGCGGGGGACGCGGACACGGCGAACGCGGTGGGCCCGGCGGGCGGCCGTCCGCTTCCGGCGCTCGCGCGCGCCGCCCTCGCCGGATTCGACGTGGAGGCCGCCGCGGCGGCCCAGCACCCGGCCTGCGCCCTGCTGCCCGCGGAGGCCGACGCGCACGGTGTCGCCACCTTCGTCTGGCGTCGGCACCGGCCCTTCCACCCGGAGCGGCTGTACGCGGCGCTGGAGGACGTGACCTGCGCCGCCGCCCGCAGCCGGGGGCGGTTCTGGCTCGCCGACCGTCCCGACACGCTGCTGCACTGGGACGCGGCGGGCGGTGCCCTGTGCGTGGAGAGCGCGGGCCCGTGGCTGGCCTCGCTGCCCGACGCCGCCTGGGACATGATCCCGCCGGTGCGCCGTGCCGCCGCCGCGCTGGACTGGCACCCGGAGCACGGCGACCGCTGCCAGCACCTCGTCTTCACCTCACCCGGACTCGACCGCGACGGACTGGCGCGGCTGCTGGAGTCCTGCCTGCTGACCGACGCCGAGTACGCCGCCGGGCGCGACGCCTGGAAGCGGCTGCCGCCCGCCTTCGACTCCCTCCTGGAGGTCTGACCGCCATGCCCCGCAAGAGTGAGCGCAAGCCCGTCAAGAACCGGCCCAACCCGCTGGAGCAGGCCGGGATCGAGTACATCGACTACAAGGACACCGATCTGCTGCGCAGATTCATCTCGGACCGCGGCAAGATCCGCAGCCGGCGGGTCACGCATGTCACCGCACAGCAGCAGCGGCTCCTGGCCCGTGCGATCAAGAACGCCCGTGAGATGGCCCTGCTGCCCTACTCCAGCCGCTGAGAGCACCCCCGGGCGCTGTGAGACGCCCCACAGAAACAGGTAGGAGATTCCCTATGTTTGACGCGTAGGGAATCTCCTACTTATGGTCGGACGCATGACCATCACGCATGCCTCGTTCGTCACGCTCCCCGTCGCCGACCAGGACCGTGCCCTGCGCTTCTACACCGAGGTCCTCGGCTTTCGGGTCACCGCCGACCTCGACATGCCCCAGGGCCGATGGCTCCAGGTCGCTCCCGAGGGCGCACAGACCGTCTTCACGCTCTCCGGGCAGGGGATGGGCGATTTCCGACCCGGTTCGAGCCGGGGGATCATGTTGGTGACGACCGATGTCGACGCCGACTGCGCGCGGCTCGCCGAGGCGGGCACCGCCGTGCGGGGCCCGGACGAGTTCCCGTGGGGCCGGATGGCCTCCTTCCGGGACCCGGACGGCAACGGTCTGATGCTGCTCACGGAGGCTCGGCGCTGGGCGGGAAGGAACGCATGACGACGACCGGGGCCCGCGAGGACGCCGAGGACCGCGTCTTCGCCGCGCTCGCCAACGCCACCCGGCGCGAGGTGCTGCGGCTCCTGCGCGACGGCGGGCCGCAGCCCGTCCAGGCCCTGGCCGATCACTTCGCGATGCGCCGCCCCAGCCTCTCGGAGCACCTCAAGGTGCTCCGGGCGGCCGGCCTCGTCTCCGAGCAGCGCTCCGGCCGGCAGCGCATCTACCGTCTGGAGGCGGCGCCGCTCGCCGAGTTGCAGGACTGGCTCCATCCGTACGAGCGGTTCTGGCGCGACCGTCTGAAGGGGCTCGGCGAACTGCTCGACCGCATGCCCGACAGTGATCGCTCATGAGCGACCGCCCCCCGGAAGGCGACGCAGGCGACCTCACCACCATCCGCGTCGACCAGTTCCTCCCGCACCCGCCCGCCAAGGTCTGGCGTGCCCTCACCGAGCCCGAACTGCTCGCGCAGTGGCAGATGCCCGGCGCTGAGCAGTTCCGGCTCGAGGTCGGCCACCGGTACCGGATGACCTCGGTTCCGCGTCCCCACTCCCGCTTCTCCGGCGTCGTCGACGTGCTGGTTCTCGCCTACGACGTCGAGCGGATGCTGTCCGTCCGGTGGACTGACGCCGATCCGGCCAATCCCGCGGACTGGACCATCACCTGGACGCTGGAACAGGAAGGGCGCGGCACGCGTCTGTTCCTGGTGCACGAGGGATTCGACCCGGACGACCCGGCACAGATGATGGCGCGGAAGATCATGGACGGGGGTTGGCGTAAGCATGTCATGCGAAGCCTGGGGCAGACGCTTGAAGGGCTTCGGTAAAAGGGTCGTCAAAGCTGTAACCAAAGGACCACCCCGCGTGCACGTGCATTCGCCCATGCATCTGCACATGAACAAGGTTATGATCACGATCAGTTGACCACTGCATCAATGGCCACACCAGCCAGTGCACCAGCGGGGAGCAACCTGTGAACCTCGACGTTGACGGCGGGTACGGGGGGTACGACGTGTACAACGGCATGGCTGCCACGCAGTTGGCCGGCGTGGCCTGGCAGAAGAGCCGGTACAGCAACTCGCAGGGCTCCTGCGTGGAGTTCGCCCGGCTGCCCGGCGGAGACGTGGCCGTACGCAACTCCCGCTACCCCGACGGACCCGCCCTCGTCTACACCCGCGCGGAGATCGAGGCGATGCTGCTCGGGATCAAGGACGGCGAGTTCGACCACCTGATAACGAGCTGACGCCGGCGCCCCGAGCTGACGCCGGCGTCCGGGCAGCCGTCGGCACCCCGTCGTACGAGACCGGGGAGACGCGCGTAGAACGGCGGCGTCGGACGGTGCGGTGCCGCGTCAGACCCCCGGCGGGAGCCGGAACAGGGCCCAGACGACCTTGCCGCTGATGGTGCCCGCGAGCGGGTGCCAGCCCCAGCCCTCGCTGAAGGACTCGACGAGGAACAGCCCGCGTCCCGACTCCGCCACATGGTCCTCGACGGCATGGGCGACCGGGGTGTCGTGGCTGGGATCGCGCACCGCGCACACCAGCCGCTCGGTCCAGCGCATCAGATGCAGCCGCACCGCCGCGGACGGATCGACGCCGCCGTCGCCCGGCAGCGCGTGCCGCAGGGCGTTGGTGACGAGTTCCGAGACGACCAGGCATATGTCGTCGAAGCGGTCGCCGACGTCCCACTGGTCCAGGGTGCCGCGGGTGAACCGACGGGCCTCGCGCACCGCCTCGTACCGGGCGGGCAGGGCGCAGGAGGCGGCGCTGGAGGCGGCCGCCGGGTCCAGTGGCGGAAGGCCCTGCCGTAACGGCTTGAGCATGGTCGATCCATTCGTCCCCATGCGAGGCACTCCCGGGAATTCGCGGTCGTTGCGATGCAGCGGTGGCGCGGGACCATGGTTTCGGATGCGCACAGCAGATGCAAGGGCAGATGCACGTGCACGAGGCCGAATTGCTCCCTCCCGTACCACTTCTTGGTCATTTTTTCCGCCAACCTTGCGCACGAGGCTCGCCGGTTCACTGCTCCGTCCCGGCTCCTTCCTGCGGGAGAACTCTGGCGTCTTTCCGTTTCCGTAACCGGACGAGTACTGCTCGAAGTGTTTTAGTGGCAGACTTCGGCCCTTGAAGACGGTTGGGGAGGCTGGCGAACGTGAGCGCGGGAGAGCCCGGATCGGTGGTGCGACGCATGCTGCTCGGCTCGCAACTCAGGCGACTGCGTGAGTCTCGCGGCATCACGCGCGAGGCCGCGGGGTACTCGATCCGTGCCTCGGAGTCGAAGATCAGCCGGATGGAGCTGGGCCGGGTGAGCTTCAAGACACGGGACGTGGAAGACCTGCTGACGCTGTACGGCATCACGGACGAGGTGGAGCGCGAGTCGCTGCTCTCGCTCGCCCGGGAGGCGAACGTGGCCGGCTGGTGGCACAGCTACTCCGATGTACTGCCGAGTTGGTTCCCCACCTATGTGGGCCTGGAGGGCGCCGCCTCCCTCATCAGGGTGTACGAGGTGCAGTTCGTGCACGGTCTGCTGCAGACCGAGGAGTACGCCCGTGCGGTCGTGCGGCGCGGCATGAAGGGCGCGAGCGTCGCCGACGTGGAACGGCGCGTCACGCTGCGCCTGGAACGGCAGAAGTACCTCGTCGCCGAGAACGCGCCCGAGTTCCATATCGTCCTGGACGAGGCCGCCCTGCGCCGTCCCTACGGCGACCGGGAGGTGATGCGCGGCCAGCTCCAGCACCTGATCGAGATCTCCCAGCAGCCCAACGTACGGCTGCAGATCATGCCGTTCGGCTTCGGCGGGCACTCCGGAGAGAGCGGCGCCTTCACCATCCTCAGCTTCCCCGAGTCCGATCTGTCCGATGTGGTCTATCTGGAGCAGCTCACCAGCGCGCTGTATCTGGACAAACGCGAGGACGTCGCCCAGTACGAGCACGCGCTCAAGGAGTTGCAGCAGGACAGCCCGGGGCCGGACGAGAGCCGTGATCTGCTGCGCGGGCTGCTCCAGCTGTCCTGATCGCGCCCCTGCCCGGCGGGGCGGATCCGATCCCACGGACATTCGTATCCCCAGGTGACACCCCAACTCACCGTCAACACAAGTACGATGACGCCTGATCAGCGTGATGAGACCGTGAGCGTGATCAGCCGTGAAGTTGATCGGGTGTCTGGCTGGCTGCTTCGGCAGCAAGGGGATCGAGGGATCACAACATGTCGTCCTGCTTCACCGACCTGGCCCAGCAGTACATCGACGGTGAGTGGCGTTCGGGCACCGGTTCCTGGGACATCATCGACTTCAACCCGTACGACGGCGAGAAGCTGGCCTCGATCACCATAGCCACCGTCGACGAGGTCGATCTGGCCTACCGGGCCGCGGCCCGTGCCCAGTGCGCGTGGGCCGAGACCAACCCCTACACCCGCCGCCTCCTGTTCGAACGGGTCCTGCGCCTGGTCGAGGAGCGGGAACAGCAGATCACCGACATGATCGTCGCCGAACTCGGCGGCACGCTCCTGAAGGCCCGGTTCGAGATCCACCTCGCCAAGGAGTTCCTGCGCGAGGCGGCCCAGCTGGCGCTGCGCTGCGAGGGCAGGCTCCTGCCGTCCCCGAGCGACGGCAAGGAGAACCGGGTCTACCGTGTCCCGGTCGGCGTGATCGGCGTCATCAGCCCCTTCAACTTCCCCTTCCTGCTGTCGATCAAGCCGGTCGCCTCGGCCCTCGCCCTGGGCAACGCCGTCGTCCTCAAACCCCACCAGGACACCCCGGTGTGCGGCGGCACGCTGCTCGCCCGGCTCTTCGAGGACGCGGGACTGCCGGCCGGGCTGCTGAACGTGGTGCTCACCGACATCGCCGAGATCGGTGACGCCTTCATCGAGCATCCGGTCCCCAAGGTGATCTCCTTCACCGGCTCCGACAAGGTGGGCCGGCACATCGCCACCGTCTGCGCCGGCCAGCTCAAGCGGACGGTGCTGGAACTCGCCGGCAACAGCGCCCTGGTGGTCCTCGACGACGCCGACCTCGACTACGCGGTCGACGCGGCCGTCTTCAGCCGGTACGTCGACCAGGGCCAGGTCTGCATGGCCGCCAACCGGGTCCTGGTGGACCGTGCGGTCGCGGACGAGTTCACCGAGAAGTTCGTGGCCAAGGTCAGGACGCTGAAGACGGGCGACCCGAGCGACCCGCAGACGGTCATCGGGCCGGTCATCAACTCCCTCCAGGCGAACGCCATCTCGGCCGCCATCGAACAGGCCGAGGCCGAGGGCGCCACCGTCCTGGTGCGCGGCAGCACGACCGACAACCTGGTCGAGCCCTCCGTCCTGACGGACGTACCGATCCGCTCCCCGCTGCTGCGCAAGGAGATTTTCGGCCCCGTCGCCCTGCTCGTGCCGTTCGACGGCGAGGAGGAGGCGGTCCGCATCGTCAACGACACCCCGTACGGGCTGAGCGGCGCGGTGCACACGGCCGACATCGAGCGGGGCGTGGCGTTCGCCAAGCGGGTCGAGACGGGGATGTTCCACGTCAACGACGGCACGGTCCACGACGAGCCGCTGGTGCCCTTCGGCGGCGAGAAGCACTCCGGAATCGGCCGCCTGAACGGCGAGACGACGCTGACCGCGTTCACGACCCTGAAGTGGATCTCGGTACAACACGGCCGGACCTCGTTCCCGTTCTGACGGCCCCGGACTTCGGTGGCCGAGGGCACCGGCGGGTGGCGGCCGCGACGGTGGCCACGGACGTCGGCTCCTCCGGGTGAACGGCCCGCACGGTTCGCCGGCAGCCGCGGGCGGACGGCTCGTACGGTCTGGCGGCAGCCGCGGGCGACGGCTTCGCTTGGCTCGGTCGGCGGCTTCTGCGGGCGGCGGAGGACTTCGGCGGCTGCCGGTGTGTGCGAGCGGGTGCCTCTTAGGGGCGGGCGGCATCGGTGGGTGGACGATGCCCGCAGGCGGGAGCGGTTTCGGTGCGTGGGGCGGGTGGAACAGTTGCAGGCCCGCGCTCAGATGGCTCGTGACTCCGGCGCTGTGGCTTCCGCCTTCGGGCGGCCCCACGGGTCGGTATCCGTGGCCGGGCGATGTCGCGGGCAGGCTCATGGGGGCTTGACGGGCTCGTGCCGCGGGGCCCCGCAGGTGGGTGGTCTGGCTGGTTCTGGTCCTTGCGGAGAGGGCGATTTCGCTGGAGGTATTCGCTTTCTTGTGCCCGGCGGGGGGCGGGGCATGGCTTCCCCGGGGCGGTCCCATGCATCGCGGCGTCGGCGGGTGGGGCTCTCGGCGGTCGGTGGTGGGGTCTTGGGTGGGGTGGGTGATCTGGGGGTCATAACCTGGGTCGCATGTCAGCGATCCGTCTTCTCGTGCTGGGCGCCGTCCGTCAGCACGGGCGGGCCCACGGGTATCAGGTGCGCAACGACCTGGAGTACTGGGGCGCGCACGAGTGGTCCAACGCCAAGCCCGGCTCGATCTACCACGCCCTGAAGCAGATGGCCAAGCAGGGCCTGCTGCGCGCGCACGAGATCGCGCCGTCCACCGCCGGAGGCCCGCCGCGCACGGAGTACGAGATCACCGAGGCGGGCACCGAGGAGTACTTCCGGCTGGTGCGCGAGGCGCTGACCTCGTACGACCAGCGGATGGACGTCAAGTCGGCCGCCATCGGCTTCATCGTCGACCTGCCGCGGACCGAGGCGGTGGCGCTGCTGAAGGAGCGGATCCGGCGGATCGAGGAGTGGCGCTCCGCCGTCACCGAGAACTATGTGCCCGAGGAAGGTCCGGGGCAGTACGGGCACATCGGCGAGATCATGAACCTCTGGCTCCACACGGCCGACGGTGAGGCCGAGTGGACGCGGGGACTGATCGAGCGCATCGAGGCGGGTGCGTACACGTTCGCGGGGGAGGGCGCCCAGTTCGTCGGGGTGCTCGCGGACGGCGAGCGGAACCCGTACGCGACGGGTGAGCCGCATCCCGAGGACGACCGCTAATCAAGTTTGACCAATCGAGTGGGAGCAGTTAGCTTCGCCCTAGTAGTCAAGTTTGACTAACGAGGGAGTGGCAGTGACCGAAGCGGCGATCAGCGTCGACGCGGCACGCAAGACATACGGCGGCAGACCCGCGCTGGACGGGCTCGACCTCACGGTCGCCCGCGGCACGGTGCACGGGGTGCTCGGACCCAACGGCGCGGGCAAGACGACCCTGGTCCGGATCCTGTCCACCCTGCTCAGGCCGGACAGCGGCCGGATCGAGGTGGCCGGGCACGACGTGCTGACCCGGGCCCCCGCGGTGCGCCGCCGGATCGGGCTGCTGGGCCAGCACACGGCCCTGGACGAGGAGCTGAGCGGCCGGCAGAACCTGGAGATGTTCGGCCGTCTCCATCACCTGGGCGCCCGCCACGCGCGCGTGCGGGCCGGCGAACTCCTGGAGCGCTTCGGCCTCGCCGACACCGGCCGCCGGCCGGTCCGCGCCTACAGCGGTGGCATGCGCCGCCGTCTCGACCTGGCCGCCTCCCTGATCACGGAGCCGGACGTGCTGTTCCTGGACGAGCCGACCACCGGGCTCGACCCGCGGGGCCGCACCGAGGTGTGGACCTCGGTCCGCTCCCTGGTCGGCGGCGGTACGACGGTCCTGCTCACCACCCAGTACCTGGAGGAGGCCGACCAACTCGCCGACCGCATCTCGGTCGTCGACCACGGCCGGGTCGTCGCCGACGGCACCGCCGACGAACTGAAGGCGCTCACCGGCGGCGACCGCATCGACATCGTGCTGCGCGACGCCGGCCAACTGGGCGCCGCGCTCGCCCTGTTGCCGCTGCGCCCCGCGGACGTCACCGTCGACACCGACCGCCGGCTGCTCAGCGCCCCGGTCACCGACCGGATGGCGGCGCTCTCCGCGGTCGTACGGGCCCTGGAGGGCTCCGGTGTCGAGGCGGCGGACATCGCCCTGCGCCGGCCGACCCTGGACGAGGTGTTCCTGCACCTGACGGGGCGCGAGGACCGTACCGACCGGACCAAGGAGACCGTGTGAGCAGCCACGCCCTGACCGACTCCTGGACCATGACCCGCCGCGAACTCGCCCACTGGGCGCGGCAGCCCGGGTCGTTGCTCGTCGCGCTGCTCTTCCCCGTGATGCTGCTGCTGATGTTCGGCTACCTGGTCGGCGGCGGCCGGGGCGTGCGCGGCGACTACGTCGACTACCTGGTGCCCGGCATGCTCGCGCTCACCATGGCCTTCGGCCTTGAGGGCACGATGCTCGCCGTCACCCAGGACCTCAACAAGGGCGTCATCGACCGCTTCCGCGCCATGCCCATGGCCAACGGGTCGGTGCTGGTGGGCCGTTCGGCCGCCGACATGCTCCAGTCGGCGGCCGGGCTGGTGCTGATGGCCGCGGTGGCCGGCGCGGTGGGCTGGCGGCCGCACGGCGCGGCCGGGGCCTTTCTCGCGGCCTTCGGCCTGCTGCTGCTCTTCCGCTTCGCCATGCTGTGGATCGGCATTTACCTCGCCCTGGTCGCCGGCCGGCCGGAGCTGGTCCAGGCCGTGCAGATCCTCGTCTGGCCGGTCGGCTTCCTGTCCAACGCCTTCGCCACGCCCGACGCCATGCCCGGCTGGCTGGGCACCGCCGTCCAGTGGAACCCGCTGTCCCACACCGCCACCGCCGTACGGGAGTTGCTCGGCGGACAGGGCGCCGCGGGCGGGCAGGTCTGGGCCGCGGTGATCTGGCCGGTCGCACTGCTCGCGGTGTTCTTCCCGCTGGCGGTCCGCAAGTTCCGCCGCTAGTTGCTCCGCTGGTTCGGCCGGGTTTCGTGTGCGGCGCCGTTGGGGTTCGGGGCTTGGTGTGTGGTCGGTTGTCGGTTGGCTACGGGTGCGTTGCGTTGTGGCTGGTCGCGCCGTTCCCCGCGCTCCTTTGGGGCACGGCCCTGGGCGCGCCCGAGCGGTGGAGCCGGATGGTGACTCCGCCCCGGGCTCCTTCGGGGCTCGCGCTAGTGGTGGAAGCCGGTGGCCGACTGTTTGTCCCGGGTCTGGGGGTGCGGCTGGCGGCGCAGCTCTGGCAGGAGGCGGGTCAGGTCTTCGACGAACAGGTCGGCGAGGTCGGCGGAGAAGCCGTTGCGGCACACGATCCGCAGTACGGACAGGTCCTCGCGGTGCGGCGGGAAGGTGTACGCGGGGACCAGCCAGCCGCTCTCGCGCAGCCGCCGGGAGACATCGAAGACGTCGAACGAGGTCACGTCCGGTGCGGTGGTGAAGGCGAACACCGGCAGCTGGTCGCCCCGGGTCAGCAGCCGGAAGTCGCCGAGCGTCTCGATCCGTTCGGCGAGGGCGCGCGCCACGTCCCGGGTGGACTGCTGCACGGCCCGGTAGCCCTCGCGGCCCAGCCGCAGGAAGGTGTAGTACTGCGCGACCACCTGTGCGCCGGGCCGGGAGAAGTTCAGCGCGAAGGTCGGCATGTCGCCGCCCAGGTAGTTGACCCGGAAGACCAGTTCCTCGGGCAGCGCCTCCTTGTCCCGCCACAGTGCCCAGCCGACGCCGGGGTAGACCAGGCCGTACTTGTGCCCGGAGGCGTTGATCGACGCCACCCGCGGCAGGCGGAAGTCCCACGCCAGGTCCTCGTCGAGGAACGGCGCGACCATGCCGCCGGACGCGCCGTCCACGTGCACCGGCACATCCAGGCCGGTGCGGTCCTGGAGGTCGTCCAGGGCCGCGCACAGGTCGGCGATCGGCTCGTAGGAACCGTCGAAGGTGGAGCCGAGGATGCCGACGACCCCGATGGTGTTCTCGTCGCACAGCCCGGCCGCCGCCTGCGGGTCCAGGTGGTAGCGGTCGCCCTCCATCGGCACCTGGCGGGCCTCGACCTCCCAGAAGTTGCAGAACTTCTCCCAGCAGACCTGGACGTTCACGCCCATGACGAGGTTGGGACGGACCCCGCTGGACGGGTAGCGGTCGGGGTTGCGGTGCATCCACCGCCGCTTGAGCGCCATCCCGGCCAGCATGCACGCCTCGCTGGAGCCGGTCGTCGAGCAGCCCACCGCGGCCGACGGGTCCGGCGCGTTCCACAGGTCCGCGAGCATCGCCACACAGCGCCGCTCCAGTTCGGCCGTGCGCGGGTACTCGTCCTTGTCGATCATGTTCTTGTCCTGGCACTCGGCCATCAGGACACCGGCCTGCGGCTCCATCCAGGTGGTGACGAAGGTGGCCAGGTTGAGCCGGGAGTTGCCGTCCAGCATCAGCTCGTCGTGCACCAGTTGGTACGCGGTCGACGGTGCGAGCGGTGCGCTCGGCAGCCGGTGGGTGGGCGGAGCCTCGGCCATGCCGCCGACCGGATTGGCCTCCCCGAAGAACGGATTGACGGACAGCCGCCGGTGTTCGTGTTTCTGCGGGCCTTCGTGCAGTGCCATCAAGGTGCCTTCCTGGAGGATCGAGGGTGGCCGGCCGGTCAGCGCATCGCCGTACCGTCCGCGCGCAACTGCATCTGCGGTCGCCCGGTCACCAGCAGCCAGGCCGGCAGTGAGGCGATGCAGAGCAGCGCGAGGGCCGCGGGCGACGCCACGAGTACCGCGGCGGTGAACAGACTCACCCAAGCCTGCCGGGTGATCGCCAGGAGCATGCCCAGCACACCCGCGGCCACGCCCACCGCCGGCTCGACGGCGGGCACCAGGGCGTGGGCGCACAGGCCGAGGGCGGCGCCCACGAAGACGGCCGGGAAGATCCGGCCGCCCCGGAACCCGCAGGACGCGGCGACCAGCAGCGCGGCCAGCTTCACCACCGCCATCCCGGCGAACTGCCCGGCCGTCCAGCCCTCGGGATGGCGCGCCAGCTCACCGACCTCGTCCAGCCCCTTGAACAGCGTCAGCTGGCCGCCCAGCGCGCCCAGCGCCCCCAGGACGACCCCGCCCGCCGGCAGCATCAGCATCGGGTGCCGCAGCCGTCGGAAGGCCCCGTGGACATGCGGGAAGCCGCAGACGGCGCACAGGCCGAGCAGCGCGCCCGCCGCCGCGACGACGAGCGCCGCGAGCACGTCGGCCCAGGCCGGGCGGCCGATCGGCGGCAGCCGCAGATCGAAGGTCGGGTGGGCGACCAGGGTGGTCGTCAGGGCGCCCGCCGCGCCCGCCGTGAGCGGTGCGAAGACGTTGTCCCACAGCCGCCCCCTGATCGGCCGCCCGGCCAGCGCCTCCGAGATCACCAGGGCCGCCGCCACCGGCGTACCGAACAGCGCGCCGATCGTCGCCGACTCCGCGAGCACCGGCCACAGGCCGCCCGGCAGCCCCGGCGCCAGCCGGGTGCCCAGCCACAGCGCCAGCCCCACGTTCGCGGCGATGATCGGGTTCTCCGGGCCGAGGCTCGGACCGCCCGCGAGCATCAGCGCGGTCGCCAGCAGCAGGCCCGGCAGCACCACGGGCGGCAGCGTGGGCGCGTCCAGGCCCAGGGTGGCCGGATCGGGCCCGGCGTGCCCCGGCACCTTCCACACCACGAGGCCGACGGCGATCCCGGTCGCGGTGAGCATGATGAAGATCCACGCCACGGAGTGACGGCCGATCCCCAGCGTGTCGGGCAGGTCCGCCCAGAGCACGCCCTGGAGCTTCTCGGCCGCCACGCTCACCCCGACGAAGAGCAGACTGGCCAGCACACCCACCACGACGGCGGGCAGGACCAAGGGCAGCAGGGCGCGCGCCGGGGTCGCCGGAGCGGTGGGCGCCTGCCGCGCCGTGTCCTGGGCCACGGGCTCACGATAAACGGACATAAGTGGGTGAACATCCCGAGAGGAATGGGCTTGCACCTCACGTCACGTGAGGGGCGACCGTGGAGCGCGTACCGAGTGAAGGAGCGGAAGTGAGCTACTCCGTGGGACAGGTCGCCGGGTTCGCCGGGGTCACGGTGCGCACCCTGCATCACTACGACGAGATCGGGCTGCTCGTGCCGGGCGGGCGCAGCCGGGCGGGCCACCGGCGGTACAGCGACGCCGATCTCGACCGGCTGCAGCGGATCCTGTTCTACCGGGAACTCGGCTTTCCGCTCGACGAGGTCGCGGTCCTGCTCGACGACCCGGACGCGGACCCGCGCACCTGCGCCGCCGGCATGAACTGCTGACCGCCCGGATCGAGACGTTGCGGCGGATGGCCGAGGCCGTGGAGCACGCCATGGAGGCACGCAGAATGGGCATCAACCTCACTCCGCAGGAGCGGTTCGAGGTCTTCGGGGACAAGGATCCCGAGCAGTACGCCGAGGAGGCGGAGGCGCGCTGGGGCGGCACGCACGCGTACGCCGAGTCGCAGCGCCGCGCCGCCCGCCACAGCAAGGAGGACTGGGAGCGGCTGCAGGCCGAGGCCGACGACTGGAGCGAGCGGTACGGGGCGCTGGTGGACGCGGGCGCGCCCCCGGCGGGCGAGCCGGCCATGGACATGGCCGAGGAGCACCGGCGGCACATCTCCCGGTGGTTCTACGCCTGCCCGCACGACATGCACCGCTGCCTCGGCGAGATGTACGTCGCCGACGAGCGCTTCAAGGCCTTCTACGACGCGACGCGGCCTGGCCTGGCCGAGCACCTGAAGGAAGCGATCCTGGCCAACGCCGCCCGTCACACGGCCTGGACCGCACAGGGCGCCGGGGGCGGCGAGGCACCCCTGTTCGTCCGTTCGTACCGGCGGCGAGGCTTGGAGCCGCCGGTGGAACCCGGGGCGGTCGCCTGGCGTTGATAGCTTTGTGCGGCCGCATCAGGACGCCCCCGCCGCCCTCACCCCTCAGGAGCCCGGAACCGTGACGACGATTGCCCTCGGACCGAGCTGGCTGGACCCCAATTACCTGCTGGACACCTACAGCATCTGGGGCCTGCTCCTCATCGTCTTCGCCGAGTCCGGTCTGCTCATCGGCTTCTTCCTGCCGGGTGACTCGCTGCTGTTCACGGCCGGACTGCTGATCACCTCCGGTCAGCTGGACTTCCCGCTGTGGGGGGCCATCGCCCTGATCTGCGTCGCCGCGATCCTCGGCGACCAGGCGGGCTACATGTTCGGCAAGAAGGTCGGCCCGAGCCTCTTCAACCGCCCGGACTCCCGCCTCTTCAAGCAGGAGAACGTCACCAAGGCACACGAGTTCTTCGAGAAGTACGGCCCGAAGTCCCTGGTCCTGGCCCGCTTCGTGCCCATCGTGCGTACGTTCACGCCGATCATCGCCGGCGTCAGCGGCATGAAGTACCGCTCGTTCCTCGTCTTCAACGTCATCGGCGGTGTCCTGTGGGGCGCGGGCGTCACGCTGCTCGGTTCCTGGCTGGGCAACATCGACTTCGTGAATCAGCACATCGAGATGATCCTCATCCTGATCGTTCTGATCTCGGTCGTGCCGATCATCATCGAGTTTCTGCGGGCCCGCTCCAAGAACAAGGCCAACCCGCCCGCCGAGTCCACCCCGCAGCAGCCCTTCCAGCAGCAGCCCCCGGCCACGGACGACGCCACGACCCAGCTGCGCCGCATCGAGCCCGCCTACGAGCCGCAGCCCCAGCAGCAGGCGCAGCAGCCCCAGCAGCCCCAGCAGCCCCAGGACCCGTACGGCAACTGGAACCAGGGCCAGGACGGCCGGGGCTACGACAACCGGGGCTACGACAACCGGGGCTACGGGAACCAGGGTTACGGCGATCAGAACTACGGCGACGGTGGTGGCTACGGCCGGCAGCAGTACCCGTACGACTCCCGCCAGGGCAACTCCCGTCCCTGACCGACGCGACGACCAGTGGCCCCGAGCCGCCGACCGTACGAACGGCCGCTCAAAAGCCCCTGGTCCGCTTGGCCGCCCGCCGCTTCCCGGCGGAGCCCACCCGAAGGAACAGCCGCGAGATCTCCGCGCCGAGGTTGACCCCGATCGCGATGGCCATGGCCAGGGACGCGGCCTTCGCCAGCGACACCAGCCCCTTGTCGACCTCGTTCTGCGCGATGGACAGCAGACCGAAGTAGGTGGCCGAACCCGGCAGCAGCGGACCGATCGCCGCCGTCGTGTACGGCAGCGCGGACGCGAACCGGTAGCGCGACAGCAACTGCCCGAACAGGCCCACCAGACCCGCCGCCACCGCCGTGGAGGCGACCGGCGAGAGGTTGCCGGCACTGTACATCGCGCCGTACACCGACCATGCGACGCCCCCGTTGAGGGTGACGGCCAGCACCGTGGAGCGCTCCTGCTGGAGCAGCACGGCGAAGGTCAGCGACAGCAGCATCGCCGCCGCGATCTGCAGCAGCGGCCGCTTCTCGATGTTCACCGCGGCCTCCGGGTTGAGCTGGCCGCCGCCCACCTTGACCCCGAAGTACAGGACGACCAGCACGCCGATGACGATGCCGACGTAGAAGTACATGACCTCCAGCAGTCGCGCGGCCGCGGTGATGTAGAAGCCCGTCAGACCGTCCTGGACGCCCGCCACCAGCGCCCGCCCGGGCAGCAGCGCGAACAGCCCACCGGTGATCACGGCCGCCGCCCGTACGTCGACATGGGCCAGGGTGAGCGCCACCCCGATCGCGGCCGGCGGCATCGCGGCCGCCGTGAACTGGTAGAACTCCGGCAGTCCGCGCCCCGCGCACAGCCAGGCGAGCCGGTCGCCGAGCATCGCGCCGACGGCGGCGGCGAAGAACACGATCAGATCGCCGCCGACCAGGACCGAGGCGGCACCGGCCAGCAGCCCGCTCGCCGCGGTCAGCGCCCAGCCCGGGTAGGGGTGCCGGTTGCGGCGGATCTCCGCGAGCCGCCGATAGGCCTCCTCCAGGGAGACATGCGTCTCCGGGTCGGAGAGATCGTCCACGAGCTGGAAGACCGCCGACAGCCGCGTGTAGTCGGTGCCCCGCCTGCGTACCGTCCGTGAGGCCGTCACCGGGTCGTCCACCAGCGACGGCTGGTGGGAGATCGACAGCAGGGTGAAGGTGACGTTGGGCTCGCACCGGTCGAGCCCGTAGGAACGGCAGACCGCGAACATCGCGGCCTCCACGTCCTCGGCGTTCTCCCCGCCCGCCAGCAGCAGCTCGCCGATGCGCAGGGTCAGATCGAGGACGCGCGGGACGGCCGGGCCGTCCTCCTCCGCCTTCGGCACCGGCTCCGGCGCCGGCCGCTCGGCCACCGGCATCCGCAGCATCGCGCGCATCCGGTCCTGCCAGGGCGCGTCCTTGGTCATGCTGACCGCCGGGACCCCGGTCGGCGGCGTGAACAGCGCCGGGGCGTGCTGGGCGCTGTACGTGCTGGGCAGGCTGAACGCCGACCCCTCCGGCTCGGCATCCGCAGGCTGTGGCGAGTCCAGGCCCTCGGGTACGGCGAACTCGGACGTCGTCTCCGACTCGGCACCGGTCCTGGGGACCACGAGGCCCTGGGGAACGGCGAACTCGGACGTGATCTCGGGGTCGTACGTGGTCCTCGCCTCGTCCGAGCGAGGCTTGCGGTCCTCGGCCTCCGTCACTCCTCAGCGCTCCCTGAACGACACCTTCCCTCAGCCTCAGTATGCGCATGGACACACGGACGGGGGGGGCGGCGGGGGGGGGGGGCCGGGGCGGGGGGGGCGGGGGCGGGGTGCGGCCCCGGACCATGGGCGGGGGGGGGTCGCCCGGGTAAGCGCCCGCCCCGGCG